>DAITNL010000014.1:19635-29427 GCA_036834665.1 Candidatus Competibacteraceae bacterium | reverse complement strand
ATGCACCCGCCGCGACCGATGCCGCCCCGTCCATTACTGAGGAACTGCCTGAAGGCGAAGAGCGCGTCGATAACATCGAGGCGAGTGCCGACGCAACCGCGCCCGCCCCTGCCACCGAAACTGTTACTGGTACGGCAACACAGCCCGCTGTTCAGGTGACACTAACAACGGGACGACGTATCCGCAGTGGTCGTCCGCGCCTTCCCCGGGATGCCACGCCGACGACTCCGACCGCCTGTTGGCGAACCGCCAGTGCCACCGCCACCGTCCCTGCTGGAATACCCAGTGGTTGAAGGCATCGAGCCACTGACGATTACCCTGCCACCCCTGCGTGGATCACGCGGATCGGCTGAACCAGTGCCCGCACCCGCGACGCCGAGCCTTGTCGAACCGGTATCACCAACCGCTCCGGTAACAGATACAACCGCTACAACCGGGTCTGAAACTGCGGCGACAGTCGAAGTTGAAACCGTTGCTACCGAAACCCCCGTTGTCACTCAGGATGCGGTAGCAGCCGAAACGGCTGTCGAGACCGTAGCAGTGATCGCCGATGAAGCGGCAGTTGCGATCGAAACGGCTATCGAGCCTATGGAAATGGTCGCGGATGAAACAGATGAAACGGCTGTCGAGCCTGTAGCAGTAATCGCCGATGAAGCGGTAGCTGAAGTGGAAACTGCCGTTGCCGCTGAAACGACCACCGGAGTAGAAACGTCCGTCGCTCAGGATACCGCAGCAGTCGCGGCAGCACTCGAAACGGCTGACGAAACGGTCAAACCTGAAGCGGTGACTCCGGCTGAAACGGTAGAAGAAGCCCCGGCAACCGTCGAAATCGATTCCGCACCTGAAACAGCCCCTGCTGCGGAAACGGTCAGCGAAGCGGAAACGCTAGCAGATACTGAAACCACTGCAGCCACTGCCAAACCGGAATCGCCAGCTACCGATCAGGATGAAGCAGCGGTCGAAACGGCACCCGAAGCAACGACCGCGGTTGAGGCAGACGCCAAAGCAGAAACCGAAACCGCAGCGACGGCTGATGACACCGCTCAGGCTCCGGATACTGAACCGTCGGTCGCATCAAGCCCAGCACCGACCGAAACGCCAGAGCAGCCCGAGGACAAGCCCGCGGTCTGATCGTCCCTGAAACGGCACGGCGGGGTGGATTGCATCGATCCCCGCCGTTTTTTATCCCGCCGCCGGCAAACGCTGCCAGTCACCCGGCGCAGCCATCAGCTATATCCGATACCGCTCGCGAATGTGCACCAGCAGACCCTGTGCGGCTTCCTCGACCAGATCCATCACCCGCTCGAAACCACCTGCGCCGCCATAATACGGATCCGGCACCTCGCGCTCGGGCAGATCGGGTGCGAAATCCATGAACAACTGCACGCGCGCGCGCAAGGCCGCATCCGGGCACAGCGCCAGCAGATGCTCCAGATTATCGCGATCCATCGCTAGAACGTGCTCGAACTCGGCAAAGTCGTTCACCACAACCTGCCGGGCGCGCAAACCCCGCAACTCGACACCCCGCAGACGCGCGGTCGCTTGACTGCGGCTATCAGGCGGCGCGCCAATGTGGTAAGAGTGCGTACCCGCCGAATCGACATAAACCTTGTCAGACAGGCCAGCGCTTTCGAGCATCCGCCGGAACACGCCTTCCGCTACTGGCGAACGGCAGATATTACCCATGCACACAAACAGGACTCGCACCATCGCTTTCGCCTTTTTCTCATCCGGTCGCCGCGTGCCGCTCAACGCCGCGCGCACCGCTTGTACGATTCTGGATCCGATCACCTTGGACGCTACCACGCATGCTGCGCATTGATTCCCACAAGCTCAAGCCCCTGCTGGGGCAATTCCTGCACTACCGGGGCATCGCCTGCCAGGTCATCGAGATTCTCGCCGATGAACCGGCACTGGTGCTGCGCGATTGCAGCGATCACACCCTGATCCAGGCCGACCAGTACGGCCACGCCGGCGAGCACCTGCCGATTACTTTCACCGTCGCGGTGCTGAATGAACACCGTGATGCACTCAACCCCGAACTGCCAGTGCTGGCCACCTGCGATCTACTCGCCTGAAGCCTGCAGCGCTGCGGCTACCCGCGCCAGATCGGCCTCAGTATCCACGCCCGGCGGCGGCGCCGCAGCGGCTTCGACCACATGAATGCGGATGCCGTACCACAAGGCCCGCAATTGCTCCAGCGATTCAGCCTGCTCAGCCGGTGCCGGCACCAGATGCGGGTAGCGGCGCAACACTGCCACCCGATAGGCATACAGGCCGATATGGCGAAACCAGGACGTAGCGCCGGGCAGCGCATCCCGCGCCGTGGCAAAACCGTCACGGTGCCAGGGAATCGGTGCGCGGCTGAAATACAGCGCCGCGCCGCGTGCGTCGCGTACCACCTTGACCACATGCGGATCAAACACCTCAGCCGGCTGCTCGATCCGCGCGCAGGCCGTGGCTATGCCGGCCTCGGGATGCGCGATCAGGGCTGCCGCCACCTGTCGCAACAAGGCCGGCGGCATTTGTGGCTCGTCACCCTGCAGATTGACCACCACGGTTTCGTCGGACCAGCCATAACGCTCGGCGACTTCCGCCAGCCGATCGGTGCCAGACAGGTGCGTGGTGGCCGTCATGCATACCAGCGCGCCAAAGCCGGCGGCCGCCTCGGCGATGCGCGGATCATCGGTAGCAATCACCACCTGCTCGGCACCGCTGGCCAGCGCCTGCCGGTAGACATGCTCCAGCAGCGTCCGTCCAGCCAGCATGCGCAGGGGCTTGCCCGGCAACCGGGTCGAGGCATAGCGGGCGGGTATCACCACCCGGAAGCGTAGCGCAGCTTCCGCATGCATGGATCCGTCACTCATCATCGGCCAGCTTGCGCGCCTCGCTTTCCAGCATCACCGGAATGCCATCGCGCACTGGGTAGGCCAGCCGGCTTTCCTTACAGATCAGCTCCTGGCGCGCCTTGTCGTACACCAGCGGCGCCTTGCTGACCGGGCACACCAGAATCTCCAGCAGTTTCTGTTCCATCATCGTTGACCTCGTTGACAGGGAGACCGCCTCCGCGCAGCTGCGCGCCGCGCCGGCGATTCGTATTCCAATGATTCAGCATGATGCCCTTACCCATGGCGCTCACCGCCACACGCTTGAGCAGTTGTTGCTCGAAATCCGCATCGAGCTGGGCGTGCACCGGCACATACCAAGCGTTATCCGGCGCGAAGGCCCGGCATTTGACCGCGTCCTTCTCGGTCATCAGCACCGGCAGATCTTCCAGGAAGCGCACATCGCCGGCCTTGAAAATATGATGATCGGGAAACGGGTGCGCCAGAATCCGCACGCGGGCGCGCCGCACATGATCGAAAAAACGCCACGGATCGCCAATACCGGCTATCGCATGCACCGTACCCGACTGGAAGTTTTTCAAGGCAACGCTGATGTCGGGATCGGCCAGATTCAAGGCCCGATCACCGCACAGCACCATCAGATATTCGCCACTGCGGGTCGCGCCATTGCCAACCACGAAATCCACCGTGCGCAAGCGCGCCGGCGGCTCGCGCAACGGCCCGGCGGGCAGACAGGCGCCGTTACCAAAGCGGCGCAGGCCATCAACCACCGCGATTTCGATATCGCGCTGCAGGCGATAGTGCTGCAGACCATCATCGCTGAGCAGCACATTGCAGGGATGGCGATCAAGCAGCAACTGCGCTGCCGCTACCCGATCAGGGCCGACCACCACCGGGCAGCGGCAGCGCTGCGCCAGCAGCACCGGCTCATCACCGACCTGCAGCGGATCGCTGTCGGCGGTGACCACGCGTGGCCACTGCCCCGACTGCCCCCCATAGCCACGGCTGATCACGCCCGGGGTATAGCCGGCGGCGCGCAACAATTCCACCAGCCGCGCCACCAGCGGAGTCTTGCCGGTGCCACCCACGCTGATGTTACCTACTACGATCACCGGCACCGGTAGCGCCACGCTGCCCAGCAAGCCCCAGCGATAGAACAGGCGCCGCAGACGCACCCCCAGACCAAACAGCAGGCTCAGCGGCCACAGCAGCATCGCCACCCCGTTCAGCGAGTAACCGTAGCGATCCAGCAGGTTCATGACCGCGGCTCCGACGGCGGCACATCCGGCACCGGCGTAGACACCGGCGTAGGCGTGGGCACGGCCCCTGGTGCGCTCACCGCGCTCATCGTGGCAATACCCAGTTGGCGAATGCCCAGTTGTCCGGCGATATCCAGCACCGTCACCACCGCCTGATGCGGGGCGCGGCCATCCGCACGCACGGTCAGCGGCAACTCGCGCCCGGCCAGTGCAGTGCGCAGGGCCTCGCGCAACACCGCCGCATCGTCCAGACCCAGATCATGCCCATTGAGTGCGTAGCGGCCGTTGGCGTCGATATCGACATCCAGTTGCGCGACATCGCCCGGCAGCGGCGGTGCCGATGCATCCGGCAGACGAATATCGAGTTGGGCCTCATGGCGCAGGCTGGTGGCAAGCATGAAAAAGATCAACAGCACCAGCACCACATCGATCATCGGCACCAGGTTCAGCTCCGGTTCCTCACGACGCCGGGGACGTAGATTCACGTTGGCTGCTCCCCGGGCAGGACCGCGCCAGCCCTGGCATCGAGCAGATCGATCAGGTGCAGGGTTTCCTGCTCCATGCCCACCACCAGGCTCGTCACCCGGCCTTGAAAATAACGATAGAACAGCAGGCTGGGAATCGCCACGCTCAGGCCAGCCGCAGTGGTGACCAGCGCTTCGGCAATGCCCACCGACAGCAGGCTGAAATTACTGTTGCCCTGCACGGAAACGATCTGAAAGATCTTGATCATGCCGGACACGGTGCCGAGCAGGCCCAGCAGCGGGCTGATGGCGGCAATGGTGCCGAGGGTGTTAAGAAACCGCTCCAGTTCGTGAGCGACATGGCGGCCGGTGTCCTCGACCCGCTCGCGCAGCACCTCGCGGCCCCGGTCGCGGTTGGCCAGGCCCATGGCCACGATGCGTCCGAGCGGCGAATCCAGCGCCAGGCTCTGCACATCCGCCGCTGTAATCGCACCCTGCTCACTCCAGCGACGCAAAATGGCCACCAGCCGCTCGGGCAGCACCCGCGCCCGGCGCAGCGCCAGCAAGCGCTCAAAAATGATGGTCGCCGCCACTAGCGAACAGGCCATGATCGGCGCCATCAGCCAGCCGCCGGTCTTGATCAGTTCGAACATACCGGCTGCCTCCCCGGATAAAACCTGCTTAACTGCATGCGTGCGCTGTCCTGTCAGTGTCGTGCGCGGCATGATACTGGATTTGCCGCAACGCCCGCAGCGTTGCGGCGGCGCAGTTCAGGGCGCGCTCCAGTAATGACGCTGATCACGGCGTTCACGCGCCGGTTCCAATCTCTGACCCGTTTCCAGGCGAAAGGTCAACGCCCCCTCGTAAGCGGCATCAAGCAGCGTAGCGCCCGTGGATTGGTACAGCGTCACGGTTTCGGCACGTGGATAGCCATGGCGATTGTGATAGCCCGTGGCGAACAGGATATAGCGCGGGCGCACCGCCGCCAGGAATGCAGCCGTTGACAGCGCGCGGCGCCCCTGGTGCGGCGCTACCATGATGTCAGCCGCCAAGTCGTTGCCATAGCGCGCGACCAGATCCCGCTCCGCACCACGTTCGATATCCCCCGGCAGCAGTACCCGTCCGGCAGTGCCGGTCACGCGCAGCACGCAGGACGCTTCGTCACCGTCGAAACCCTGCGGCGGCGGATGCAGGATGGCAAACTCGACCCCATCCCAGTTCCAGGACTGGCCGGCCTGACAAGGCGCGGCACCGTCGATTGGTACCTGCTCCACCGCAGCCGTGAGCACCCGCGCGACCGGGACCTGTTCGCGCAGCGAGCGCACCCCACCGCTGTGCTGCGTATCAGCGTGGCTGACCATCAGCATGTCCACCGCAGCAATACCCTGATGCCGCAGGAACGGTACCAGCACCGCCCGCCCGGCATCGAGGCTCATTCCCAGCCGCGGCCCGGCGTCGTAGACCAGCACATGGCTATGGGTCTGCAGCACCACAGCCAGACCTTCACCGACATCGAGCAGCGTCAACCAGACCGCGCCCGGCGGCGGTGTCAGCGCAGGCGGCCACAGCAGTGGCAGGCAAAGCGGCAGCCCCAGCCAGCGTGCCGGCCAGCCGCGCGGCGCCAGCAGCAGGATCACACCCGGTACGGCAAAGACCAGTGTCCACAACGGCGGCGCCGGCCGGTACAGCACCACACCGGGCAAACGCTCCAGCCAGAGCAGAATGCGCCACAGCCCTTCCAGGGTCAGCGCCGCCAGATCCAGCAACCCCGCCTGCAGGCTGGCGCTTACGGGGCCTGCCAGCACTGCCAACAGATCCAGCGGCAGCACCGTACAGCCCACCCAGGGAATGGCGATCAGGTTAGCCAGCAGCGACAGCAGCGGAATCTGCTGGAAAAACAGTAGGGTTGGCGGCAACAGCGCCAGCGTGATACCCAGTTGCAGCCACAAAGTCTGCATGAACAGGCCATGCCCGTGACCGCGCCCGCTCACCAGATAGAGAATGCTCGCAACTGCACCAAACGACAGCCAGAATCCCGCCAGCAGCGGCGCGCCTGGATCAACCAGCAGTACCACCAGCAACGCCAGGGCCAGGATCCGGCTCGGCAAGGCCGGGCGCCGAACCAGCAGAGCCAGCATCGCGACCAGCACCATCAGAAACGAACGCTGCGCCGGTACCGACAGCCCGGATAACAGGGTATAGGCGCCCGCGCCCAGCAGCGCCGCCAGTGCAGCCGCCTGCGGTGCCGGCCAACGCAGCGCCAGCGCCGGCACCCGGCTCCACAGCGCCCAGACCAGCGCGAACAGCATCCCGGCCACCAGACTGATATGGGAACCGGAAATCGACAACAGGTGCCCGGTGCCGGTGCGGTTGAACACCTCCCACTGCGCAGGCGTGATACCGCTTTCCTCGCCGATCGCCAGCGCCACTAGAATGCCGGTCTCGGCCTGCCCGGAACGCAGTTGCGCGAAACGGTCGGCGATGTGCTGACGGTAACGGTCCAGTGGATAGCGCTCAGCCCCGGCCAGACGTTGTGGCGGTGGCTGGGTGCGAATGCTGCCGCTGGCGATGATGCCGCTGGCATACAGCCAGCGTTCGTAGTCGAAACCACCGGGATTGCGCAGGCCACGCGGCGACTTCAGCCGCACCGGAAACCCCCAGCGGTCACCGACATGCAAGGTCGTTGGCACATCCGCAGGGGTCTTCGCTCCACCCTCATCCCACCAGGACAAGCGCACCCGACCGGCGAGCGGAATGTTTTGCCCATCGCGCTGGACCTGGGCCAATTCAAACTCAAAACGGACGCTGCGCCCGGACCGCTCCGGCAGGCCGGCAATCCAGCCCTCCACCCACAGATCAACACCTTCCAACTCAGCCGGCAATTGCAACGGCAGCGGCGCCAGCAGCAGCGCCCACAGGAATCCGGCTAAAGCGCAGGCCGGCCAGCGCAGCCATGGTCCTGACCACGGCAGCAGCAGCAACACCAGCGGCAGTGCCAGCGCCCAGGCCCGCATCGGCAGCTCTGGCAGCATCTGCAAGGCCAGAATACCGATCAGAACGGCCAGCACACCCCGGCGCATCGCTACGGCCCGTCGATCTACTGGCGCGCGGCCACCAGCAATCCGTCGTCCAGACGCCAGATTGCATCCATGCGCGCCGCCAGTTCGGCATCATGGGTGACCACCACGAAGCTGGTGCCCAGATCCCGGTTCAACTCCAGCATCAGTGCGAACACCTGCCCGGCGCTATGCCGGTCGAGATTGCCGGTTGGTTCATCGGCTAGCACGCAGGCCGGTCTAGTGATCAAGGCTCGTGCCACCGCCGCCCGCTGCCGTTCGCCGCCGGACAGTTCGCCGGGCTTGTGGGTCAGGCGCTGGCCCAGACCAACCCGGTCCAGCAATTCCGCCGCCCGCGCCGCTGCCTGGGCCGGTGGTTCACCGCGAATCAGCAGTGGCATGGCCACATTCTCCAGCGCGGTGAACTCAGGCAGCAGGTGATGAAACTGGTAGATGAAGCCCAGGCAGCGATTACGCAGCCGCCCGCGGCCGGCATCGTTCAGGCGACTCAGCTCCTGTCCCGCTACCCACACTGCACCGGCGCTGGGCGTATCCAGGCCGCCGAGCAGGTGCAACAGCGTGCTCTTGCCCGAACCGGAACTGCCGATAATCGCCAGCCGCTGACCGCGCAGCACTTGGAAATCGATGCTGCGCAGCACGTCCAGACGGGCACTGCCCTCGCGAAAACTCTTGGCCAGTTGCCGGCATTCCAGCACCACGTTGGTATCGCTCATCGGCATTTTTCCATTCTCATTCATAGCGCAGCGCCTCGGCCGGCTGGGTGCGCGCCGCCCGCCAAGCCGGATAGAGAGTGGCCAGCGCGGCCAGTCCGAAAGCGACCAGACCGATGGTGGACACATCGCCCCACTGCACCTGCGAGGGCAGATCGCTGATCAGGTATACATCGGGCGCCAGGAACTTGATGCCAAAGACCCGTTCGATAAACGGCACCACCACGCCAACATTCTTGGCCAGGGAAACGCCGCCGATCAAGCCAAGCAGGGTTCCAACCAGACCGATCGTGATGCCCTGCACGATGAAAATGCCCATGATGCTGCGCGGGGTCGCACCCAGGGTGCGCAGAATGGCGATATCGGACTGCTTGTCGGTTACCACCATCACCAGCGCCGAGACGATGTTAAAGGCCGCTACTGCCACGATCAGGGTCAGGATCACGAACATCGCGGTTTTTTCGATCTGCACCGCGCGGAAGAAACTGGCGTGATCCTGGGTCCAGTCGCGTGCCAGATAGCCATCCGGCAGTTGCTCGGATAGCGCAGCCGCCAGACGCGGCGCCTGGAACAGATCGCGCAGTTTCAGGCGCACGCCGCTGACCGCGCCATCGGGCAGTTGAAACAGTTTGCCGGCGTCGGCGACATGGATCAGCGCCAGCCCCCGGTCGTATTCGTACATGCCAGCATCGAAAATGCCGACCACGTCGAAGCGTTTCAGCCGTGGCAGGATGCCCGCCGCCGTGATGTTGGCCTGCGGCGTGATCACCGTCACCTTGTCACCCATGTTGACGCCAAGCGCGTTCGCCAGCGCCTTGCCAAGGATGATGCCGAAAGCACCGGGGCGCAGGTCATCAAGCGTGCCGTGCACCATCTTGTCGCCAATATGCGAGACCTGTTTTTCCTCGGCTGGCAGGATACCCTGCAGCAGCGCGCCACTGACCAGCGAGGCGTGGTTGAGCATGGCCTCACCACGAATGTAAGGCGCGCCACCGAGTACCTCGGGACTGCTGCGCTGGGCCTGATTACGCAAACCCTGCCAGTCGTCGACCAAACCATTCCAGCGGCTGATCGTGGCATGGGCGGTCATCGACAGGATGCGACCACGCAGTTCCTGTTGAAAGCCGTTCATCACCGAAAGCACGGTGATCAGGGCAGTGATGCCAAGGGCAATACCGAGCATCGAAGTCAGGGAAATAAAAGAGATGAAGTGATTGCGGCGCTTAGCGCGGGTGTAGCGCAGGCCGATAAACAACTCCAGGGGACGAAACATGGATACGGTTCCGATTGGCGGCGCGGCAATCGCCGAAGGCGGACCATTATAAAGACGTTGGCCGCCCGGTGGACGGCCATGTGATGCTCCAGGATCCCGAATTGTGTGGTAAATGCGTGATTATGACTTGGGCGGCATTGCGGGAACTGCCGGTACTGCCGGT
>DAITNL010000014.1:3117-19535 GCA_036834665.1 Candidatus Competibacteraceae bacterium | reverse complement strand
GCTGCCGGTGTGGCCGGTACAGCAGGCATCGCAGGAACTGCCGGTGCTGCCGGTGTGGCCGGTACAGCAGGCATCGCAGGAACTGCCGGTGCTGCCGGTGCTGCCGGTGTGGCCGGTGTGGCCGGTGCTGTCGCGCCAACCGTCAACACGCCCTTATTTTCTGCCAGCAGTTTTTCCAGGGCCTTTTGCTTGATGCCCGGTACCTTAGCCAGATCATCCAGGGATTTAAAGGGGCCGTTCGCTTCGCGGTATTTGACGATATCTTCGGCCTTCTTGGGGCCGACCCCTTTGAGAGACTTATCCAGTTGCTCAGCGCTCGCGGTGTTGATATCGACCGCTTGGGCAAAGGTCAGCATCGAAAACAGCGCTAAGGCCAACCCGGTGAACAATTTTGAAAACCGCATTGTTTTTCCTCCACTTAGGGCATCAAGAGGGTTCAAATGCCGGCGGGCACCAACCGACACTGTTTATAACCCTAGAGCAATGGAAGACAAATGCAACAAAAAAGAACGCACCTATTGGTACAGGCGTATAACTCAGGCGTATAACCATCGAGCGCCGCAAATCAGCCTGATTTCATCACCAGATCAGGAATGGGCTTGATGGTGTTCCACTGCTGGCAACTGGGGCAACACCAGCGCAGGGTTTTGACGACGAAACCGCAGTGCGCACAACGATAGCGCGCGGCGCTGTTAAGTAACTGCGTGCTGATGCAGTGCAGAGCGCGCAGGTCCGCATACTCGGCACCCCGACCATGGCCTAGCTTGATCTCCACCAAGCGGCGCAAACCCAGCAGGGTCGGATAGTCACGCAGTTCACATTCAAGAAACCGCAGCGCTGCGTCCTCACCTTCCAGCTTGAGCAGCCATTCCGCCACCGCATCCGTCACCCGCCCGCTATGATCCTGGCTATGCGCCGCGCGCAGATAAACCAGCCACTCATCCAGTCGCCCAAGCGCGCCATAGCATTGGCTCAGCGGGGCAATCGCTTCCGGGAAAAAGCCGCGATCCTGCCACTCCACCGCCTGCAATGCGGTCATTGCAGCTGGGTAATCGCCCGCGCGCATCGCCAGGCGGCCTTGCAACAGGCTGGCTCGGGCACAGCCGGGATCGCGGCTCAGCGCCTCCTGCAGACTCGCCTGGGCGCTGGCCTCATCCTGGCGCTGACTCGCCTCCTCGGCCAGTTCACAGCAGTAATGGGCGGTCTCGCGGCGGCGAGACAGGCCACCGATTCGCTCCAGACGATCACAATAGGCAATCGCCTGCCGCCAGTCCTTCTCCTGCTGAAAAATGTAGATCAGTCGCGACAGAGCAACCGCCGTGTGATCCGGTTGCTCGACCAGCTCCTGAAACAGGGTTTCGGCCCGATCGAACAGACCGGCACGCAGGTAATCCTCACCCAGTTCCAGCATCGCCCGGCGCCGCTGTTCGGCGGTCAGATGAGTGCGATCGATCAGACTGCCGTGGATGTGAATCGCCCGGTCGACCTCACCCCGGCGCCGGAACAGATTGCCGAGCGCCAGATGGATCTCGGCGGTATCCCGATCCACATCGGCCATTCGGGTGAACACTTCGATCGCCTGATCGGGTCTCTCATCGATCAGGTAATTCAGCCCCTTGAAATAATCGGCATTACTAACGACCGCACCATCACGGCGCGCATACTCGCGCCGGGCTATCCACCAGCCAGAAGCCGCGGCCACCGGCAGCAGCAGCCACAAAAGCTCCATCATGGGCACGGGCAGCGCAGGCAACAGACGCGGCGCTTCAACGGACCTCCCGGCCAGTCTTGCGCAGCAGCAGATTCAGATCCTGCTCCTTGCTGGACAGCATCTGCCGCAGCCGCGCGACCTGCCAGCGCAGCGGCAAAACCACAAAGGCACCGATTAATGCCGCCACCCCAGCGCCCGCAGCAAACGCACACACCACCACCAGTGACAGCGGAAGCGTCGCAGTGCCCAGCATATAATTGACGGTCACCGAGTCGGCGTGCAGGGTGGAAAACTCCACGCCCAGCACCAACACGACCAGTAGAATGACAGCGATCAGCACGAACTTGATCCAGGACATCGATTTCCCCTGCCAGAACGATTCGGAACCCAAGCAGCCCTAGGCGGCTTGCGCGTTTGCAACTGTGGAATTTTGTGGGCTTCAGCGTGTCCGTTCAATGCCTTCCTGCAGCGCTCCCGTTCGAGCGTCCAAAAAAAACCCACGGCAACGCGGGTGGGTTTTTCTGCATCGACGGCTGACCGCCCGCGCGGGACGGCTTTCTATCCTACCGCAATTCACCGCTACCGTTCTGGTAGTAATCATTGACCCGCTCGCGCAGTTCCTTGCCCGGCTTGAAGTGCGGCACATATTTGCCATCCAGGGATACGGCATCGCCGGTCTTGGGATTGCGCCCCACGCGTGGCGGCCGAAAATGCAGCGAGAAACTGCCAAAGCCCCGGATTTCGATCCGCTCACCATTGGCGAGTGATTCGCTCATCTGCTCCAGCATGGTCTTGACCGCCTGCTCCACATCCCGGTAGGGAATATCGCTGCGCTTGCGCGCCAGAATTTCGATCAACTCCGATTTCGTCATGAGGCTTTCCCCAGAAAAACGCGGGCAGCGCTATCACACACCGCGCCCTGCCCGCTCGCGCATCCACTGAAAAAATAAGCGGCAACCGACCAGACGATTGCCGCGGCGACAGAGGGATGCACGGTGGCAACCCCCTTGTCCGGTTTATCAGTCGTCCTGGGCGCCCATCTGCTCCTTGAAGATATCCCCCAGGGTCGCGCCGCTGCTGGATTTACGGCTGTAATCCTGCAGCACTTCCGCTTCCTCAGCCATGTCCTTGGCTTTGATGGACAGGGAAATGGTCCGGTTCTTGCGATCGACGCCGATGAACTTGGCTTCGATGTCCTCACCTTCCTTCAGTATCGAACGGGCATCCTCGATCCGCTCGCGGGACAGTTCAGAGGCACGCAGCGTACCTTCGACACCACTGCCGAGGTCAACCACGGCACCCTTGGCGTCAACCGACAGAATGCGTCCCTTGACGATGCTGCCCTTGGGATGATCGGCAACGAAGTTGGAGAAGGGATCCTTGTCGAGCTGCTTGATGCCCAGCGAGATGCGCTCACGCTCGGGATCGACTGCCAGCACCACCGCCTCGACTTCCTGGCTCTTCTTGTACTGGCGCACTGCTTCTTCGCCAGGCACGTTCCAGGAAATGTCGGACAGATGCACCAGGCCGTCGATGCCGCCATCCAAGCCGATGAAGATACCAAAATCGGTGATCGATTTGATCTTGCCGGCGACGCGATCGCCCTTGGCATGGTTCTGATCGAACTCGTCCCAGGGATTCTGCTGGCACTGCTTCATGCCCAGCGAGATGCGGCGACGGTCCTCATCGATGTCGAGTACCATGACCTCGACTTCATCGCCCAGGGCCACGACCTTGTTCGGGTTGACGTTTTTGTTGGTCCAGTCCATCTCGGAGACGTGCACCAGACCCTCGACGCCCTCTTCGATCTCGACGAAGCAGCCATAGTCGGCGATATTGGTCACCTTGCCGAACACCCGGGTACCAACCGGGTAGCGGCGCGCCAGAGCGATCCACGGATCGTCACCGAGCTGCTTGAGGCCCAGGGAAACGCGGTTGCGCTCACGGTCGAACTTGAGCACCTTGACGCGGATATTGTCGCCCACCGCCACCACTTCGGAGGGGTGCTTGACCCGCCGCCAGGCCATGTCGGTGATGTGCAGCAGGCCATCGATGCCGCCCAGATCCAGGAATGCGCCGTAGTCGGTGAGGTTCTTGACCACGCCCTCCACCACCTGGCCTTCCTGCAGGTTCTGCAGCAGGGCTTCACGCTCGGCGCTGTATTCCTGCTCAACCACGGCCCGACGCGACACCACCACGTTGTTGCGCCGGCGGTCGAGCTTGATGACCTTGAATTCGAGTTCCTTGCCTTCCAGGTAGCCGGCATCGCGCACCGGCCGGACATCCACCAGGGAACCGGGCAGGAACGCGCGGATCTCGCCGATGTCGACAGTGAAACCGCCCTTTACCTTGCCGCTGATCAGGCCCTTGACGATTTCCTCGCCTTCGAAAGCCTTTTCCAGGGAACTCCAGATGCGCGCGCGCTTGGCCTTCTCGCGGGATAGGCGGGTTTCGCCAAAGCCGTCCTCCAGGGCATCCAGGGCGACTTCGACTTCGTCCCCGACCTGCACTTCGAGCACGCCGTCCTCGTTATAAAACTGTTCGAGCGGAATCAGCCCTTCCGATTTCAGACCGGCATTGACCACCACGGCATCCGCGCGGATTTCCACCACCCGGCCCAGGACGATGGAACCAGGTTGCATCTGCTTATCGGCGAGACTCTGTTCAAACAGTTCGGCAAAACTTTCGGTCATGGGTTATTGGCTCAAAAAACCGGCGGCACGGACCGCCACGGGTTGGCTTGGCAATGAGGTCCGGGGATGCTCCCCGAACCGGCTTTGGCGACTGCGCTCCCGTTGCAACAGGAGCCTTCAGGGCTTGCGCCCAGAGCGCCCAGTCCCGACGCTCACGAAAAACCGCTTCAATCCAAAAAGCGCTTGCCGAACAAGCGTAGTCATGGACACTGCCGGCGTAAAGACTGAATCCCTAGGGAATTACCGGTATTGACAAGCGCCGGGCAGCCAGCGTCAGCGCCCAGTCGCACACCCTCGCAATCGGCATGCCGGTGGTATCAAGCAGCTCGGCATCGGCTGCGGGCCGCAGCGGTGCCACGGTACGCTGAGCATCGCGGGCATCCCGCGCGGCGATCTCCTCCGCAAGGCCGGCAAGGTTAGCATCCATGCCTTTTTCAATCAACTGCTTATATCGCCGCTGCGCCCGCTCGGCAGCGCTGGCGGTGAGGAACAGCTTCAACCCGGCCTCCGGAAAAACCACCGTGCCCATATCGCGGCCATCGGCGATCAGGCCGGGCGGACGGCGAAAATCGCGCTGCCGCTGCAACAGCGCCGCGCGCACCGCCGGCAACACCGCGACCCGCGAGGCGGCATCGCCGGTGGTTTCGCTACGCAGCACGGCGCCGACCTCGGCACCATCGAGCAGGATGCGCATCTCATCAACACCGGGCAGAAACGCCACATCCAGAGCCGCTGCCACCGCTGCTACCGCTGCCTCATCAGTCAGCGCCAGACCACGGTGCAAAGCCGCCAGCGCGGTCAGCCGGTACAAAGCGCCGCTATCTAGCAAGTGCCAGCCCAGCCGCAGCGCCAGCCATTGGCACAGCGTGCCCTTGCCGACACCGCTTGGCCCATCGACGGTGATCACCGGCACCGGATTTCTCATGCCGCTGTCTCCACGATGCGCAATCCGGTGCCGCGCGCCAGGGCCACGAAATCGGGGAACGAGGTGTTGACGTTGGCGCAATCGTCAATGGCAATCACGCCACCGGCGCGCAATGCGGCCATGGCAAAGCTCATGGCGATGCGGTGATCGCCGTGGCTATGCACCGCACCTGCGGCCAGCGCACCGCCCTGGATCACAATGCCATCGGAAGTCGGCCCGGCAGCAACACCCAGCGCCATCAGGCCATCGGCCATCACCTGAATGCGGTCACTTTCCTTAACCCGCAGCTCAGCCGCGCCGGTCAGCACAGTCACGCCTTCGGCCACGGCAGCGGCAATGAATAAGGCTGGAAATTCGTCGATCGCCAACGGCACCAGTTGCTCAGGGATGCGGATGCCACGCAGCGGCGCATGGCGCACGCGCAGATCGGCTACCGGCTCGCCACCGGCCAGACGGGGATGTTGAATCTCGATATCCGCGCCCATCAGCCGCAGGATATCGATCACCCCGGTACGGGTCGGATTGATGCCGACATGCTCCAGCAGCAGATCGGAGCCCGGCGCAATGCTGGCACCGACCAGGAAAAAGGCCGCTGAGGAAATATCGGCCGGCACGTCGATCACGGTGCCGGTCAGCGTGCCACCGCCCTGCACGGCAACGCGGCCTTCGCCAAGGCGCTGCAGCGGATAGCCAAAGCCTTCCAGCATGCGCTCAGTGTGATCGCGGGTTGGCGCCGGCTCGGTCACTGCGGTCACGCCCTCGGCATACAGCCCGGCCAATAGCAGGCAGGATTTGACCTGAGCGCTGGCCATCGGCAGCACATAGTCGATGCCACGCAGCGTCTGATTTCCGTGTATGCGCAGCGGCGCGGTACCGCCAGGACTGGCGTCGATGCGCGCGCCCATCAGCGCTAGCGGCTCGGTGACCCGGCGCATCGGCCGGCGCGTCAACGAGGCGTCACCGGTCAGAATCGTATCAAAGGCCTGTCCGGCGAGCAGACCGCTCATCAGGCGCATCGAGGTGCCGGAATTGCCCATATCCAGCGGCGCGGACGGTGGGCACAAACCGTGCAGGCCAACGCCCTGTACCGTGACCCGGCCCGCCTCCGGCCCCTCAATCGCGACCCCCATGGCGCGAAACGCCTGCAACGTGGCCAGGCAATCCTCGCCTTCCAGGAAACCGCTGATCGCGGTGCGGCCCTCGGCCAGCGCGCCCAGCATGATGGCGCGATGGGAAATGGATTTGTCGCCCGGCACCCGGACGCGGCCGCGCAGGGCACCGCCGGGTTCGACGACGAAGCTCAGTGTGCTCATGGGAAGATTCGATCAATCCAGGTACAGGTTGTCGCGGGCGCGCTTGGCCCGCTGGAAGGTGGCCAGGATCGCGGCGCGATCATCGCTGCGGATCGCCTCGGCCAGTTGCGCCAGATCGGCACTGAACAGGGCGATCATCTCCAGCAACTGCTCGCGGTTGGCGACACAGATGTCATGCCACATGACCGGGTCGCTGGAGGCAATGCGGGTGAAGTCGCGGAAGCCGCCAGCGGCATAGCGGAAGACTTCAGCCCGGTCATCGAGACGCGCCAGGGTATCGACCAGGGTATAGGCCAGCATGTGCGGCAGGTGACTGGTCGCGGCCAGCACCGCGTCATGATGGCGCACCCCCATATCGACCACTTCGGCGCCGGTCAGCTCCCACATGCGCCGGATGAGCTGATGCGCGGCGGCGGCAGTCTCGGCCAGCGGCGTCAGGATCACCCGCCGACGCTGGAACAGCGTGGCAAAGGAGGCTTCCACGCCGCTTTGTTCGGTGCCGGCGATTGGATGACCGGGCACGAAATGCGGCGGGATCTGGCCGTAGATCCGCTCGATATCGGCCACTACGCTGCCCTTGGCGCTGCCGACGTCGGTGAGGATCGCCCCGGCCGCCAGATGCGGGACAATGCTGCGCAGCACGGCCGCCATCGCGCCCAGCGGCACCGCCACCACCACCACGTCAGCATCGCGCACGGCACAGGCCGGATCGGTCGCGTAGCGATCGATCACCCCCAGGCGCATGGCGGCGCGCAGGTTGTCCTCGCCGCGCCCACAGCCGATCACCTCGCCGACCTCGCCCGCTTCACGCAGGGCCCGCGCCAGCGAACCGCCGATCAGGCCGACGCCGATGATGCACAGCCGTTGAATCAAGGGGTGCGCCATAGCCGCGTCAGGCCCTTAGCACGCCGTTCAAGGCATCGATGCAGCGGGCATTTTCCGCCGCGCTGCCGATGCTGATGCGCAGGAAATTGGGCAGGCCGTAGTTATCCACCGGCCGGGTGATCACACCGCGCTTGAGCAGTTCCAGGAACACTTCGCGGCCCGGTCGCTGCATATCGATGCACAGGAAATTGCCCACCGACGGCAACCAGCGCAATCCCCATGCGCGGCAGGCGTCCTGTAATTGCTGCATCCCGGCCCTGTTCAGCCTCTGGCTGCGTGCCAGGTGTTCGCTATCCTCCAGCGCCGCCGTCGCCGCCACCAGCGCCAGACTGTTGACGTTAAACGGCTGGCGCACCCGGTTGAGTACATCGGCGACCGCCGGATGGGATACGGCATAACCGACGCGCAGGCCGGCCAGTCCATAGACCTTGGAGAAGGTGCGCGTCACCACCAGATTGGGGAAACGCTCCAGCCAGCGCAGGGCATCGGGACAATCGTCGGTTGCATCGACGTATTCGCCATAGGCCTCATCGACCACCACGATCACCCGCTCCGGCACCGCCGCCAGCAGCGCTTCCAGCTCGGCGCTGTTCAGCCAGGTGCCGGTAGGATTATTGGGATTGGCGATGAACAGCACACGGGTGCGATCGTTGATTCGGTCCAGCAGCGTCGCCGGATCGTGGCCATAGGCCATGGCGTGATCCGGTGGATTGGCCGGGGCGATGCGGGCGGTCGCGCCCACTGCCTGGGTGACGATCGGGTACACCGCGAAGGCATGGGCGGCAAATACGGCTTCGTGCTCGGGGGTCAGAAAGGCCCGCGCCACCAGTTCCAGAACGTCATTGGAGCCATTGCCCAGGGTCAGTGCCGGCATCGACACGCCCAGGCGCGTCGCCAGCGCGGTCTTCAGTTCGAAACCATTGCCATCCGGGTAGCGGGCCAGATCCGCCAGTGCCGCCTGCACCGCCGCCAGCGCCTTCGGACTCGGCCCCAGCGGATTCTCGTTGGACGCCAGCTTGACGATATCGCGCAGGCCATATTCGCGGCGCAACTCGCTCTCCGGCTTGCCGGGCTGATAGGGATGCAGGCTGCGCACACCGGGCGCGGCGAGGCTGAGAACATCAAGATCACAGGTCATAGGACATGCGGCTCCGTCGGCATAAGCGATTGGCAGGAAAGATGGGGAGAAGGCGGGAAAGTAGCGTTCCAGCCCTGTTTTCCATGGCGGCCTTTACGAGCGTCCATCACAACACGCCTTTTGGGTACGAACCCAGCACCCGGAACAGACTGGCCTGCTCGCGCAATTCGCTGAGTGCTTTTGCCACCGGCTCATCCTGCGCATGACCGTCCAGATCAATGAAAAAGACGTAATCCCACATGCCGCGCCGCGAGGGCCGTGATTCAATCCGGTTCATGCTGACGTTATTGCGCGCCAGCGGTTCCAGCAGGTTAAACAGCGCACCCGGGCGGTTGAGCGACGCAACCAGCAGCGCGGTCTTATCATCGCCCGACGGGGGAATCGGCTGGGTGCCAATGATCAGGAACCGGGTGGTGTTATTCGGTTCGTCTTCGATATTGCGCACCAGAGTCGGCAATTGATAGATATCCGCAGCGCACTGTCCGGCAATGGCCGCGGCGTCGGGTTCCTCTCGCACGCGCTGGGCCGCTTCACCGTTGCTGCCGACTTCAATCTGCTCAATACGTGGCACATTGCCATCCAGCCACTCGCGGCATTGTGCCAGGGATTGCCGGTGCGAATAGATCCGGCGAATGGCGCTCAATTCCGTAGCCCGGGTGATCAGGTGGTGATTGATGCGCATCTGCACCTCGCCACAAATACGCAGCGGCGATTGCAGAAACATGTCGAGGGTGTGATTGACCACGCCTTCGGTAGAGTTCTCCACCGGCACTACGCCGTAATCCGCGGACCCGGCCTCAACCTCGCGAAAGACCTCGTCGATCGCCCGCAGCGGAATGCTGTGGATGGATTGCCCGAAATGCTTCAGCGCCGCCGCTTGCGTAAAGGTGCCTTCGGGACCGAGAAAGGCGATTTTCAGCGGTTCTTCCAGCGCCAGGCAGGCCGACATGATCTCGCGAAACAGCCGGGCCATTTCCTCGCTGCTCAGCGGCCCCGGATTGGTTTCGATCACCCGGCGCAGCACCTGGGCCTCGCGCTCGGCCCGGTAGAAATTGCCCGTCACGCCCGCGGCCTGCTTGATCGCCCCGACCTGCTGCGCGCAACGCGCCCGGTCGGAGATCAGCGTCTGAATTTGCCGGTCGAGCGCATCGATCCGTTCACGCAGCGCCTGCAGGCTGTCCGCCTCGCTCATGCCTGGTCCTCATCACCGTTATCGTCCAGAGTGGCATCGTCATCATCGATCACGTCGTCCACCGGCAGATCGCCATTGCTCTCCGCTTCATTGATGCTTTCGATTTTTTCAATACCGGTCAGTTTCTCGCTGCCCTGCAGGCGAATCAGGGTCACGCCCTGGGTGTTGCGACCTACGACCGAGATGCCTTCGACCGGCGTGCGCACCAGGGTGCCGCCATCGGTGATCAGCATGATGTCGTAGTCCTCCTCCACCTGCACCGCGCCGACAACCCGACCGTTGCGTTCGGTGGTCTGGATGGAAATCACACCCTGGCCACCGCGGCCCCTGCGCGGATAGTCCGCGACCGGCGTGCGCTTGCCGTAGCCATTCTCGGTCGCGGTCAGCACCGTGCCTTCGCCGACCACGATCAGGGCAATCACCTCTTGCCCCGGCTCCAGGCGAACGCCGCGCACGCCGCAGGCCGAGCGGCCCGTGATGCGCACTTCGGTCTCGGCGAAGCGCAGGGCCTTGCCGGCATCGGTGAACAGCATCACATCGCACTGGCCATGCGTCAGCGCCACGTCCACCAGTTGATCGCCGTCGCGCAGATCAATGGCGATGATGCCGCTGGTGCGGGGCCGTGAATAATCGGACAGCGGAGTCTTCTTGACCGTGCCGTTGGCGGTGGCGAAAAACACATAATGGTCATCATCGAATTCACGCACCGACAGTACGGCGTTGATGCGCTCACCGTCCTGCAGCGGCAGCAGATTGACGATTGGCCGGCCACGCGCCGTGCGCCCGGCCTGGGGCAGTTCGTAAACCTTCTTCCAGTACACCTGACCGCGATTGGAAAAGCACAGCAGCGTGTCGTGGGTGCTGGCGATGAACAGCTTATCGACGAAATCCTCTTCCTTGACCGTGGTCGCCGCCCGACCCCGGCCGCCACGGCGCTGCGCCCGGTACAGCGACAGCGGCTGCGCCTTGACATAGCCGGCGTGCGACAGGGTCACCACCATCGCCTCTTCGTTGATCAGGTCTTCGAGATTGAAATTCTGCTCGCCGGGCAGGATCACGGTGCGGCGGGCATCGCCATACTGGGTGCGCAGGTCCAGCAGTTCGGCGCGGATAACCGCAGTCAGCCGCTCCGGCACGGTGAGAATCTCCAGATAATCGGCGATGCGATCCAGCAGATCCTGGTATTCGTCGAGCAGTTTCTGCTGCTCCAGCCCGGTCAGCCGATGCAGGCGCAAATCCAGGATCGCCTGCGCCTGGGTCGGCGACAGCCGGTATCCGTCCGCGCCAAGACCAAATTCCGCCGCCAGATCCTCGGGCCGCGAGGCGCCGGCTCCGGCACGCGCCAGAAAATCCATCACCAGCCCGGGATTCCACGCCCGCTCCAGCAACGCCATGCGGGCTGCGGTCGGATCAACGGCCGCGCGAATCAGGGCAATCAGCGGATCCAGATTAGCCAGCGCCACCGCCAGCCCTTCGACGATGTGGGCGCGTTCGCGGGCCTTACGCAGGTCGAATACGGTGCGTCGCACCACCACCTCGCGGCGATGGGCCAGGAAGGCCTCCAGCATCTGCTTGAGATTGAGCAGACGCGGCTGGCCGTCGACCAGGGCGACCATGTTGACGCCAAATACACACTGCAGCGCGGTATGCAGGAACAGGTTGTTGAGTACGACTTCGGGGCTCTCGTTGCGGCGTAATTCAATGTAGATGCGCAAGCCGTCCTTGTCGGATTCATCGCGCAGTTCGGAGATACCCTCGATCTTCTTGTCCTTGACCAGCTCGGCGATTTTCTCGATCAGCCGGGCCTTATTCACCTGATAGGGCAGCTCGGTGACGATGATCGCCTGACGATTACGCAGCTCGTCGGTTTCAATCTCGGTGCGGGCACGCATCTGCACCCGGCCGCGGCCCGTCTCGTAGGCTTCGCGGATGCCGCGGGCACCGTTGATCAGCGCGGCAGTGGGAAAATCCGGCCCCGGGACATAAGTCATCAGATCGGCGATGTTCAGCGCCGGATTGTCGATCAGCGCTACACAGGCATCGACCACCTCGCCCAGATTGTGCGGCGGGATGTTGGTGGCCATGCCCACGGCAATGCCCGAGGAACCGTTGACCAGCAGATTGGGCAGCCGGGTGGGAAAGACCGCCGGTTCGTGTTCCGACTCGTCATAATTGGGGACGAAATCAACGGTTTCCTTGTCGATGTCGGCGAGCAGTTCGTGGGCAAGGCGGGACATGCGCACTTCGGTATAGCGCATCGCCGCCGGTGCATCGCCGTCGATGCTGCCAAAGTTGCCCTGGCCATCGACCAGCAGGTAGCGCAGCGAGAAAGGCTGCGCCATGCGCACGATGGTGTCATAGACCGCGGTATCACCATGCGGGTGATATTTACCGATTACGTCGCCCACCACGCGCGCCGATTTTTTATAGGGCCGGTTCCAGTCGTTGCCCAGCTCGCTCATGGCAAACAGCACGCGCCGGTGCACCGGCTTGAGGCCGTCACGCACATCCGGCAGAGCCCGCCCGACGATCACGCTCATCGCGTAATCGAGGTAGGACTGGCGCATTTCGTCTTCGAGATTGACCGGCAGGATTTCTTTGGCGATTTCAGTCATGCGGAACCTTTTTCCTTCAACCAGAACCGCCATCCGGGCGGCGATAGGATCGCCAATTCTAACACAGCCAGCCCCGGGATCAGTCGGCGCCCCGTCCGGCCAGCTCAGTGCTATCGGCCATCAGCCGCGCCATTTTTTCCGTATCCGGTGCCCACACTACGCCGCGCTCGGTCACCAGCGCGTCCACCAGTTCCGCCGGGGTCACGTCAAACGATGGATTCCACACCCCGGCCCCGGCAGCAGCGATCGGTTGCCCACCGAGCATCAGCAGTTCCTCGGCGGCGCGCTGTTCGATGGGAATGTCGGCACCACAGGGCAGGCTCAGGTCCACGGTCGAAACCGGTGCCACCACCATGAATCTCACCCGGTGATAGCGCGCCGCCAGGGCCAGATGATAGGTGCCGATCTTGTTGGCCACATCGCCATTGGCAGCGATCCGGTCGGCCCCAACCAGCACCCAGGTAATCGAGCCGCCGCGCAGCAGCGCCGCCGCCGCGCCATCAGCCAGCAGCGTCACCGGAATGCCATCCTGCACCAGCTCCCAGGCTGTCAGGCGTGCGCCCTGCAGCCAGGGCCGGGTTTCATCGGCATAGACCCGCTCCACCCGCCCCGCTGCATAAGCGGCGCGAATCACGCCCAGCGCCGTGCCATAGCCGCCGGTGGCCAGCGAACCGGTGTTGCAATGGGTCAGCACCGCACCGCGCGTATCCAGCAGCGCCGCGCCCAGCGCGCC
The DNA here is from genome assembly GCA_036834665.1 of Candidatus Competibacteraceae bacterium. GTDB lineage: Bacteria > Pseudomonadota > Gammaproteobacteria > Competibacterales > Competibacteraceae > RXIX01. The sequence continues at coordinate 6,330 of DAITNL010000014.1, read as the reverse complement.
CATGCGCCGATTGGCAGCGATATCCTCCTCGTGGATCGCCACCGCCTCGGCCAGCAGCCGCGGGCGCGGATCCCCGCTGATTTCGGCCATCACCCGCTCCATGCGCCGCAGCGCCCAGCACAGATTGACCGCAGTCGGGCGCGCCGCCGCCAGCAGCGCCAGATCGGTCGAGATGCGCGCCCGCCACTGCCCGGGACTCTCTATCCAGCGTGCCGCCGCCGCCAGCACCACACCATAGGCCGCCGCGACACCAATCGCAGGGGCGCCGCGCACCGCCATGGCACGAATGGCCTCGGCCACAGCCGCCGCGCTCTGCACGCGCCTATACTGCTGCTCAGCCGGCAGCAAGCGCTGATCCAGCAGTTCCAGCGCATCATCGTGCCAGCGCACGGCGCGCACCTGATCGTGAGGGAGGGACATCAGGACTCCGGTTGTGGTGAAATCCATGGAAAGGGACCGGATCAGCATAAAATTTCCTGATTAACCGGCATCTGTTGTACGCTGACGACAGTAGCTTTTAGCGCCTTTCAGCACAAAATTCCCTTGCCAAAATGGCAAGATAGCGCGCAAAATGACGGCATTTATTGCTGGCACAACATTTTTTGCAATTCTGACACAACGTTGTATCATTGCACATCAAGGCCCTTGGGTTTGCCGCGTGCAGCGGTTATAACTTGGGCATACTGGTTTGATGGATGATCGCGGTTGAGTCAACCCCGGTCCCCGCAACCCGCAGTTCTTGGCGTGAAGTGCACAGAATTTTGAGTGCCTATTTGGGAGAGTATACCGATGAAAGTAAACCTGCAGAAACTCAGCCTGGGCCTGGCTGCTTCGATGGTGCTGTTCGCCGCCCTGCCGGCGCAAGCCGCCAACAAGTATGGCTGCATCTATGCCGTGGATCCCTATGACAAGATCGTCAAGGACCCCTATGGCAACTGCATCCGCACCCCGTTCTGGACCGCCGCGAAGAACATTCCGGAGTGCGGTGGCGTCGCCGCCGTTGAGCCGCCGCCGGCCGCGCCGGTCGTCGAGACCCTGTCGCTGGGTGCCGACGCCTACTTCGACTTCGACCGTGCCGAAATCAAGCCGGCGGGCCGCGCCAAGCTCGACAAGCTGGCCGCCGACCTGCGCCGGGTCTCCTCGGTGTCCTCGATCCTGATCGTTGGCCACACCGACGGCAAGGGCACCGAAGCCTACAACTATCGCCTCGGCCAGCGCCGCGCCGATTCCGTCGCTCAGTACATGATCTCCCGTGGCATTCCCGCCTCGCTGATCACCACCCAGAGCCGCGGCAAGCTTGATCCGGTTGCCCCGAACACCCTGCCCAACGGCAAGGACAACCCGGCTGGCCGTGCGCTGAACCGTCGCGTAGTCATCACCGTGACTGCCCGCGAGAAAGTGATCAGCCAGTAATCCACGGCGATTTCTGATCGCTGAAAGCGCCCCGGTTCGCCGGGGCGCTTTTTTTGCGCCCCAGCCGGCCGCAGCTATAATGCCGCCGCTACCGTCCGGAGAACCGCGCATGCCGCAGCCCGTCGATACCCTGCTCAACGCCCGCTGGATCATTCCGGTCGAGCCGCACGGCCAGACCCTCGAACACTACGCACTGGTCATCGACAAGGGGCGCATCCTCGACCTTCTGCCCCAGAGCACGGCAGGCACCCGCTATCAGGCCACCGAGCACCTGAACCTGGACCGGCACCTGCTGATCCCCGGCCTGATCAATGCCCACACCCACGCCAGCATGAGCCTGCTGCGCGGGCTGGCCGACGACCTGCCGCTGCTGACCTGGCTACAGGACCACATCTGGCCGGCGGAAGCGCGCTGGGTCGATACCGACTTTGTCGCCGATGGCACCCGTCTGGCCGTGGCCGAAATGCTGCGCGGTGGCACCACCTGCTTCAATGACATGTACTTTTTTCCCGAGATCACCGCCGCCGTCGCCCGCGAGGCCGGCATGCGTGCCTGCATCGGCCTGATCGCCGTCGATTTCCCGACCCGCTATGCCCACGACTTCGACGACTATCTGCGCAAGGGCCTGGATCTGCACCAGCGCCTGCGCGAGGAACCCCTGCTGCACAGCGCCTTCGCCCCGCACGCGCCCTACACGGTTGCGGCAAGCACACTGGCACGGATCGGCCAGCTGGCGGCGGATCTGGACATCCCGGTGCACATCCACGTCCACGAGACCGCAGCCGAAGTAGCGCGCTTCCAGCAGGAACACGGCTGCCGACCGCTGGCTCGCCTGGAGCAGCTCGGCCTGCTGTCGCCGCGCCTGCTGGCCGTGCACATGACCCAGCTCGAAGCAAGCGAAATTGCATCCCTGGCGCGGGCCGGCGCCCATGTCATTCACTGTCCGGAATCCAATCTCAAGCTGGCCAGCGGCTTTTGCCCAGTGGCCCGCCTCGCCGCCGCCGGGGTCAATGTCGCCCTGGGTACCGATGGCGCCGCCAGTAACAACGATCTGGACCTGCTCGGCGAACTGCGCACCGCTACCCTGCTTGGCAAGGGCGTGGCCGGGGATGCCGCCGCACTGCCAGCCGCTGACGCCCTGCGCATGGTGACCCTTAACAGCGCCCGGGCGCTGGGTCTGGAGCAGGAGATCGGTTCGCTGGAAATCGGCAAGTCCGCCGACATCGTCGCCCTTGATCTCAGCCACCCCGAGACCGAGCCGGTTTATCAGCCGCTCTCGCAGCTGATCTATGCCACCAGCCGCCGGCAGGTCAGCGATGTCTGGGTGGCCGGACGGCGGCTCCTGGCCGAGCACCAGCTCACGACCCTGGATCTGGCCGCAATCCTGGCGCGCGCCCGGCACTGGCAGCACAACATTGCCGCGGCGCATCGGGCGTAAAACCCGCTCGCCATCAGTCCAATCCATGGCGCTATGACGCACTTTCCCTTTCCGACCTCCGGTGAACAGGCCATGACGACCGCCCAGCCTAATGTGGATTTTCAGGAAATTGCCAAGTTTGAGGAACTCGCCAGCCGCTGGTGGGATCCCGACAGCGAGTTCAAGCCCCTGCACGACATCAACCCGCTGCGCCTGGACTACATCGAGCGCCATACCGGCACGCTGGCCGGCAAGCGCGTAGTCGATGTCGGCTGCGGTGGCGGCATTCTTGCCGAGAGCATGGCCCTGCGCGGCGCCGATGTCCTGGGCATCGACATGGGCGAAGCGCCACTGGCGGTGGCCCGCTTGCACCAGCTCGAATC
>DAITNL010000014.1:0-3107 GCA_036834665.1 Candidatus Competibacteraceae bacterium | reverse complement strand
CCCCCCTCGATTCCCAGCGCATCACCGCCGAGGAACTGGCCGCGCGCGAACCGGCTGGTTTCGACGTGGTGACCTGCATGGAAATGCTCGAACATGTCCCCGACCCGGCCTCGACCATTCAGGCCTGCGCGCAACTGGTCAAGCCCGGTGGCCGGGTGTTCTTCTCCACCATCAATCGCAATCCCAAGGCCTACCTGTTCGTGGTCATCGGCGCTGAATACCTGTTGCGCATGCTGCCCAAGGGCACCCACGACTATCGCAAGTTCATCCGGCCTTCGGAACTGGATGGCTGGACCCGCGCCGCCGGCTTGAGCATCCAGGATCTGACCGGTCTGCACTACAACCCACTTAGCCGCCGCTACTGGCTGGGCCCGGGCGTCACGGTCAATTACATGACCTGCTGCCATGTGGACCTGGATCGCACGGCATGAGTATGACACCGGCCTGCGTGCTGTTTGATCTGGATGGCACTCTGCTGGATACCGCGCCGGATCTGACTGCGGCTCTGCTACGACTGAGTGAGGAGCGCGACCTACCCAAACCCCGTTACGAGCAGGTGCGGCCAGCGGTGTCGCACGGCTCGCCGGGCATGCTTAAGGCCGCATTCGGACTGCATCCCGATGATCCGCTCTACCTTGAGATCAATCCACGCTTTCTGGAGTTGTACCGGGACGCGATCGCGGTTAAAACCGCGCTGTTCCCGGGCATGGCCGAGGTACTCGCCCATCTGGAAGCGGCGGCCATTCCCTGGGGCGTGGTCACCAACAAGCCTGGCTGGCTAACCGAGCCGCTGCTGCAGGCCCTGGGGCTCTGGTCGCGAGCGGGATGCGTGGTCAGCGGCGATACCTTGAGCACGCGCAAGCCCGATCCGGAACCGCTGCTTTATGCCTGCGCACAAGTGGGCGCGGCACCGGCGCAGTCGCTGTATGTCGGTGATGCCGAACGTGATGTGCAGGCAGGCAAGCGCGCCGGCATGATCACGCTGGTAGCGGGCTTTGGCTATCTGGGTGACGCGGATCGGCCCCGGGAGTGGGCCGCCGATGGGTTTCTGGAACAACCCGGCGATCTGCTGGCCTGGCTGGAACGGATTGCCTAGCCGCTCAGATGCTGCGCAAAGTCTGCCACCAGCGTCGCCACAAGGGCAGGTTCGGATCGACCGCCGCCCGCGCCCATAACACGGTCACATTATCCTGATGCGGGTGATCATGGGCGGTGATCGCCGCCAGCAGCGCCTGGCAGGCTGAACCCTTACTCCAAGCGCCGCGCAGCACCCTGGTGATCTCCTGCTCGCTCAGCGTCAGCAGGCCATCGCTGGCCAGCAGGATGCCATCGTTGCAATGCAGAGCGAAGGCCCGCCGCGACAGATCGATCAGTTCCAGATCCTCACCGGTGACAGCACTGATCAGGGCGTTGCGGGCCGGATGGCGGGCCGCCACGTCAGCACTCAATTCACCGTTCGATACCTGCTGCGCCAGCACCGTGCGATAGGCGTGATCCTGGTTCAGGCGCAGCAAGCGCCCACGCCGCCACAGCCACAAGGGTGAATCGCCGACACTGATCCAGTACAGCCCCTCCGCGGTCAGCACCACCGCCAGCAGCGTGCAGCCCATTCCGTCCAGCTCTTCTGGCGCACTGGCCGTCTCCAGCGCCATCCGCGCATTAACCTGCAGCAGGGTCCGCTCCAGCCGCTCGGGAATGGTCGCCGCCACCACCGCATCATAGGACTCAATGAAGGCGCTCACCGCGAGAGCGCTGGCACGGGCCCCGCCCTGCGCACCGCCCATGCCATCAGCCAGCACCAGCAGCAGCTCGCCTGCCTCCAGCTCCGGCGGCAACTCGAACACGCCAAAATCATCCTCCTGACGCGCGCGCGTGCCCTGGACCATGCCTTCCTCATGCAGCCAGTTTGCCATGCGCAATCCCTCTCCTAGCTTTGGCTGTTATCACTCCAGTCAAACGCCGGCCCGCACAGCGGCACAAAGCGCAGGCAGGTCGCGCCGAACTGCAGCGTTTCGCCACCGTTCAGTTCCACCGATTCGCGCACCGCATGCCCTCCCAGCAGGGTCGCTGCTGCCACCGACTGCAGATAAAAACGCCGTGAGCGCATGCTGTAGATGATCGCCGCCTGGTTATCCAGAGCGATGGCCGTATCACCAAAATCCAGGCGCACCCGCGCACCAGGACCGCGGCCGATATCATTCACCCCATAGCCGAGCGGCAATACCGTGCCGCGTCCCGGACCGCCGATCACCACCAGCCAGCCGACCAGCAGCGCCGGGGCCGCGCCGGACACCTTGCCACTCGCATACTCGGCCACCGGCGGTGGTGTCTCCGGCGCCGGACGTGCAGCAGTCTCACTGCGCACAATGCGCCGCGTCGGCTCCTGCGGCGACTCCTGCGGCGGCGGAACCGGTGGACCTTTCCTGAAACCACGATACAGGGGCATGGTACTGGCTCCTTTCTGGCGATGCAGGCTCACGCGCCCGCGATACCTTACGCGCCCGGCTCCTCGCTGACCCGAAAATGCAGGCGCACTTCGCCCAGCTCCACCACATCACCGTTCTTGAGAATATGGCCATGCACCCGCTCGCCATTCACCCAGGTACCGTTGGTGGAGCGCAGATCGCAAATCCGGAAGGTTCCATCCGGCAGGTGATAAACCTCGGCGTGGCGACTGGATACCGAGTCATTATCAAAAGCCAAATCGTTATCCGGCAAACGGCCCAGCCGGCACAGTGGCGAGCACAACCACAGATCCCCCTTGCCGACCGCATCGGTGCGAATAAAGCGCGCGTGCGATAGAAGCCTGGAGGGCGGCGATGTCACAGCAGGCCGGCGGCGAAACAGTGACCAAAGGGAAAATTTCGCATTCATTTCTGGTTGAAACCTGACGAGGCTGGAGCGTCCCAGGGATTGAACGTGCGCGGCGGCGCAGGGGCAGGTGCTGACGCGGGGGCAGGTGCCGCAGGCGTGGTCGGCGCCGACTTACTACGAGCACGACTCGCACGCTTGCGCGGCGGCGGTCCGGACTTGCCAGCACTGGCGGCCGGCACCGGTGCCTTTTTAGCCGGCGGGGCCGATACGGCATTGCGGGATTTGCTGGCTAC
>DAITNL010000013.1:9855-30416 GCA_036834665.1 Candidatus Competibacteraceae bacterium | reverse complement strand
CTGCTGTATCTGCGCGTCTGCTCGGAAACCGGCGAGACGCCCAATGCCGAGGTGGCCCTGCTGGTTGATGGCGAGGAACACCGCGTCGCCGCCAGCGGCGGTGGCCCGGTAGACGCGGCGTTCAAGGCCATCGAGAGCCTGTTGCAGACCCGCACCGACCTGCTGCTGTACTCGGTGAACAACATCACCAGCGGCACCGATTCGCAGGGCGAAGTCACGGTGCGCGTGGCCAAGGATGGGCGCATCTTCAACGGTCAGGGCGCCGATACCGACATCGTCATTGCCTCGGCCAAGGCCTATGTCAACGCGCTCAACAAGGTGCTGCAACCCAGCGAGCGGGCACACCCGCAACTGCTGTAGGCACGATCGAGGCACGCGATGAGCGATCCGCAGCGGCGCCGCCAGTACCTCGCCGAGCTGGGCATTCCCCTGTGGCTGCCGCGGCGCGACGGCTTGCTGTCCGCCGCTGCGGTGGAAACGCCCGCAACCGCGCCGCCAACAACCGATACCGTATTGCCGCCATCGGTCCCGGAACCGGTAGCGGCAGCGCCTGATCCGGTCGCTGCCGATCTCCCCCTGGATCGGGACATTGCCCCCCTGGATGCAGACTGGGAACCGTGCTTGGATATTGATGTAGACATGGACATGGACATGGATGTGGATGTGAATGACGATGCGCCCCGCCCGGCCCCGCTCAGTCGCGAGGCGCGCATTGCTACGCTGGATTGGTCCACGCTGGAGGCCGAAGTACGTCAGTGCCAGTCCTGCGGGCTATGCGCAACCCGTAGCCAGACCGTGTTCGGGGTCGGCGACCGACAGGCACGCTGGCTGGTGGTTGGTGAAGCGCCCGGCGCCGATGAAGACCGGCAGGGTGAGCCCTTCGTCGGCCGCGCCGGCAAGCTGCTCAATCCGATGCTGCAGGCGATCGGCCTGCGCCGCGAGCAGGTGTATATCGCCAATATCCTGAAATGCCGCCCACCGGACAACCGCGATCCCGCACCGGCTGAGGCCGCAACCTGCCGGCCGTTCCTGGAGCGGCAAATTGCCCTGCTCCAGCCACGCATCATTCTGGCGGTTGGGCGCATCGCCGCGCAAAACCTGCTGGCCACCGATACGCCGATCGGCAAGCTGCGGGGCCGGATCCACAGCTTTGGCTCGGCGCGCATCCCGCTGGTGGTCACGTACCATCCCGCCTATCTGCTCCGTTCGCCGCGCGAGAAACGCAAGGCCTGGGATGATCTGCGTTTGGCACGCCGCGCGCTAACTCACCCGGCAGCCCCACCATGAATAGCGCCACGCAGACCACGCCTGCCGCGCAGAGCGCACCCTTTCGCGCCATGCTTTATGCCGATCTGCGCGAGATCATCGCCATCGAGCAGCAGGCCTATGTCTTTGCCTGGACCGAGAACATCTTTCGTGACTGCATCCGCGCCGGCTACCACTGCCGGGTGGCACAGCCGCCGCATCGTCTGATCCAGGCCTATGGCATCCTGTCGGCGGCAGCGGGCGAGGCGCATGTGCTGAATCTGTGCGTGCGCCGCGAACTGCAGGGACGGGGCCTGGCCCGGCCGCTGCTCGAACACCTGCTGGAACAGGCGCGCGCCGCGCAGGCGCAGACCGTGTTCCTGGAAGTACGCCCCTCCAACCTGCCCGCCCTGCACCTTTATCAGACTGCCGGCTTTTGCGAGGTCGGTCTACGCCGGGGCTACTATCCCGCTGCTACAGGCCGCGAAGATGCACTGGTCATGGCCCGGGAACTGTGAGCCAGGCGATCCCTATCTGGATCCAGGACGCATGCCTGGAGGTTCGTCGTCCGCACTCGCCGCTGCTAACCTGCTCAAAAGCCACTCATGCCTGCCGAAACCCTTCTCGTTGACCCTGCGCTGATTCGCGCCGCTGCCGGTCTGCTGATTGGCTGCCTGCTGGTGCTGGCGCTGTTTGCCCAGCACTGGAAGCTGCTGGCGCTCGCGCAGCGCTGCGCACACCTGGAAGCCGAGCTGGCTGCATACCATGCGCGCACACGGAGCGACCCCGATCTGCAGACGCTGCTCGATAGCCTGCCGATCGCAGCAGCCTACCGCAATGGCGACGGTCTGCTCGTCAACCGCGCTGCAGAACAACTGACCGGCTACACCCGCCAGGATCTGGCCAATCCAGTGGCCTGGTTTACAACCCTGCATGGCCGCGACCGCGACCGGGCCCGGCAGTATTACGAAAGCGACCGGCAAACCGTACCGACCCATCCACGCATCCAGTCGATCGTCCATCACGATGGCTGGGTGCTGTGGGTCGAGTTCGCGATCGCGCCCTGCGGCAGCGGCGAAGTCTGGCTGCTGCAGGACATCACCAACCACGAGCAGATGCGTCAGGCCCTGTGCGAAAGCCAGGAACGCTATCGCGCCCTCGCCGATGCCTCGCTGGACAGCATCTTCATCCTCGACCGGCGCGGCATCCTGCAGTATGCCAATCCGGCCGCCGCCCGCGCCTTCGGCTGTGACCCGCAACAGACCCTGATCGGCCAGAGTTTCTATCAGGTACAGCCCTCGGAAACCGTTTTCCGCAACCTGCAGATCGTGCAGCGTCTGCTCGACCATGGTGAAACGGCAACCATCGAGGAACCGCGCCAACTGGGCGAAACCACGCACTGGTACGAAACCCATCTGCTGCCGCTGTGCGATGAGCACGGCCGGCGCAACCGGGTGATGTGCGTCGGGCGCGATATCACCACGCGCCGCACACTGGAGCAGCGTCTGCGCCAGTACCAGCATATCGTCGCAGCGCTGCCCGATGCCGTGTCCCTGGTCGATACCGAATACCGCTACCGGGTGGTGAATGACGCATATCTGCGCCGCACCGGCAAGCGCCGCGAGCAGATCGAGGATCAGCCAGTCGCCGAGATCATGGGCGCCGCGACCTTTGCTGAGGTGGTCAAGCCGCAACTTGATCGCTGCCTGGGCGGTGAATCCATCCAGTATCAAGCCTGGTTTAGTCTGAGCGGCAAGGATGCACGTTTCCTCGATGTCAGCTACACGCCCTATCGTGATGAAAGCGGCACCATCGCCGGTATCCTGGTCAGCAGTCGCGATATCACGCCGCTCAAGCAGCTTGAGGAACAGACCCAGGTGGCGCTGGCCAAGTACCAGCTGCTGTTTGATACCTTCCCGCTGGGCGTGACCGTGACCGACAGCGACGGCCGGATTCTGGAAACCAACCAGATGGCGGCGCACCTGCTGGATCTACCGGCCGAGACGCATCAGCAGCTTAGCATCACCGATCCCGCCTGGCGCATCGTGCACCTGGATGGCACGCCGATACCGGCCACCGAGCGCGTCGGCGTGCGCGCCCTGCGCGAACAGCGGCGCATCGATAACGCCGAGATCGGTGTCATTCGCCCCGACGGCCAGACCGTCTGGCTGAGTGTCACCGCCGCACCGCTGCCACTGGCCGGCTACGGCGTGGTCATCACCTATCACGACATCAGCGACCGGCTGCGCACCGAGCAGACGCTGCATGAAAGCGAGCAGCGCTTCCAGGCCCTGTTCGCCCGCCATGACGCCATCATGCTGCTGATCAATCCCGACAGTGGCCGCATTCTCAACGCCAATCGCGCCGCCGAACGTTTCTACGGCTATGCGCTAGCGCAGTTGCGGCGCATGAACATCGCCGATCTCAACACCCTGCCGCCCGATGAGGTGCGCCGGGAACGCGAGCGCGCCCTGCACGAAACCCGCAACAGCTTCATTTTTCCGCATCGCCGCGCCGATGGCAGCCTGCGCACCGTCGAAGTACACTCCTCACCCATTCCATTTGGCGAACGCAAGGTGCTGTTTTCCATCATCCACGACATCACCGAGCGCCAGCAGGCCGAGCAGGCGCTGCGCCAGTCGCTGCGGGAAAAGGAACTCCTGCTGCGCGAGATTCACCACCGCGTCAAGAACAACCTCGCCGCCATCATTGGCCTGGTCGATCTGCAACGCCAGGCAGCGACCACACCACCCGAACACCAGATCCTGCTCGCCGAACTGGCCAACCGCTTCAAGTCGATGGCCCTGGTACATGACATGCTGTACCGGGCCGAGGCCCTGAACCGGATCGATTTTCATGTCTATCTGCAAGCCCTGAGCGACTGCCTGCGCGAGGCCTTCACCCCGTTGGAGCCGATCCAGGTCGATACCCGCGCCCCGGGCGTCTGGCTGAGTCTGGACACGGCCATCCCCTGCGGCCTGATTGTCAATGAGCTGCTGGTCAATGCCTTCAAGTACGCCTTTCCCAATGGCCGGCCGCGCGCCGGCGCCAGCAGCAGCTGCCTGATCAGCGTCAGCGTGACCCAAGACGATGGCGCCTGCACCCTGCGCGTCACCGACAATGGCGTCGGTCTGCCCGAGAATCTGGACTGGACCACCACCCGCACCCTGGGCCTGCGCCTGGTGCGCATGCTCAGCCGCCAGCCGCTGCACGGTCATCTCGAAGTCGATTGCAGCACCGGCACCTGCTTCCTGCTGCGTTTTAGCGTCGCGGCCGACGCCAGCGATACCGCGACGGCACTCCCGGCGTGAGATCCTGTCTCAACGCGCGACCGCCTTATGCAAAGAACTGCAAAAAAAGTACAGCGAAGCACAGTGGCTTTGTCATAATGACCACGGCGCCCGCCATGGGCGGCTCCTGAAGAAAAACCCTTTCATAAATCAAACAGCTAGTAGATAAAAGAGACAGATGACCGATATTATCAAGTCACACGCCAAAGTTGGCGTTTATGTCGATGCCGCCAATATTTCCCGCAACGGCGGCCAGCGTATGCAATACGACGTTCTGCGCGAATTCGCCTGCCGTGACCATGCTGAACCTCTGCGCCTCAACGTTTACCTCTCCTACGATGAGGAACGCGCCGAAACCAATACGGTCTATCGTGACAAGGCCCGCGCCTACCAGTCGGCGCTACGCGAAATCGGCTACAAGGTGATCGAGAAACGGGTAAAGTGGTTCCAGGACGAAGCCGGTAACCGCTATGGCAAAGCCAATGCCGATCTCGACATGGCGGTCGATGTGCTGCTGCAGTCGGAGAACCTGGACCGGGTGTTGCTAGTCACCGGCGATGGCGATTTTGTGCAGGTGGTGCGCGCCCTGCAGAACAAGGGCTGTCGGGTGGAAACCCTGGCCTTCGACAATGTGTCCGAGGAACTGCGCCGCGAATCGGACATGTTCGTTTCCGGCTATCTCGTGCCGGGCCTGCTGCCAACCCGGGGCGATGATTACTTCTCACCGGCCTGGGGCGCGATGGGTTCGCGGGTGCGCGGCTACTGCTATCACCACGACGACAATAAAAGCTTCGGCTTCATGCGCTTCCTGGTGAAACTGTCGCCCTACCTGTGGAAAACCGACTCGCGTGATGCCGATTCCCCATACCGGACGGCGTTCTTCCACGATTCCAGCCTACCGGATGGCTTCAATGTGATGAAGCTGCCCTCACGCAACCACATTTTCGAATTCAACCTGGCCGAGCCCAACGGCAAGCAGCCGGTCGCTACCGACATCGTGCTGATTCATCCCTCTTCCTGAGACGCCAGCGCCCGGCGCGGCGGGATCCCTTCATCGAGGTTCTGTCCATGCATTGCTTCCGAACCCTAAAGCTCCTTCTGGTCCTGCTACTGCTGTCGAGCCTGCCGGGCGTCAACGCCAAGACCGCCACGGACGATGTCGCGCCACTCGCGCCCGCGGCGCAGCTCAACACCCTGGACCGGACCATTGCCAACCTGCTCTCGCAGCACCATTACCGGCAAAGCAAGCTCGACGATCGGCTGTCCTCGCTGATCCTCAATACCTATCTCGATGATCTGGATGCCAACCACGCCTACTTCCTGGCCAGCGATATTGCCGCCTTCGAGAAATACCGCAGCACCCTGGACGACGCGCTCAAGAACGGCAATCTGCAACCGGCCTACGAGATCTTCAACGTCTATCTGCAGCGGCTAAGCGAGCGCAGCGAACGCATCCAGGCGCTGCTCGGCCAGGACTTCCGTTTTGACCGCGATGAAACCCTGAACGTCGATCGCAAGAACGCGCCCTGGGCCAAGAACACCGCCGAACTCGACGAGTTCTGGCGCAAGCGGCTCAAGCATGAAATGCTGACCCTGATTGTCTCGGGCAAGGAACCCGCCGCCGCCCGCGAACTGCTGCGCAAACGCTACGAGAACCGCCTGAATCAGGCGCGCAAGACCAGTAGCGAAGACATCTTTCAGCTCTACATGAATGCCGTCGCTCAGTCCTTCGATCCGCACACCGCCTATTTCTCGCCGCGCAACACCGAGAATTTCAATATCCAAATGCGCCTATCGCTGGAAGGCATCGGCTGCGTACTGCGCATGGAAGATGAGCAGGTCACCGTGGTCGAACTGGTCACCGGCGGCCCGGCCGATCTCAGCCAGCAGATCAAGGCCAATGACCGCATCGTCGCCGTCGCCCAGGGCGATGATGGCCCCTGGGTGGATGTGGTTGGCTGGCGGCTGGATGACGTGGTCGAGCGCATTCGCGGCGCACGCGGCTCGGTGGTACGCCTGAAGATCCTGCCCGGCAAGGCCGGTGCGGCAGCGGCGGAAAAGACCGTGCGCCTGGTCCGCGACACCATCAAGCTGGACAAGCAGGCCGCCAAGAGCGAAATCAAGACCCTGCGCGACAGCGACGGTCACGAACGGCGCATCGGCGTGATCACCATTCCGGCCTTTTACAGCGATTTTGAAGCCGCCCGGCGCGGCGATCCCGACTATCGCAGCACCACCCGCGACGTGCGCCGCCTGCTCGGCGAACTGCATGGCAAAGCCGATGGACTGGTGCTGGACCTGCGCGGGAACGGCGGCGGTTCGCTGCAGGAAGCGATCGATCTGACCGGACTGTTTATCGCCGAGGGGCCGGTGGTGCAGGTCAAGCACACCCGCGGCGATGTCGAGGTGGAAAAGGACAGCGATCCTGAGCAGGTCTACGACGGACCGCTGGCGGTGCTGGTCGATCACGCCAGCGCCTCGGCCTCGGAAATTTTTGCCGGCGCCATTCAGGATTATGGTCGCGGTCTGGTGATTGGCGACCCGACCTTCGGCAAGGGCACGGTGCAGACCATGATCGATCTCAATCGCCTGACCCGCGCCGCCGAACCGCAGGGCCAGCTCAAGCTGACCATCGCCAAGTTCTACCGGGTCAACGGCAGCAGCACCCAGCATCGCGGCGTCCGGCCCGATATCGACATTCCCTCGGTATTCGACAGCGAGGAGATCGGTGAGAGCGCGCAGAAAAACGCGCTGCCCTGGGATGAAATCGCCGCAACCCGCTTCCGCAACGACCGGCGGTTGCTGGCGCTGCTGCCGGAGCTGTCGAAACGGCATCAGGCGCGGGCGAGCAGCGATCCTGATTACCAGAGCTATCTGCAGGATCTGCGCTTCAGCCGCGAACAGCGCGAGAAAACCACGGTATCGCTGCGCGAAAGCCAGCGCCGCGCCGAACAGACCCGCATCGAGACCTGGCAGCGTGACCGCGAGAACCGCTATCGCGCGCTCAAGAATCTGGCGCCGCTGCAACCCGGCGATGATCTGCCGCAGGGCAAGGAGAGCGCCATCCCCGATGCCGCTCTGCAGGAAAGCATGCACATCGTCGCCGACCTGGTCACCCTGAATGGCGGCAAGGCACCGGGCACCGTGGTCATGAGCCGCTGACGCCATGACTGTGCCCATGCTGCTGGACCCGATACTGGCCGAGCGTCTGACCGTGGCTCTGGAGCGGCTGGCGGCCACGCTGCCGACCGCTCCGACCCTGCCCGACTGGGCCAACAGCCGCGCCTTTCGCTGGCGACGCGGTCAGCTGTGGCCGGTGCATCATCCGCATCGGCTGCGGCTGGCCGATCTGCGCTGCATCGACCAACAGAAGCGAGCGCTGGATCGCAACCTGCGCCAGTTCCTGGCCGGGCAACCCTGCAACAACGCCCTGCTCTGGGGCGCGCGCGGCACCGGCAAATCGTCACTGGTCAAGGCTCTGCTCAACGAGTACGCCGGGCAGGGCCTGCGCCTGATCGAAGTCGACCGGCATGATCTGCTCGACCTGCCGGAGATCGTTGAACCGCTGTTTGGCCGTCCCGAGCGCTTCCTGCTCTACTGCGATGATCTGTCCTTCGAGGCCCATGATCCCGGCTACAAGGCGCTCAAGGCGATGCTCGACGGTTCGATCAGTGCCACGCCCGACAATGTGCTGCTCTGCGCCACCTCCAATCGCCGCCACCTGTTGCCCGAATACCTGCGCGAGAACCAGGAGAGCCAGCTGATTGATGGCGAGTTGCATCACGGTGAGGCGGTGGAGGAAAAAATCTCGCTGTCAGAGCGCTTTGGCCTGTGGCTGTCGTTCCATCCCTTCAGCCAGGAGGATTATCTGGCCATCGTCAGCTACTGGCTGGAGCAACTGCACTGGCCGGCGGGCCTGGATGCAGACACCCGCGCCGCAGCCCTGCAATGGGCCCTGCAACGCGGCTCGCGCAGTGGCCGGGTTGCCTGGCAGTTCGCCCGCGACTGGATTGGCCAGCACAGCGTGTAGCCGCGCCACCGCACCAACCCCAGCGCTATACTGACGACCACCATCCCCGCCCATGCGGGGATGCGTCGTTTTCGCGGCGGAAAAATTCGTGATGATTTTTTCGCTGCTACTGTAAGAAATCCCCCCCGACATTGACTAACCCTCATCGAACGCAACAACACGCGCTTCGTATGCAAACTCCTCCACTGCGGGAGGAGATCGCCAAGCCCCGATCCACGACTGATGATGAGGCCCTCACCATGAGCAAGACCCTGACTTCGACGACTCTTTCCGCGACTGCCCTGGCCCTGGCCCTCGGTACGGCGCTGACCCTGTCCGCCGCGCCGGCAGCAGCCGCCGACGACAATCAAAAGGAAAAGTGCTTCGGCGTTGCCCTCAAGGGCAAGAACGACTGTGCCTCCGGTCCCGGCACCTCCTGCGCCGGCACATCCAAGACCGACTATCAGGGCAGCGACTGGAAATACGTCCCCAAGGGCAGTTGTGAAAAGACCGCCTCCCCGACCTCGCCGACCGGTTACGGCCAGATCGCCGCGTTCAAGAACAAGCAGTCCTGATCACGCCCAGCCGCAACGGCTAAGCACACAGGACCGCCCTAGAGGCATACCCGCGATGACGATGACGCTCCCTTTCCCTGGCGCAACGCCCACGCGGGGCATGTCCTCTGGGCAGCGGCATAGCTGCCTGCCGGCCCGGGCCGGCCTGGGCCTGAAAACGCAACAGGTCACCGACATCCTGGCACAACAACCGGATGTCGGTTTTTTCGAGATTCACGCCGAAAACTATCTGGTCGCCGGCGGCCCCTTTCATCGCCACCTGAGCCGCATCCGCGACCGCTACCCGCTGTCGATCCACGGCGTCGGTCTATCCATCGGTGGCGAAGCAGCGCCCGACAGCGTCCATCTCGACCGTCTAGCGGCGCTCCTGGACCGCTATCAACCACAGGCCTTCTCCGAACATCTGGCCTGGTCGAACCATGGCGGGGTGTTTTTCAACGATCTGCTGCCGCTGCCCTATGACCACGCTACGCTGATCCGGGTCTGCGACCATATCGATCAGGTCCAGCAGCGCCTGCAGTGGCGCCTGCTGCTGGAGAATCCGGCCACCTATGTTGAATTTGCCGCCTCGACCTGGGACGAAGCCAGCTTCATCAGCGAGATTGTGCGCCGCACCGGCTGTGGCCTGCTGCTCGACATCAACAACGCCCATGTTTCCGCCGTCAATCACCAGCGCGACGCCAGGCACTACATCAGCGCGCTGCCGCTGGCGCAGGTCGGTGAAATTCACTTGGCCGGATTCAGCATCGATCACGATGCCGCCGGCGCAGAGCTGCTGATTGATACGCACGGCGCGCCGGTCGATGACGCGGTGTGGGCGCTCTACGCGTTCGCGCTGCAGCAGCTAGGACCAACGCCAACCCTGATCGAGCGCGACCAGAATATTCCACCGCTGCCGGTCTTGATCGCCGAGGCGCAGCACGCCGAACGGTTGCTCAGTGGTGAACCGCTGGTCGCGGAGGCATGCGCATGAGCAGCCAACAGTCATTTCAACAGTCCTTCGCCGCGGCCCTGCTCGATCCCGATCTGCCCTGTCCGCCGGGTCTGCGCACCTGGAATGGTTCCGATCCCGCGCGGCGCTTTGCCGTCTATCGCAACAACGTATTGGTCTCGCTGATCGATGCGCTGGCAGACACCTTTCCAGTCACCCGGGAACTGGTCGGCGACGCGTTTTTCCGGGCCATGGCCAGCCTGTTCGTGCGCCAGAGCCCACCGCGCTCGGCCCAACTGGTCGATTACGGCGCCGGGATGCCGGCTTTTATCGCCACCTTTGCACCTGCGGCCAGCGTGCCCTATCTGGCCGACGTGGCCCGGCTGGAATATCTGCGCATCCAGGCCTTTCATGCCGCCGATGCCATGCCGCTGGCTGCAGAACGGTTGGCCGGGGCGCTGGCGCACCCCGAACAATTGCCCGCCCTGCGCCTGATCGCCCATCCGGCGCTGCGTCTGCTGTGCTCGCCTTATGCCATCGTGTCGCTGTGGGCCGCCCATCAGGGCCTCATTGCGCTGGGCGACGTCGATCCCTATCGTCCGGAATCCGCCCTGGTGGTGCGGGCCGGGCTGGAGGTCGAGGTCGTGGCCCTGCCGGTCGGAGGCGGCATCCTGCTCACCCATCTGCTTGATGGCCTAAGCCTCGGCGAAGCTGCCGCGCGGGCCAGCGCCGCTTGCGACACTTTTGATCTCACCGCCAATCTGACGCTGCTGCTGCGTCATGGTGCCTTTTCCGCCCTGCATCTGCCCGTGGAAACTTCGCCATGAATACCGTGATCACGTCGAGCATGCCCACACCAGACGCTGTCGCCTCGATTCCCCACTGGGCGCGCTTTATCCCGCTGATTCTGCTGCTGCTCGGGCGCATTCCCGATTCACTGATCGCGCTGCTCGGACGCTTTTCCATCGCCGCCGTGTTCTGGAAATCGGGGCAAACCAAGATCGAGGGCCTGGCCATTGACCTGATTGATGGCAACTTCAGTCTCGGCATGCCCCGCCTATCCGACTCGGCGGTCGCCCTGTTCCGCGATGAATACCGCTTACCCCTGCTGCCAGCAGAACTCGCCGCACCACTGGCCGCCGGCGCGGAACACGTTTTTCCAATTCTGCTGCTGCTCGGGCTAGCGACCCGCTTCTCAGCCCTGGCCTTGCTTGGCATGACCCTGGTGATTCAGGTCTTCGTCTATCCGGATGCCTATCCCACGCATGGCGTCTGGGCGGCTGTACTATTCTATCTGGTAGCCAAGGGACCCGGCGTGCTGGCCGTTGATCACTGGATTGCCCGGCATTACGCGCGGTAAGCAGGTGCCATTCCGGTCTCGGTCTCGGTCTCGCCTCAACGCTACCGCAGCAGGAAAACCGTGATCAGCACTAAACAAACAGCACCGCATGCCGATGCGCCCGCCGCCGGAACCTTATGCGATCCCGCCTTTCTCGCGCAGTTGCGCCGCGACATGGTCCGCTTTGCCGAATTACAGCTTCGCGACCCGGTCGGCGCCGAGGATGCGGTTCAGGACGCCCTGACCGCCGCTCTGAGTGGGCAGGACCGTTTCAGCGGGCGCGCTGCATTGAAAACCTGGGTGTTTGCCATTCTCAAGCATAAAATCATCGACACCCTGCGCCAGCGGCAGCGCGCGATACCATTCACCCACCTGGCCAGCGATGACGAGGATGATGAAGACGATTTCGCGGTGCTTTTTAACCCCAGGGGACACTGGCGGGCGGAAGATCGGCCACACATCTGGGGCGATCCCGAAACCACCCTGGCCCAGCAGCAGTTCTGGGCGGTCTTCGAGGCCTGCCTGACGCGACTGCCTGACCATACAGCCCGCGTGTTCATGATGCGCGAGTTTCTGGACTTTGATACACCGGGCATCTGCCAGGAACTGGCCATCACCACCAGCCACTGCCACGTCATCCTGCACCGCGCCCGCATGCGGCTGCGGCTCTGTCTGGAGCACCGCTGGTTCGCTGCCGAGGCTCACCCATGTTGACCTGCCATCACGTGACGCAGCTGCTATCCGAAGCCCAGGATCGGCCACTGGCCTTGCGCGAACGCATTCCGCTCCAGCTCCACATGCTGATGTGCGCAGGATGCAGCAACTTTCGCCAGCAGATGACTTTCCTGCGCCAGGCCACGCGCCAGTACGCGCAAGGGCAAACCGATTCAAGACCCACCCCGGACTAAGCATCGCCCCGATTGCCGCAACAACAGACATCACGCAAAAAAACCGTTCCGGGCACCATACACCCGGAACGGTTTTACATTTCAGCACAGCAGGCAGCGCGCCGTTCCCTTTCCCTTAATTCCCTTAATGATGACTGCGATGCTGGGCGAAGGCGATGCGGTCGACCACCGCCATCAGCAGCGCCGAAATCACGAAAGTCAGGTGGATCACCACCAGCCAGAACAACTGGCTGTTCCACACCGGCGCGTTGACATCATGTGGCGGCGCGGTCATGAACGCCTTGAGCAGGTGGATCGAGGAAATGGCCACGATCGACACCGCCAGCTTGACCTTGATGGTCGCAGCGTCGATCTTGCCCAGCCAGGACGGCTTCTCCTGGTCGCCGGTGGTATCCAGGCTGGAGACGAAGGTTTCATAGCTGCTGAGAATCACCATCACCAGCAGATTAGCCACCAGGGTCAGGTCGATCAGCGCCAGCACTGACAGCACCAGATCCACCTCGGTAGCGGTCGTGATGATGGCGTACAAGTGAATGACCTCCTGGAATGCCTTCACCGTAAACAGGATCAGCAAGGCAATCAGCGCCAGATACAACGGTGCCAGCAACCAGCGGCTGAGCAGAATAGTACGTTCGAGCATGGTTTCAATCAGTTTCATTCGTTTACATCAGTTGGGTCATTGGACTGGATGAAAGCAGGACACAGCAGCACCTGAAATAGCATATGCATATTTCAAGGACACCATGCCGCCCGTGACAACGCCGCTTGGAACGATAATACTTTCGATCAGTTCCGATCCATATTGCTCATTCGCCGGAGGTTTCCGTATGTACGGCATGGTTAACCGGGCTCTGGAAGACATGGTCACCGAACAGTTCGGCGAGGACACCTGGGAGCGAATCAAGGCGGCCGCTGGAGTAGAGGTCGAGGTCTTCATCACCAACGAAGGCTATCCCGACGAGCTCACCTACCAGCTGGCAGCAGCGGCCAGCGCCATCCTTGGCCAGCCGGTGCCGGTGCTGCTGGAGGCCTTTGGCATGCACTGGGTGCTCAAGACCGCCCGCGAAGGCTATGGCGACCTGATGGACGCCCATGGCCGCAGCCTGCCCGAATTCCTGCTCAACCTGCCCAATTTCCACACCCGGGTCAGCCTGATTTTCCCCTATCTGGAACCGCCGCGCTTTGCCTGCAGCGATGTCGGCGCACAGTCGCTGCGCCTGCACTACTACTCGCATCGCGCCGGCCTGACTCCCTTCGTGCGCGGGCTGCTGCAGGGCCTGGGCCAGATGTTCGCCACCCCGATCACCATCGAACAGGAAGCCGACCGCGCCACCGGCGCCGACCACGACATCTTCCACATCGCCTGGATACCGCCGGCTGCCGCATGAGCGACGACTCAACGCCTACCCTGTCCGCAGCGGCCTTCGCGACGATCTTTCCCTTTCATCTGGCCTTTGATCGTCACCTCGCCATTACCCGGATCGGTGCTTCACTGCAGCGGCTGTGTCCGCACTGGCGGTCGGGCCTGCGGCTGGATCAGGTCATGCGCCTGGAGCGGCCACGCATCGACCTGCACTTCGATACCCTCGCCGCCAGCCAGCACCTGCTGTTCGTCCTAACCGACAGCGAACAGCGCTTCCGGCTGCGCGGCCAGCTCGTGCCGCTCGAACCTGAAGAACTGCTGTTTCTCGGCTCGCCCTGGCTGACCGAGCCAGGCGCGATCAAGGCACTCGGACTGAGCATCGACGACTTCGCTCTGCACGACCCGGTGATCGATCTGCTGCAACTGCTGCAATCACAGCGCACCGCCGTCGCCGACCTGCGCAAGCTCACCGACAAGCTTTCCCGCCAGCAGCAGGCGCTGCGCGACGCCAACGCCCGGTTAGCCGAGCAATATGCAGCCCTGGAACAGGCCCAGGCTCTCAGCCGCAGCATCCTTGAAACCGCCGTGGACGGCATCATCGTCATCGACGAAACCGGCACTATCGAATCGGTCAACCCGGCGGCTGAACAGCTGTTTGGCTATCCGAGCGGCGCGCTGCCTGGCCAGAATGTCCGCGTGCTGATGCCCGAACCGACCCGGCAAGCCCATGACGGCTACATCGCCCGCTATCTGCGCACCGGCGAGCCGCACATCATCGGCAGCGGCCGTGAGGTCACCGGCCTGCACCGCGATGGCAGCCCGATTCCGCTGTATCTATCGGTCGGCGCGGTGGCCGGCGCCGATCGCCCGCGCTTCACCGGCATCCTGCATGATGTCAGCGAGCGCCAGGAAACGGCACGGGCCCTGCAGCAGGCCAAGGATATCGCCGAAGCCGCCAACCGCGCCAAGAGCGAATTCCTGGCCAACATGAGCCATGAGATCCGCACGCCGATGAACGCAGTGATCGGCATGACCGGCCTGCTGCTCGATACCCCACTCAATCCCGAACAGCAGGATTTCGTCGAAACCATCCGCCTATCCGGTAATACCCTGCTGACGCTGATCAACGACATTCTCGATTTTTCCAAGATCGAATCGGGCCGGATGGAACTGGAATACGCAGCCTTTGACCTGCGCGCCTGCCTTGAGGACGCCCTGGATCTGGTCACGCCCGCCGCCGCCGCCAAGAATCTGGAACTGGTCTACTGGATTGATACGGGCGTGCCGGTCGAGATCATCACCGACATGACTCGTCTGCGTCAGGTGCTGGTCAACCTGCTGTCGAACGCCGTCAAGTTCACCCCGACCGGCGAGGTACGGGCCACGATCAGCGCCGGACCACACGATGGCCTGCGCTGCGCGCTGCGCTTTGCGGTGACCGACACCGGCATCGGCATCCCCGCCGATCGTCTCGGGCGACTGTTCCAGCCCTTCAGCCAGGCCGATTCCTCGATCAGCCGGCAATACGGCGGCACCGGCCTGGGTCTGGTGATCAGTAAGCGCCTCATCGAACTGATGAACGGTAGCCTGACGGTCAGCAGCACTGCCGGGCAGGGATCCACCTTCAGCTTCAACGTGCTGGTGGCGGCCGCGCCGGGCAAGGCATCGGGCAGCGCCGATAGCGCACCCTGGACAGGCCAGCGGCTGCTGGTGGTCGAGCCCCACGAGATCAACCGCATGACCCTGATGCGCCAGGCCACCACCCGGGGCCTGCGGGTGCAGGCGGTCACCTCTGCCGATGACGCGCTGGCCCTGCTGCAGGCCGGCGGGTGTTTCGATGGCGCCCTGATCGCCCTGCATGGGCCGAATCTGGATGGGCGCCGGCTGCTGGAGCGACTGGATGCGCTGCCCGAGGCACAACACCTGCCGGTGGTGCTGCTAGTGCCGTTCAGCTTTCGCCGCCAGAATCCGCTGCCGCCGCAGGTGCGCGCGCTGCTGGTCAAGCCGCTCAAGGTCGCCACGATCGACCGGGCCCTGGCCCAATTGTTTGGCGGGGCGCCCCTTGACACGCCGGCACCGGCATCAAGCGAACCCGATGACAGCACCCCCCATGCACCACTGCGCATCCTGCTCGCCGAGGATAACGTGGTTAACCAGCGGGTGGCGCTGAAAATACTCGAACGGCTCGGCTATCGCGCCGAGGTGGCCAACAACGGCTTCGAGACTCTGGAGGCACTGGCCCGACAACCCTTTGATCTGGTGCTGATGGATGTGCAGATGCCGGAACTGGATGGCCTGGAAACCACCCGCCGCATCCGGACACGCTGGCCTGGGGCTCAGGGCCCCATCATCATTGCCATGACCGCCAACGCCATGCGCGGTGACCGCGAGCGCTGCCTGAACGCTGGCATGGACGGCTACATCACCAAGCCGATCGACCGCGAGGAACTGCGCGGTGCGCTGCGGGCGGTCAGCCGACGCAGCAGCTAGCGCGGCGCAGCGATGGGCGCCGTCGGCGGCGCATCGCTAACCGCACCGGGCCAGCTCCTCACATACAGGTCACGCTGTGGGTAGGGAATCGCAATCCCGGCCGCCTTGAAGCTATCCCAGATCGCTAGCAACACCTCGGCGCGGGTCTTGAACAGGCTGTCGCGGCTCATGTCGATAAAGTAATGCAGGCGAAAATTTACCGCCGAGTCGGCAAACTCCCACAACAGCACCAGCGGCTCGGGCTTGGGTAGAATCGCCGGATGCGCTTCCAGCACCTCAGCCAACAGCTTTTGCACCTGATGCGGGTTGGATTCGTAGCTGGCGCCAATGATCAGTACCGTGCGCAGCACCCGATCCTCGTGGGTCCAATTGGTGAAGGCATCACTGATCACCGCCGCGTTGGGAATGATCACCGTCTGGTTATCAAAGGTTTTCACCGTCAACGAACGCATGCCGATGCTGGCCACTTCGCCCTCATGCGTGCCGATCTTGACGATATCGCCGCTGCGCAAGGGCCGCTCGATGAGCAGAAACAGCCCACTGATGAAGTTATTAGCCAGGCTCTGCATGCCCAAGCCGATACCGACGCCGACCGCGCCGGCGAACACCGCCAGCGTGGTCAGATCGATGCCGATGATGCGCAAAATGGTCAGCAGGCCGATCAGCACCACCGTGTACTGGGTGAACATCGACAGGCTGTGGCGCACGCCCAGATCACTGATCCGCGACAGGATCCAGCGGTAGGCAATGGCCCGGCTCCACTGCCCCAGCCAGATCACCAGCACCAGCACCGTAACGGTCAGCGCGATCCGCCAGGGCGAGATGCCCGCATTGCCGACTGCGAACAGCGGCCGCTCCAGAAAGCCCCAGATCGAGGCGATCACCGTCGATTGGCTGGTCCAGCCATAGGCGCGAAACAGCACCACCCAGGCGCCCACAAACAGCAACAGATTCAGGATCCGGTGCAGCGGCGCAATGATGTCCTGCGTCCACAGCAGGCCATAGCCCGAGTGCGTCACTGCATAGTTCTTCAAGGCCACCACCAGATCGTTCAGCAGGCTGCGCACCAGCAGCCAACTGACCAGCACGGCCAGGAAGATCAGCAGATTGCCCGCCACCAGCCAGGCCAGGCGCAGATAACCCAGCAGGCCCAGCACCGCCGCACCCAGCAGCGACAAAGGCAGCAGCAGACTGCCAAAGCGCAGCAGCACGAACCAGAAGCGATCGCCATATACCGCGCCGATCCGCTCCACCACCAGACGGCGGATGCGCGCACCGGGCACAAAGGCCCAGAACCAGTAGAGCATGAACACGCGATCAAAGGCGATGACCACGTTTTCGGGCAGATCGCTCAGATGCGCCAGCACCACCAGCGCCACCAGCAGGCCGCCCAGACCCAGGGTCCAGCGCAGTTGCCGATACAGCGGCAGATGCTGCTGCTCAGCCGGCAGGCGCGGCGCGGCCAGCAGCAACCAGGCCAGGCTCACCGGCAGGCGAATACCCACCCAGACCAGTGCCAGGGTCATCAAAATACTCAGGCCCGGCGGCGGCGCCTCGACCAGCCACAGCAGCAGCAGCAGCGCGGCGGCAAAGCCGGCACTAGGCAGATTCACCCGCGCCAGCAACAGTGCACCGATGAGCAATTGGCGCAAAAAACTGTTATCGCCCAGATTGCGCGACTCGGCGTGCGCCTGTAAGGCCCGGTACAGACCACGCCGGACCAGCAGCAGCAGCCAAAACAGCGCTCCTTGCAAGCTCACCAGCATCACCCAGCGCAGCGCCGGTGCCTCCAGCATGGCCTTGAACGCCGCCTCGACACTGAGCCGGATCTGATAGAGCAGCACCTGCGGCACGATCGCCAGCCCCCGCAGCAACTGCTGCCAGGCATCGACGCTGTCCGGATAGGGCTTGCGGGTCAACAGATCCTGCCGCAGACGCTCTTGATAGTAGACCTCCAGCCGTGCTTCGATGGCGCTGACCTGCTGCTGCAGATCCTGCGCCCGACCGGTGCGCTGGCCCAGCTCATCCAGCAATTGGTTGATCTGCTCCAGTTCATCGTTGCGCTGGCGACGATCATTGCCGACCACCGGCTCGCGTCGCTCAATCACCTGGCGCTGCTGCACATAGATCGCGCTGCGCTGCTGCAGCAGCTCGGCATTGCGCTGCAAATCCTCGCGCATGGCATCAAAGCGCTTGAGCGCCTCGTGCAGTGTGTCCGGATCAACGCCGCTCTCCTGTAACAGATCGCCGAGCCGCGCCAGCTCGTTGCCTAGCTCGCTCAGATGCCGTTCCAGATTCAGCAGGCTGATGCGCTCCTCGGTGATGCGCAGATCAGCCGCCATGCGCTGCCAAGCCGCTAGCGACAGATCGCCATGTGACTGCGCCAGACGCTGGCGCAGGGCGCTGGCCCGGTCCTGCTGCGCGCTTAGATCCGCCTGCAGGCGATCGACCAGATCGGACTGGCTGCTCTGCCGGGCCTGTTCCTGACGCTGCTGGAAAATCTGCTCGACGCGCTGGCGCCACTGCTCGGCCACCTGCAGGCGCAGCTTGATCACCTCAGCCTGCTCACGCAGGTTATCCATATGGCGTGTTTCCAGAGCCAGTTCGGCGCGCTGCTGCATCAGCGCCGTGCTGACCTGCTGCAACTGCGCGACCCGATCCGCCGTGCCATCGGTCTGGCCCTTGACCGGGTTCTTCAGCAGTTGCTCGCGAGTTTCCAGATCGCTGATGCTTTTTTGCAATTCGTCGATGCGGCGCCCGGTGTTGGCCAGTTCCGAGCTGTTGCTGTCCTGACTGAGTCGGGCCGATTCCACATCCACCCGCGTCTGTTCGAGCAGGGTTTCATCCAGCTGATCGGGGTGCAGCGCTTCGAGCTGCTGTGGCAGGTCAGCCAACTGCTGCTCGAAGGTGGTGCGGCTGCGCCGGATGCTGTCGCGGTCGCGGTCCAGCACCTGGCCGCGCGTCGCCTGCTGCTCAGCGGCCTTGGCGCTATCGAGTGGCGCGACCAGCGCCGGCGTGGCTTGCGCCCAGGCCGGTGCGCTCACATCCAGCGCCAACAGCAGCGCCAACAGCAGCGCCAACACGATCCAGACAGGATTTTTCACGGCAGAAACGGCCAGGGTCATCGCCAATTCGCGTCTTGTATTTTGGTTTTCGCAACAGCGCAGGAACATTTAGGATCATCAGATCAGAGGATCGTGCCTGGCGCGACCCGCAGCCAGAAGGTCACCGGACCGTCATTGGTCAGACTCACCTGCATGTGTGCGCCAAAGCGACCGGTAGCGACCGGTGCATACTGGCTGCGCGCCTGTTCGACCAGGTAGCCGAACCAGCGTTCACCTTCAGCGGGCAGCGCCGCCGGCGTAAAGCTGGGGCGCAGGCCCTTCTGGGTATCAGCGGCCAGGGTGAACTGCGGCACCAGCAGCAGACCGCCGCCACAGTCGCGCAGGCTGCGGTTCATCCTGCCCTCGGCATCAGCGAACACCCGGTAGCGGAGCAGCCGCTCCAGCAGCCGATCCGCCTCGCGCGCGCCATCGCCGCGCTCCACGCCCAGCAGCACCAGCAACCCCGGGCCGATCGCGCCCACCACCGCGCCCTCGACCTCGACCCGCGCCGCGCTGACCCGCTGCAGCAGCCCGATCATGCCAGCCGGTCGGCGAAGGCCTGGGTGGCGGTCACCAGCGCATCGACAATGCCCGGCTCACTGGCGGCATGGCCGGCCGGGGTGATGATGCGCAGTTCCGCCTCCGGCCAGGCCTGATGCAGCGCCCAGGCGCCATCCATCGGGCAGATCACATCATAGCGGCCATGCACGATCACCCCAGGAATGCCGCGCAGCCGCCCAGCATCGCGGATCAGTTGATCCGGCTCCAGGAAGCACTGATTGACGAAGTAATGGCACTCGATGCGCGCCAGACTCAGCGCGCGGCGTGCCTCGCTGAACTGCTCGACGGTATGGCTGTTATGTTCCAGGCTCAGGGTTGAGCCTTCCCACACCGACCAGGCCTTGGCGGCGCGCAACCGCTCCAGCTCATTGGTGCCGGTCAGCCGCCGGTAATAGGCCTGGACCAGATCATCGCGCTCCGCTAGGGGAATCGGCGCCAGGAAATGGTCCCACAGGTCCGGAAACAGGCGATTGGCGCCCTGCTGATAGAACCAGTGAATATCCTGATCGCGGCATAGGAAGATGCCGCGCAGAATCAGGCCGAGCACCTGCTGCGGATGGGTTTCGGCATAGGCCAGCGCCAGGGTCGAGCCCCAGGAACCGCCAAACACGACCCAGCGCTCGATACCCAGGTGCGTGCGCAGCCGTTCGATATCCGCCACCAGATCCCAGGTGGTGTTGTCGCGCAGCTCGGCATGTGGCGTCGATTGACCGCTGCCACGCTGATCGAACAGCACGATGCGATAG
>DAITNL010000013.1:0-9845 GCA_036834665.1 Candidatus Competibacteraceae bacterium | reverse complement strand
CACCCGGCCCGCCGTGCAGGAACAGCACCGGCAGACCATCGGGATTGCCGCATTGTTCGATGTACAGGGTATGGCGCGCATCGACGGCGAGGCGCGAGGTGGCATAGGGCTTGATATCGGGAAACAGGACGCGCATGGAAAACTCCGGTTCAGCGGGCAAGGGGTGGTGTCGCTGTCATTGCGGCTGATTCTAACCGCAATCACGCTCCAGCCCGGAGCACGTCGTTCAGAGAATGTAATCCACTACGGCATCCAGATCGTCGAACACCCGCCCACCCAGGGGTTCGACGCGGCGTTCATCGCCATGCCGATACTTGCCACTGCGCACCAGCACACCACGCAGACCGGCGGACAGGGCGCCGCAGATATCCATTTCGGCATCATCGCCGACCATGACCACGTCATGCGCCGGCAGATTGAGGCTGTTGACGGCGGCTTGGAAAAACGCAGCGGCCGGCTTGCCCAGCACCACCGCTTCCAGTTCGGCGGCGTATTCGAGCGCCGCCATGAACGGGCCGATGTCCAGACTTAATTGCTCGCCCTCGCGGAAATAGCGGTTGGCGCCCATCGACAGCAGCGGCAAACCGTCCAGCAGCAAGCGGAAACACTGGTTCAGCGCCGCATAGCTGAAGTCTGGCCCGGCATCGCCGAGCAGCACTGCACTCGGCGGGCCGGCACCGAGCAGATCGGCGAATTCGCCACGCAGATCAGGATGCACCAGCAGATGCGGCACCAATCGCCGCTCGATCAGATACTGGCGCGCCGCTACCGCCGGGGTGAACAGGTGCTGGATCGGCACGTCCAGACCGATGCGCGCTAGGCGGTTGACAATGGCGGCACGGGTCACCCGGGTGCTGTTGGTGACGAAACGGATCGGGATCCCGGCTGCACGCAGACTCAGCAGCGCCTCGCGGGCACCCGGCAATGGATAGCCCCCGGCGTATAACACACCTTCGAGGTCGAGCAAGACACCGTGGATCATGAACGTTCCCACTAGATCGGATTCGGGACCGCGCCGCGCCACCTCTGGCACGCCGCGGTGCTAATCACCGCTTCAGTGAGTATAGAAGCCACCTCCAGGAAAGCAGATCGGCACGCGCCGATGGTGCCGTTCAGGCCGTAGCGCCCAGCGCCCGCGCCCGCTGCACGCGCGCTGCACGCTCGGCGGCGACTGCGTCCGCATCGTAAGCCGCATCCAGCTCCGGCCAGCCGGCCGCGTGGCGCTCAACCAGTCCAGCCAGTGCAGCGATATGCCCCGGATCGTCGTTCAGTGCCGGCAGATAGCGGTAGGTGGTGCCGCCGGCTTCCAAAAACACCTGCCGATTCTCCAGGGCGATTTCCTCCAGCGTTTCCAGACAATCGGCGGCAAACCCGGGGCAAACCACATCGACGCTGCTCACTCCGGCCTTGGCCCAGGCCGCCAGCAGTTCGCTGGTATAAGGCTGTAGCCATTCGGCGCGACCAAAGCGCGACTGGAACGCGACCGCCCATTGCGTCGCCGACAACCCCAGCCGTTCCGCGACCAGCCGCGCGGTCTTGTGGCACTGACAGTGATAAGGGTCGCCAGCCAGCAGGTTGCGCTGTGGCAAGCCGTGGAAGGAAAACAGCAGCCGTTCCGCCGGTTGCTCGCCACGGGCCGCAGCGATGTGCGTGGCCAGTGCATCCAGATAGGCGGGATCGTCGTGGTAGTGGGTGATAAAGCGCAGCTCCGGCAGCCAGCGCCAGCGTTGCAGTTCAGCGCTGACCGCGTCGAAGGTCGAGGCCACCGTAGCGGCGGAATACTGTGGATAAAGCGGCAGCACCAGCAGGCGGCGGGCGCCGGCCGCGCGCAGTTCCGCCAAGGCTGCCGCAATCGACGGGTTGCCATAGCGCATGCCCAGCGCCACATGCACCGGACCTGGCAAGCGCTGCGCCAGGGTATCGGCCAGTGCCGTGCGCTGCTGGCGGCTGATTGCCAACAGCGGCGAGCCGGCTTCGGTCCAGATGGTCTGGTACTTGCGCGCCGAACGCGCCGGGCGCAAGGGCAGAATGATGCCGTGCAGGATCAGCCACCACAGTGGCCGGGGCAGTTCCACCACGCGCGGATCCCAGAGGAACTCACCCAGATAGCGGCGCAATGCTGCCGGGGTTGGGGCATCAGGCGTGCCCAGGTTGGTCAGCAGCACGCCCAGGCATGCGGCCTGCTGGTGGGCCAGATCAGGGCTCAGGGTATCAGTAGCGGTCGAGGCCATCGTCGTCCTATTCTGCGGTTTTGGTTGTTGTCTCTGGAAACGGATCACGCACGGAGGTTCCGCGCCATGCCTGCTGTTTTTCTTGACCGCGACTCGCTTGATCGCGGTGATCTTGATTTCAGCGCTCTGGAGCGTGCGCTGCCTGGATTGCGCTATTACCCGGCCACCGCGCCCGGCGAGATTGCCGCGCGCATCGCCGGGGCCGAGGTAGTGATCAGCAACAAGGTGCTGCTTGATGCTGCTGCCATCGCCCAGGCGCCGCACCTGCGGCTGATCTGCGTGGCTGCTACCGGGGTCAATAATGTGGATCTGGCAGCGGCGGCGGCACGCGCCATCACAGTCTGCAATTGTCGCGGTTACGGCACGGCAGCGGTGGTGCAGCATGTATTTGCGCTGCTGCTGAGCCTGATGACCCGCCTGCCCGAGTATCAGCAGGCGGTGCGCGCCGGACGCTGGCAACAGGCGGCGCAGTTTTGCCTGCTGGATTTTCCGATCCGCGAACTGGCCGGCAAGACCCTGGGCATTATCGGCTATGGCGAGCTTGGCCAGAGTGTGGCCCGTATCGCCGAAGCGTTTGGTATGCAGGTGCTGATCGCCCAGCGACCCGGTACGGTGGATGAGCAGAATGGGCGTGTGCCGCTGCCGCTGCTGTTGCCGCAGGTGGACGTGCTCAGCCTGCATTGTCCGCTGACGCCGGAGACGCGCGGCCTGATCGGTGGCTGGGAATTGGCGTTGATGCGCCGCGATGCGATCCTGATCAACACCGCACGCGGTGGGCTGGTCGATGAGGCGCTGCTCGCCGATGCCCTGCGCCAGGGTGCGCTCGGTGGCGCTGGACTTGATGTCTTGAGTCTGGAACCACCGACGCAGGGCAATCCACTGCTGGCGGCGGATATTCCTAATTTGATTGTGACCCCGCATAGCGCTTGGGGCAGTCGGGAATCGCGCCAGCGGCTGGTCGGGCAGTTAGCGGAGAATGTCAGCGGCTATTACAGCGGCGCGCCAACGCGGGTGGTGGGATGAAATGACCAGCGATTGGCGCGGCAGTTTGGATCCGATACGCGCCATGGCCGGGAACAATGCGGAACAGGGTCAGGATGCGGCATGCATGGGATGAGGAAAAGTAGAATGAGGCAAAATTCATACAGGTGATGGCGCAGCGCCGAAAGCTAAGGCCCGCATAGTGCGGGCTTTTTTGTGGGCAGCGCTGGGAAAAGGCTGTATCAGAATGAGACAGAATAGTGCTGAAAGTGATGTCGTTCAGGACACACTTTTCGGGTTTTTTTCTGAAAAAAGGGGATTGAAGTGTGACAACTGAAAGCGGGACAATTGTATTAAGCGTAGTAATAATTGATAAACTTTTACTATCGCATGATGCAGTAAGGATTATTCAACAATTACACCCGACTCTGGAATGCAGAGCCAAACATAGATAAACATCCGGAGTATCTTTTTGATTGGCGATTTCCTCAATTCTTGCACAACAAAAACCGTCACAAAGAACGATTTATGGAATTCAATAAGCGTAGCCAGCCGAACGCGGCAGGCAACAATAGCTGAGCTGATGATCAGCGTTATCGTAGGATGCAGTTCATGCCTCACCGCATCCTACGCTCTATGGGTTAGTGGTGTAAAAAGAACCATGAAGTTTCCTGCTATCTCGATTAGATGATGAGGAGTAATCAAAAAATGTACGCTGGTGTTGATTTTGGAACGTCGAATTGCTCTATTGGGGTATGGAAGGATAACGGTCCAGTATTGATTCCTCTGGAAGGCAAAAGCACTAAACTGCCATCAGCGTTGTACACAGATCGCGAGGAAGAAATTTATATTGAAGAAATAGATCCAATACAGCTCAGTAAACGAGTTGCTACAGCGAAATCAAAACAAACAACTGAGTCCCGAAAAGCCAAGGAACAAGGAAGGATTTTCAAGGAATTTTCTGATGCTGAACTGGAAAGTATTGAACGAGGAATCATGCGACGAGAACTGGTGGAGCGTGCCGAGAAAAGATATGAGAGTCAAACCATAAGCAAAGCCTTCTATGCAGATACTGAATTGACTTTCGGTGATGCAGCAATACTCCGTCACATTCGGGATCCACAAGACGGATATTTTATAAAGTCACCCAAGTCCTTTATTGGCGCAGAGCTCAAGCGTGATCATATTGAATTATTCTCTGCAGTGATCATGAAGATATTAGCTTTTATTAAGACAAGCGCGGAAAACAACATTCAAAGCGACATAGATGATATTGTTTTAGGTCGCCCGGTCAATTTTCATGGTCCAAGAGGCCAAGAGGGAAACATACAAGCGCTTGGCATTCTTGAGAGCGCGGCAAGAGCAGCGGGATTCAAAAATGTTGAATTTCTAATGGAACCAATTGCTGCAGCTCTAGATTTCGAGCGGAATCTTTCTACAAATATCATTGCACTTGTTCTTGATGCTGGCGGCGGCACAACCGATTGCTCAATGATCAAACTAGGCCCATCCTATATTCACTTGAGTGAAAGAAATGATTCGGTGCTCGGGTATGCTGGTGATCGTGTTGGAGGAACAGATCTCGATATTAAATTAGCACTAAGAAAAATCATGCCTTATTTTGGCAAAGATTCCCTATTGAACAATGGCCTTCCGATACCCACCACACTATTCTGGAACGCAATAGCGATAAATGATGTCAATGCACAGGCACGGTTTTTAGCTGGCAGCACTGGGCTTGAAATTGCCTCGTACCTTGCTCAATCCACAGATAAAAAGACACTACAACGTCTTCAACATCTTCATAAGAATAAACTAACGATTCGTCTTCACCGAAGCGCTGAACTCGCGAAGATCCACTTATCAGACCGCGACCCCATTAATCTTCCACTGCGATACATCGAACCGGAACTCGTTATTGCTCTATCTCGACATGACCTGAAAGAATCGATCCAACATGAGCTTAATGTCTTTCTCTCGCTGATGAAGGATGTGGAAAGGCAAGCGGGCGTGAAACCCAACGTTATATACGTAACGGGCGGTACCGCCAAGTCTCCCATAGTAGAGGAATGGATACGATCCCATTATAAAAACGTAGAAATAGTGGTGGGAGATGCCTTTGGAAGTGTTGCTTCAGGTCTTACCACATGGGCTCATCGAATATATCACATGTAGTAAAATGCGATAAACCGGCGCTGTTGCAGGATGCGGTTCATAGTACCTCACTACATCCTAAAGACTGGTATCCTATCGTTGTCGCCCGCTTAGATCAAACGCTAGGCGGTTCTCATTCTTTCTTGGGCTATTGTCCAGACTTTCTAGATTCATGGAGGGACCGTGTCCAATTCAAATTCACAAGGAAATTACTGGAAGACCACTTGGTTAATTGCTGCAATCATAGGTTTCTACTACATAACCGTAATCATATTTTCTTACAACTTCCCGATCAGCGATGACTTTGCACTCCTTGAATTTGTCACCAATATAGTGACATCTTCTGATCTAACAAAAAGTTTAGGGCTTCTCTATACACAACATAACGAACATATAATTATTACGACAAAACTTGTCTACCTGCTTGACTATTGGCTTTTTGATGAAATCAATTTCAAACGCCTGATACTGATCGGAAACATCTTTCATCTTGGTACTTTTTATATTTTTATAAAACATTCACCAAAAAATTTCAAACAACAACATTATTTATTTATTTTTTCTGCCTGCATGATTTTCCAATTTGGTTCTGCCGAAAGCATGCTTTGGTCAATGGCTGCAATTTCAAACTACCTGGTTATCATGCTTGCTTTGTTGACATTGAGTTTATTATCGACAGATGATTTTATCCATTACATTCTGGCAATCTTAATGTGTGTGCTTGCTGTCTTTACACAAGGAAATGGGATACTGATACCGTTTATAGCCACATTCTACCTGATCAGCCAAAAACGTTATCGTGATTCCTTCGCAATGACCATAATAGGATTATTAGTCGTTTTCATTTATTTTAAAGACTATCTGGTTCCAGAGACCCATTCCAATCCGCTGGATACACTCCACAACCTTGGTAAAATCCTGATCTTCGCACTTTCATTTACCGGATCAGCATTTGGTGTAGGAGGAGGAATTCAATATCCAATTTTAACCACTTTATCATTGATCCCAACGCTAGCTGTCGGCTCTCTTATATGGACAATAACTGGTTACGGATTTTATAAAAAAATATATTCCAATGGTAATATTTTTATCTGGTTTAATGTATTCGTAGTTTTAACATCCATAATTACTGCAATGAGTAGAATAAATTTTGGTTTATCTCAGTCCATGGTTTTTCGCTACCACATTTATTCCAATCTCGCGATTATTTCGACAGCAATGCTCATTTTGCAACTGCTTCCGATCAAGCAATATAAAGATTATGTGCTTGAACGAAACTTCAAATTTCTTGCGATATGTTCTGCTGCTTATCTAGTCGCTACATTTGTCTTTGTCCCCTATTTCTATTTTATCGTTTATTCACAGATTCGCCATGGAGGAATTATTTATCCAGATAAAGAGCAAGCATTAATGATTCTGGAAAATGCAAAAAAGAGTGATGTCTTTACTGTCCATTGAAGCAATGGACACTTTAACAGACTGCATCATGCTGTCCTTTTCGTTGAGTGTTCTATGCCCAACATACAATCAAGCAGGAGGATCACCATGGCCTATGACATCATTGGAGACATCCACGGACAGGGCGACCAACTCGAAGCACTATTGAAACGACTTGGTTACATCAGGCACAGAGGCACTTACCGCCACCCTGAACGTCAGGCAATTTTTGTTGGAGATTTTATTGATCGTGGGCCGCGACAAATCGATACGGTCATGACCGTCAGGCGCATGGTGGAATCAGGAACGGCTCTGGCCGTGATGGGCAATCACGAATTCAATGCAATCGCCTGGCATACCCCTGACCCCACGCAACCGGGCGAATACCTGCGCCCTCACTGGGGCAAGATTGGGAAAAAAAACCATATCCAGCACAGCGCCTTCCTGCGGGAAGTACAGGACAAACCCAAATTGCATCTGGAAATCGTGAACTGGTTTATGACGCTGCCACTCTGGCTGGATCTACCCGGTGTGCGGGTAGTGCATGCCTGCTGGCACGAGGACTACATGGAAGAACTGCGTCCATACCTGAATGCCGACCTGACCTTGACCCGGGACTTGATGATTACAGCCAGTCGCAAAGGCCATATGGCTTTCCGAACCGTTGAGGGTCTGACCAAGGGACTTGAAGTGCAACTGCCCGATGGCCATTCCTTCCGGGATAAGGACGGTTACGAAAGGCGAAACGTGCGCATACGCTGGTGGGAGCCTGCCGGTTCGACCTACCAGGATTTGGCCCTGCTGCCCCAAGCGGAACGTGAAAAACTGCCGGCTGTGCCTCTCAGACAGGACCCACGCTCACTCTGCGAGTCGAGCAAACCGGTTTTTTTCGGTCACTACTGGATGAGCGGTGAACCGATGCTGCAGACCCCCTGCGCTGCCTGCGTGGATTACAGCGCCGCCAGCGGCGGTCCACTGGTCGCCTATCGCTGGGACGGAGAATCCACTCTGGATGCAGGCCGTTTCGTGTGCGCGCACCAATAAAAGCACTGCTCCGCGACTACGGCCACTGCCGGAACAGGCCGGATCGAATGCACGCGGCATGTCGCTTCAGCAAAAAACCTGCGCTTGATGCACCGTCACCCGACATTTCAGCGCAATAGCTGGATGACACTGCGCCAAGCCGACCTGTGCCTGCACTGTCTACGGCAAATGCGGCCGCTCCAGATACTGTCGGGACTGCATTTCCTGCAAGCGGCTGACAGTACGCTGGAATTCAAACTTGAGTCGCTCACCCTTATACAGAGCCAGTGGTGGCGCCGCCGCGGATAGAATCAGCTTAACGCCTCGATCATAGAACTCATCAACCAGATTGATGAAACGCCGCGCCTGATTTTCCATCTGCCAATCCATCACCGGAATATTTGAAATCAGCACGGTGTGATAACAGCGGGCGATTTCAATGTAATCCGTGGTGCCGCGCGGCCCATCGCAAATCGCCCGGAAATTGAACCAGACAATGCCATCGGCCTCGCGCAGGGTGGGAATAAAACGGCCCTCGATTTCCAGATCACCGCCCCGGTGGCCCGGCTCGGGTGCAATGTGCGTGAAGGCTTCTTCCAGACCCCGATCGGCGCGCTCGTCCAGCGGCACATAATAAATCGCCACCTTTTCCAAATAGCGCAGCCGATAATCAACACCACCATCGACATTCAGCACATCCAGATGCTGCTTGAGCAATTCAATTGCCGGCAGAAAGCGCGCGCGTTGCAGGCCATTCTTATACAGATCGTCGGGCGGAATGTTGGACGTGGTAATCAGGGTCACGCCATTGGCGAACAGTTCCTTGAGCAGGCCATAGAGCAGCATGGCATCGGTGATATCGGCGACAAAAAATTCATCCAGGCAGATCACCTGCGCCTTTTCGGCAAAGCGCCGGGCAACAACCCGCAATGGATCCTGCTGATTCTTCAAATAGTTCAGCTCCTCATGCACCGCACGCATGAAGCTGTGAAAATGAATGCGCTGCTTGCGCGCCAGCGGCAGAGCATCGACAAAGGTGTCCACCAGATAGGTCTTGCCCCGGCCTACGCCGCCCCATAGATACAGACCGCGCACCGGGCGATTGGCTGGTGTTGCCGGCTTGTCACGGCCAGCCAACCGGGCCAATAGACCGGTCCGGCGCCCGGCAGCGGCTTCAGGCGGGGCCATCAACTGATCGTAAACCTTCTGCAGGGCGCGCACGGCCTGTTCCTGGGCCGGATCATGCTGGAAACCTTCACGTTGCAGGTCGCGACGATAGCGTTCATAAGGCATGGCAAAACTCGCAGTCCGAGAAATCTCGGTCTTCTGGATCGGTTACATGCTCAGGAATTGGACAGGGACGCCGGCCGGCCATGATGACGGTGCGGCAGGTACTGCGACCAGTCGTGGCTGGTATCGCCAAAGGCAAGAAAATCGGGATTGATCAGCACCGGGCGGGCGTTGTAGCGTAGCGGCCGCAATTGCAAATCGGTCAGGCGCCCGCCGGCCTCCTCCAGAATGATTTGCGAGGCTGCGGTATCCCATTCGCCAGTCGGACCAAAGCGTGGATACAGATCAGCGCCGCCCTCAGCGATCAGGCAGGATTTCAGGGCACTGCCCAGGCACTGATGATGATAGGCGCCCAATTGGCGGAGATACTCCTGCAGACGCCGGTTACGACAGGACCCCTGGCTGCTGACCACGCGTGGCGGCCACAGGCCGGGCCGCAGGGTCTGGATCGGCACCGGCGCAGCTTGGTGGCTCACCTGTTTCCAGGCACCGCCCGCGCGCCAGGCATAATGGGACACCCCTTCGACCGGCGACAGCACCAGCCCGAGCACGGCCTCATGGCGATGAATCAGGGCGATGTTGACCGAAAACTGGTCGCTGCGCTTGATAAACTCGCGGGTGCCGTCCAGCGGATCGACCAGCCATAGCCAGTCCCAGGTGCTGCGCTCGGCGAAACTGAAATCAGGCGCCTCCTCGGACAGAACCGGAATCCCCGGAGTCAGCTCAGCC
>DAITNL010000012.1:0-31641 GCA_036834665.1 Candidatus Competibacteraceae bacterium | reverse complement strand
TCCACATCCGATGCCTCGCCCTCTGGCTCAACATCTCGTGACTACACTATCTAGGCCGGGAAAGCGCATCAACCAGCGTTCGCACCGCACCGCGTTCATCTGAAGCGAGCGAATCAATCGCCAGCGCCAGGCGCAGCGCCTCTACGCTGACCTCCTGAACCTTGTCGCTCGCCGCGACCTTCACCTGATCTGCGGGCAACGGCACGTCGCCGCGCAACTGCGAGATTGTCAGGCCGAAATATTCGGCCAGCGGGCGCAGCGTCGTGTCGCGAGGATCGCGTAAATCTCCATTCTTGATCCGAGAGATGGTCGGCTGAGGAATACCCACCCGATCTGCAAGCTCGTTGTCCGTCAACTGCTACCGCGCCATCAACTTCGTCAAGATTTCCGAAACTGTGGGCATGTGTTGGTCATCCCCAACGTTAAACGAAAACCCTACTCAATGATTATGCAAAAACGCATGACATGACGCCGCGCGAATCAACGGCTAGAGAGCTGCACAAGCTGCTGGCGACAGCAGACAGCAACGATAACGCCACATGACTCATTCCCTCACGGCAGCCATACGGATGACACACGAAAGGTGCCCTCTGCTGAACAGAAAAACCAAGCGCGTTTAACCCCTACGAGGAGGAACTGATGAGCCGAATTAGAACTATCAAGCCGGAACTGTATGACACGGTGCTGCGCTACGCTCACTTGGCGGGCGAGCATTTGCACAGCGCCGCAGGCAACATCGCTACGATCTCGCTACGTTGTAAAAAACTGCGTAGCTGAAAAATCGGAGCCAGCGTAACCTGCTGAATTGGCGGAGAGGGTGGGATTCGAACCCACGTGGGGCGGCTAAGCCCCCATCCGATTTCGAGTCGGCGCCGTTATGGCCACTTCGGTACCTCTCCAGAGGGTTCTGCTTGGAGCAGCCAGAAAAGAGCTATATATTATAGTTGATTCGAGCGTTTTGCCAATCCCCCATTGGCGCGCTGTCCCTGAACCCGGCAAACCTTGGTATCCGCTACCTTTTCCGATGAAACAGGCGACCCCCATTCCCAAGCCCCAGGCGCACTCACCGCCACCCGAGCGCAACAGCCCTGAAGGCGCTCTTCTGGCTCTTCGTCAATGGCTCAAGCACTTCGCCCTCTACCTAGGCATAGTCACGGTTGCCTTCGCCATCGGGCTGTATTTCCTCTGGCAACTGCCGGGGATCCAGGATGTACAACAGTTCCTGCGCAACACCGAGGAAGCACCCACGACAAAGCCCGCCTATCGGCTTGCTGCAAACCCGGCGACGGCCACGAAACCGGTCGAACCGGCCAAACCCGAACCGGCCAAACCCGAACCGGTGCCAGCACCCATAACGGTCGAACCCGATAACAACCCTGTCGCACCCACAACGGATGCCGTCCAGGTCACTGACGCCACCGTGCCAGCCACCGACACCAGCCCGGCCACCGACACCACCGCGCTCAGTCCAACACCACCAGTTCCAGTTCCAGTTCCAGTTCCAGTTCCAGTTCCAGTTCCAGTTCCAATCCCGGAACCGCAGCAGACCGTTGACCAACTGCTCGCCGATGCGCGCCAGCAAATGGATAACCGCCGGCTCACCGCTCCGGCCAACGCCAATGCCCTCTCCAGCTACCGGCGCGTTCTGGAACTGCAGCCCAACAACCCGGTTGCACTCGATGGCATTCAGCGCATTGCCGCCTACTACCGGGGTGCCGCTGAGCAAAGCCTGCGCCGCGGGCAGGCCGATGAAAGCCTCGGCTATATCCGGCGCGGCTTGAGCGCTACACCCGACGACAGCACGCTGATCGAACTGCGCAAGGCAGCACAGATGGCCAAACAGCGCGCACGCGAGGAACAGCGCGCCCAGATGGAGGAACTGCAACGTCAGCAGATCGAGCAACAGCAACGTCAGGAGGAAACCCAGCGCGCCGCCCAGGAAACACGGCAAACGCCCTCCTGGTGGCAACAGCCGCCGCAGCATGAAGACAACAGTGGCTTCAACCAACGCTAGGCAACACGTCCACTTCCGCGTCAGGCCGGGCCTTGATCCGGCGGGCGCGGAAAAAATCCCGTAACAGCACCCCACACGCCTCGGCTTCCACACCCCCGGTTACGCTCACCCGGTGGTTGAGCGCTTCCGCCTGCAACAGATTAAAGACACTGCCAGCGGCACCGCTGCGTGGCTCAGCGGCCCCGAACACCACCCGCGCCACCCGCGCATGCACCAATGCCCCGGCACACATCGGACACGGCTCCAAAGTCACATACAGCGTGCTGTTCACCAGACGGTAATTGCCCAGCCGCGCCGCCGCCGCGCGCAACGCCCGCACCTCGGCGTGAGCGGTCGGATCACAGGCACCAATCGGCTGATTCCAGCCCTCGCCGATCACCACGCCCTCGCACAGCAGCAGCGCACCCACCGGCACCTCGCCCGCTTCAGCAGCCCGCTGCGCCAGCTCCAGGGCCCGCCGCATCCAGTAGCGGTCGCAGGCATCGTCGCCGGGCCACTCCTCAGCCATCGGCTACCGGTCCTGCTGGCGGACGATCCAGGGTGCGCCGCACCGCCCGCGCCAGATCCGGTTTCAGAAACGGCTTTTCCAGCAGCGCGCATTCTGCGGGCAGACCGACCGCCACCGCCTGTTCCGAATAGCCAGACATCAGCAGCACTCGAATGCTGGGCCGCTGGCGGCGCGCAGCCAAGGCCAACTCATGACCACCGATTCCGCCGGGCATGGTCATGTCGCTTAGCAGCAGATCAAGCGCTTGCGGCATCGCCAGCAGCGCCAGCGCCTCGCGACCATCGGCCGCCTCGTGCACACGATAGCCGAGACTGGTCAGGGCGCGGGCCACGAAATCGCGAATATCCGGATCGTCCTCAACCAGCAGCACCGCTTCATGGCCGCGCAGATGACTGTCATCAAGTGGCGTCTCGACCATCGCTACCGTCTCGCGGCCACGCGGCACATGGCGCGGCAGATACAACTCAACGGTGGTGCCGACGCCGGGCTGGCTGCGGATGCGCACATGGC
Source organism: Candidatus Competibacteraceae bacterium (assembly GCA_036834665.1). Taxonomy (GTDB): domain Bacteria; phylum Pseudomonadota; class Gammaproteobacteria; order Competibacterales; family Competibacteraceae; genus RXIX01. The sequence goes on along the minus strand of DAITNL010000012.1, from coordinate 28,609 downwards.
CGCTGGATTGCTGCACGAAGCCGTAGACCATGCTCAGGCCCAGTCCGGTACCGGCACCGAGCGCCTTGGTGGTGAAAAATGGCTCGAAGGCCCGTTCCAGCACGTCCACCGTCATGCCACAGCCGCTGTCGGCTACCGCCAGGCGCACATAGTCGCCCGGCACCACATCCGGATGCCGGGTGGCATAGGCGCTATCGAGGGTGACGTTGTCGGCGCTGATCCGCAGCTGGCCGCCGTTGGGCATGGCGTCGCGGGCGTTGATCGCCAGATTGAGCACGGCATTGGTCAACTGCCCCGGGTCGACGCGGATATTCCAGACCGTCGCCGCCGCTTCGGTTTCCAGTTCGACACTGGCGCCGAGGGTGCGGGTCAGCAGTTCGGCGATTTCCTGCAACTGCTGCGGCGGCGACAGCAGGCGCGGCAGCAAGGTCTGCTGGCGGGAAAAGGCCAGCAGGCGCCGGGTCAGGTCGGCGCCGCGCCGGGCCGCATTCATCGCCGTGTGCGCCGACTTGTGCAACTCCGGGTTATCACGCAGCCCCTCCTCCAGCATGGCCAGATGGCCGAGGATGATGGTCAGCAGGTTGTTGAAATCGTGAGCGATGCCGCCGGTAAGCTGACCGACCGCCTTGAGCTTTTGCGCCTGATTGAGCGCCATCTGCGCCTGACGGTATTCGGTCAGATCCTCGCTGAGCACGAAGCAGCCCACCACCACCGCGCGAGCGCTGTCCGGTTGCGGTGGCGCGTGCGGGATAAAAAAGGAGCGCACGTAGCGCCGCCCGGCCAACGTGATCCATTCGTATTCGACATGGGTACTGCGCCCCTCCAGAGCTGCATCAACGTGATCCTGCAGGCGCCGCGCCAGCAGCGGGTCCAGCAGTTCATCCAGAGTATGACCGAGCAGGCTTTCGGCGGGCTGACCGAACCATTCGGCATGCTTCTGGTTGGCGAACTGGTAGCGGCGCTCGGCGTCAAGGTAGGCAATCAGCGCCGGCACGGTGTCGGTGATCAGGCGAATGCGGCTCTCACTCTCACCCAGCGCGGCGGCGATGCGCCGGCGCTCCTCGATTTCCTGCGCCAACTGGGCGTTGAGCGCCAGCAGTTCGGTGGTGCGCTCGTGCACCCGCGCTTCCAGACGTTCATGACTCTCGCGCAGCGCAGCCTCGGCGTGCTTGCGAGCGGTGATGTCTTCATAGACCGTAATGAAACCGCCGCCGGCAATCGGCTCGCCACGAATTTCCAGCACCGTGCCATCCGGGCGGATGCGTTCGAAGCAGTGGCTTTGAAAGGCGCGCGCCAGTCGCACCCGCTCCGCGACCTGGACCTGTGGATCACCGGGGCCGTATTCGCCACGACTGGCGTTATAGGCAATCACCGCCGCGAACGGCAGCCCGACGCGCAGCAGATCGGGGGGGAAATCGAGCAGTTCGACAAAGCGCCGGTTCCACACCAGCAGGCGCAGCTCACCATCGAAAATACTGATCGCTTCGTTGAGATAATCCAGGCAGGCCAGGGTCCGGGCGCCGCGCTCGGCAATGGACAGACCCGGATTCGCGCCGGGCTCGCTCTGCTGCTCGGAACTATCGTTCATGATCATCGTTCGCTCAGTATGGCGAGGCAGCGGCACGCGCTGCGCGCAGGGTGGCCAGCGCAGCCTCATAGTCAAAGCGCTCGATCTGACGCTGCAGCAGCTCACCGGCGCCGTTGGGCAGCGTATTCAGCAGGGTCGCAGCAGCGCGCAGCAGCGTACTCGCCTTTAGATCACCGACCGCTAACAGCAGCTCCAACTGATCGAGCAGCGCCGCGAGCTGGTCGCTATCCCCGGTCATGGCCGGCGGCGTGGCACAGACCCCCTCGGGCAGGCTGGCGATTCCGGCCAGCAGGCTGCGCTGCTCCAGATCGGCACGGGCAATCAAGACCTCGATCACGGCGCTGTCGCTACGCGCGAGTAGAGTGCTTTCCAGTTCGCCCGCTACCGCCTGCAGGCCCAGTGCACCCAAGGTACTGCTGACACCTTTGAGGGTATGGGCCAGCCGCACGGCCTCGGCATAATCGCCCGTAGCCAGGCTGGCGCGCAGCAGCGCTAGATCAGCAGCATGATGCTGGGCATAGGCGTGCAGCAGGCGCAGGTAGGCATCCACCCGGCCCAGCGTCGCCCGCAGGCCCTGCTCAACATCCAGCATCCGCAGCATCGCCAGTTGCTGACGCAGAGCCTCATCGACGACGGGTGGCTGCAACAGCACGGCCACGCCCGGCACTGCTTGCTGCACCGGGCGCGGCAGCCACTTGAGCAGGGCGGCGAACAGGGCATCCGGATCAACCGGCTTGGTGACATAATCATTCATGCCGGCCTCCAGACAGCGGCGACGATCCTCGCCAAAGGCATTGGCGGTCATCGCCAGGATTGGCACCCGCTCACCATCAGGCAGCGCGCGAATGGCACGGGTCGCTTCCAGGCCATCGAGCACCGGCATTTGCACATCCATCAGGATCAGGTCGTAAGCCGTCTGCGCCATCATCTCCAGACCTTCGGCGCCATTGCTGGCCACATCGACCCGCAGGCTAACGACCTTAAGCAACTCCAGAACCACCTCCTGATTGATCAGATTATCCTCGCACAACAGCACCCGGGCGCCTGCACAGGTCTGCGCCAGCTCGGCTTCAACGCTGGAAGGCGCGAGCACCACCGGGGCGCACGCTGTATCCGGCTGCAGCAGGTCCAGCAGGGTATCGTGCAGAGTCGATGGGGTCACCGGCTTGATCAACACCGCCTGAAATCCGGCCTGCAGCGCCGCATCGCGCAATTGCGGTTCATCGTAGGCGGTCAGCAGCAAGCGCGCCGGTGGCTGGCGCAAATCCAGCTGGCGCAGCTGCGCCATCACGTCCAGGCCATTCAGTTCCGGCATCCGCCAATCCAGCAGCAGCAACTCATACGAACAGCCCGCCTGATCCGCCTCCAGCAGCAGGCGCAGCCCCGCAGCGCCACTGTCAGCGGTCATCACGCACAGTCCCAGATCCGCCAGCATCGCCGCCAGCGTTTCGCGGGCCTCGGCGACATCATCCACGACCAGCGCCCGCCGTCCGGTGAGCTGACCGATCAAGGTACGCACCATGGGTAGCGGCGCCGGCGCCAGGCGACCCAGGCGGGCTGTAAACCAGAACAGGCTGCCCACGCCCGGCTGACTTTCTGCACCAACCTCGCCCCCCATCAGTTGTGCCAACCGCCGTGTGATTGCCAGGCCCAGACCGGTGCCCCCGTACTGGCGGGTGGTCGAGACATCGGCCTGCTCGAAGGTCTGAAACAACCGCCCCAGCACATCCGGCGCTATGCCAATGCCGGTATCGCGCACCTCGAAACGCACCAGCCAGTCCTCGTCCCGCGTGGCAATGACCCGGGCGCGCAATACCACCACGCCAGCTGCGGTGAACTTGACTGCATTGCTCAGATAGTTCAACAGCGCCTGTGCCAGCCGGGTCGGGTCGCCGCACACGGGCTGCGCCAGCGCCGGGTCATTATCGACCACCAGTTCCAATCCCTTGGCCCGCACCCGCTCCAGCACCAGAGCAGCCACCTTGCCCAGTACTGCATCGAGGGTAAAGCCGACCTGTTCGAGTTGCAGCCGGCCCGCTTCGATCTTGGAGATGTCGAGAATGTCGTTGATGATCTGCAGCAGGTGTTGCGCCGAATCGGCGAGCTTGCGCAACTTGTCCTGCTGTTCGGCCTCATGGACGCTGCGTCGCAACAGATGGGTCAGGCCGACGATGGCATTCATCGGTGTGCGAATCTCGTGACTCATATTGGCCAGGAAGGCGCTCTTGGCCTGACTGGCGGCCTCGGCAGCGGCCTTAGCCTGTTCCAGTTGCAGGGTCCGCTCCGCTACCAGCTCCTCCAGATGATGACGGTAACGTTCCAGCTCCTCGCTGATGCGCTTCTTCTCGGTGATGTCTTCCTTCAGCGCCAGATAATGGGTTATGCGCCCGTCCGGCTGGCGAATCGGGGCGATGCGCGCCAACTCGATGTAGATCTCGCCATTGCGGCGCTGGTTGCTGAACTGACCTTCCCAGACCACGCCGCGCCCCAGGCAGGCCCAGAGCGCCTGATAGGTCGCGAGCGGAGTCTGCCCGGATCGCAGGATGCGTGGGTTCTGGCCCAGCACCTCGGCCAAGGTGTAACCAGAGGTGCGGACGAAGGCGGCGTTGACGTACTCGATGCGCCCTTCCAGGTCTGTGATCATCACGCTGCTCGGGCTTTGTTCCACCGCCAGAGACAGCTTGCGCAACTGTTCCTGCGCCCGCTGCTGGTCTTCCAGCAGGCTGAGCAGCGCCAGCCGCGATTGATCAGCCGCCGCCAGCAGACGGGTGGCTTCGGTCTGGGCAGCGCGCAACTGGGCCTCGCTCTGCTGACGGACGGTGATATCCCAGCCAATGCCCATCACGCCGATCAGACACCTATCCGTGTCATGCAGCGGAATCTTGGTGGTTTCCAGACGTACACGCTGGCCATCGGCGGCGAAGGTGATCTCTTCCTCAAAGGTACGGGCGGTGCCCGCAGCCAGAGTGCTGAGATCAGCGGCGCGAAAGGCGTCAGCCTGCTCATGATCAACGAAGTCATAGTCGGTCTTGCCGATGATCGCTGTTTCCGGTGCGCCAAAAAAGCGCTCGAAAACCGGGTTGCAGGCCAGATACAGACCATCGGGATCCTTCAGCCAGACCAGGGCTGGCAGGGCGTCGATCAGCGCCCGCAACCGGCGCCGTTCCTCGCGCAGTTCGGCGGTGCGCTTTTTGACCTGCTGGTGCAGGGTCAGGCTCCAGGCGGCCAGCAGCGCGCCGGCCAGCAGCGCCGCCAGCAGGCCATAGGCGATCATCTGTGCGTAGGGCTGCTGCGCAGCGTGCAGTTCGCTGCCCATCCATTTGTCGTGCAGTGCCTGCAACTCCCCGGCACTGATCGCGGCACTGCCACGCGCCAACAGCGCCAGCGTGGCCTGATCGCCGCGGCGCACCGCGCGGTGAAACTGGCCGGTGTACAGGGTGAACATCTGGCGAAAATCGTGATGGGCATTGGCCCGGTACAGCAGGAACTGCGCCGGCGGTTCATCCAGGCAAAACACCTTGATCTTGCCGGCGATGGCCGCATTCACCAGCTGCTGATAGCTGTCATGCAGCGCCAGATCGGTCACGCCCGTGCTGCGCAGACGCTCGACGCAGGCATCGCCGGTCTTGGCGCCGACCACGAAACCGCGCAGAGTGTCGACATCGCTCAATCCGCCAATGCTGGCATGGGCAAAGATCGACACTGGAATGTCGGCATAGGGCGGCGAAAAATCCAGGAAACGCTGGCGCTCGGCGGTCTCGAACACCGTGTCGATCACCTTGGCCTCGCCATCCTCAATGCGGCGCAGCGCCAAGGCCCAATCGGAAGCCTGCAGATCTACCGCGACCCCGCTTCGCTGCGACCACAGCGCCCACCAGTCGACCAGATAGCCCTTGGGCGTGCCATTGCTGTCGCGGAACACATAGGGCGGGTAATTGTCATCGACCACCACCGTCAGAACTGCCGGATCCGCACCCGCAGCGGCGGCGGCAGCAGCAGCCGACCCCGGACCCAGCGCCGGTAGCAGCCACAGCGCCAGCAGCAGAACGCGGACTGCGCCGCTCATTCCGCGCCCCCGGACCCATCGGCCGCACTCGGATAGCGGGGCGATTGGCCACGCTCGGCCAGCAGCGCATTCACTTCACGCTTCAGTTCCAGCACCCGCATCTCCCGCCCCAGGGTCAAAGCATGCCAGCGGCGCAATTCGTCGATCTGCTCGTTCAGGCGCGCCTCGGCAGCCTTGGCGGCGGTGATGTCGATCCAGGCGCCGATGATCTCGCCGGGCTGGCCGGCGGCATCATGGACACAGCGACGCTCGTCGCGCACCCACAGGTAATGGCCATCGCGGTGCCGGATGCGAAATTCATCACTGCCGTCAACCCGCCACAGTCGCCGATCCATATGGCGCTCCAGCAGGCGCGGCCGATCCTCGGGATGCAGATGGGACTGCCACCAGTGCGGATTCAGCGCCTCGGCGACGCTAAAGCCGGTCAGACGGGTAATATTGTCGCTGACATAAGTAGCGTGCAGCCTGTCGCCCTCGGCCGCCAGGGTATACAGCAGCACCGGACTGTGCGCCATCAATTCGCTCAGGTGCTGGCGGGCAGTGCACAGCGCGGCCTCGGCGCGGGCACGCTCAATGGCAATGCCGGTCAGGGCGGTGGCCTGGATGATACTGCGCTGTTCGGGCAGCGTGGCCTGACGCACCGTGCGGTGATACACCGCGAAGGTGCCCAGCACCACATTGGTCGAGGAGCGAATCGGCATCGACCAGCAGGCGTGCAGTCCATGCGCCAGCGCCAGATCGCGGTAATCGGTCCATAAAGGATCGCTGGCGATATCGCTGACGAACACCGGCTCGCCGATATAGGCAGCGGTGCCACAGGAACCGACCGCCTTGCCGATGGCAGCACCGTCGATGGCGCGGCAATACGCCAGCGGCAGGCTGGGTGCGGCGCCATGGCGCAGCCGCTGGCTCTCGGCATCCAGCAGCAGAATGGAACACAGCAGGTCCGGATGCTGGGATTCGATGCCGCGAGCGATGTGGTCGAGCGTTTCCGTCAGTGGCGCGGCGCGCGCGACCCGTTCGAGCGTGCTGTTGCTAAACGCTAGCAGCGCCTGATCGCGGCGGCGCTCGGTGACGTCGATAAAGGTCGCCAGAAAGGCATTTTCCAGGACAATCCCGGAAATCTCGACGATGCGTCGTTCGCCATTCTTGCAGAACACCTGGTATTCGATTGGCTGGATGTCACTGCCTTCCGTTGCCGCACGCTGTACAGCATGCTCCCAGGTCGTGATCACCCAGCGCCGGTATTGCTCGTCCGGATAGGCGCGCGGCCACCAGTCATCCAGGGTAGGCACATCCGCCAGGGTATAGCCGAACACCTGAATAAAACGCTCGTTCACGAACAGCAGCCGGCCTTCGCTGGACACATGGCACAGCGGCAGCGGCGCCTGCTCCATGAAACGCCGGAAGCGCGCTTCACTGTCGCGCAGGCGCTGTTCGGACTGCTTGCGCTCGGTAATATCGATGGCGATACCGGCGCTGCGCAGTGCCCGGCCCTGAGCACCGCGCTGCACCACCCGACCACGATTGACCACCCAGATCCAGCTCCCGTCTACTCTGCGCGTCCGGTACTCACTCTCGAACAGCGGGTTTTCCTCGCGCAGGGCGGCATCCAGGCAGGTGCGCACCGTAGCGCGATCGGCAGGATGAATGTTTTCCAGCCAGGATTGCAGGGTGCCGGCACGCTGCCGTTCGGTATCGCCAAGCATCGCGCACAGCACCGGGCTGCGCATGAAGCAGTCGGCGACATGGTCGTATTCCCAGATGCCGACGCCTGTGGTTTCCAGCAGCAGTTGCAGACGGGTTTCCAGATGCAGGCGGCTTTCCTCCATGAGCAGGACGCCCAGCCGCTCCAGCAGACGATGCTGGCTGATCACCCCCACGATCCGGCCATCCGTCGCCACCACCGCCATGTGTCGGACATGCGTCTCGGCCATCTGCGCCGCAACGTCCGCCACCGGGGTCTGCACCGGCACCGCACGCAGCGGCGCGCTCATCACCTCGGCCAGGGTCACCTGCGCCGGGTCAACATGTCGGGCCAGCAGACGTGGAATATCGCGCTCGGTGAGAATGCCCAGACCGCGCTGATCCGCTGCCACCACGACATGATCCAGCCCGGCACTGCTCATGCGCTCCAACGCCAGCGCCAGAGAATCATCCGGGGCGAAGCACTGCACCTCGCTGTCCATGATGGCGCGCAAATCCTGGATGCGCGCGAATACGTCCTGACCGAGATGCTGGCGAAAATCGCTTTCCGAGACGATGCCCACCAACACGCCGGCATCATCCACAACCACCAGATGACGCAGGCCACGCTGGCTGAGCAGCAGATAGGCGGTGCGAAAATCGAGGTCCAGGCTCACCGTCAGCACGGGCGCGCTCATCACCGTGCTGATCGGCTCGCCCACCGGCGCGCACTGATGCATCAGGCGGATGGTGTCGCGTTCAGTGACGATGCCCAGTGGTCGCTGCTCACTGTCCACCACCACCAGCGACGACACGCGGCGCGCGGCCATGGCCCGCACCGCGATTTCAATCGGCTGATCGGGCGCCACCACCAGGATCTGTCGACTCACCAGATCGACGAGCGTCAAATGATCAATCGAAGCCATGGTTGCAGTCTGCTATCTGTAGAACAGAGGTCGCCGTCGCCCGCGCCCATCAACCGCTGCTACGCCAGCCGGACGCCGCACTAGCCGGATGCTGCGTTATCACTGTAGCGCTGGGCGATGGCAGTGAACTGGTCGAAGACCGCCACAAAGGCATCGACGACATCGGGATCAAAGTGCCGGCCGCGCTCGGCAATGATCAGCGCGCGGGCTTCGCTGAAGGGCAATGGCGGCTTGTAAACCCGGCGCGAAATCAGCGCATCGAAGACATCGGCCAGTGCCATCAGCCGTGCCGGGATTGGAATGGCGTCGCCGGCCAGACCCTCGGGATAGCCGCTGCCATCCCATTTTTCATGATGATAGTGGGCGATTTCCTTGGCCAGGGTCAGGAACTCGACCGGCTGCTCGGCGTCGCGCTCGGCCTGCTCGATGGCCTCGGAGCCACGCTGGGCGTGGGTTTTCATCAATTCCCATTCCTCGGCGGTCAGCTTGCCGGGCTTGAGCAGGATATGGTCGGGAATGGCAACCTTGCCGATGTCATGCAGCGGCGCCGATTTCACCAGCAGGCGAATGGTGCGGTCACTGAGAAAGGCGGTAAACCGGGGATAGCGCTGCAGCCGCACTGCCAGGGCGCGCACATATTCACGGGTGCGGTGGATATGGTTGCCGGTTTCGGAGTCGCGGGTTTCCGCCAGCCGGGCCAGGGCATGGATGCTGACATCCTGCACCAGCTGGTTCTCGGCCATGCGCCGCGCTACCTCGGCTTCGAGAAAAGCATTCTGGTCACGCAGACGATCGCGGGCGACTTTCAGTTCCAGATGCGCGCGCACCCGGGCCAGGACGATCGGCGGCCGCAGCGGCTTGGTGATGTAGTCGATGGCGCCGAGATCAAAGCCGCGCTGCTCGTCTTCCAGCGCGTCCATCGCGGTGACGAAGATCACCGGAATCTGCGCCGTACGCGGGTTGTGCCGCAGCTCGGCCAGGACCTGATAGCCATCCATTTCCGGCATCATCACATCGAGCAGGATCAGGTCAGGCTGCGGATCGGCAGCAGCAATGACCAGTGTGCGCCGGCCGGAGTTGGCCACCAGCACCCGGTAATTGGGCTGCAGCAACTCGCCCAGCACAGCGAGATTTTCCGGCGTGTCATCGACAATCAGAACGATGGCAGGATCGGGCCTGATCGCTGCCAGATGGTTAGCCTGTGTAAGCGGGTCATTACCAGACATGGGCTTCTCACATCACGGAGAAAATCCAGGAGCGGCGTCATCCGAATCTGTGCGGTTACGCCATGGATGTGTTCATCTTAGCGCCTTTTGCGGCCCTATTCCCACCACGGGTCACACACCCGTCATAACAGCCCTGAAACCGCCAAAACCCCGGCCTGCTGCACGCTGTCGTTACGGCGCGCGCCCACTGCGCCCGACCCGGGAACGCCAACGCCCCCGCCAGCGCATGCCTGCACGCTGACGGGGGCGGCGAATTGACGAACGGGGATTACTTGCTCTGCTCGGACACCGCTGAAGCCTGATCGCTGACCGCTTCCACGGCAATGCTGATCGTCACCTCGTCACCGACGTGGGGCGCGTACTTGCCGGCGTTGAAGTCGGAGCGCTTGATGGTGGTGGTGGCATCGGCACCGATGGCATCCTTCTGCAGCATCGGATGCGGCATGGCCTGGAACGAGGTCACTTTCAGGGTCACCGGTCGGGTCACGCCCTTGATGGTCAGCGCACCATCAACTTCGACCGGCTTGTCGCCCTTGAAGCGCACGGCAGTGGACTTGAAGGTCGCAGTCGGGTAGCGGGCGGTATCCAGAAAATCCTCACCCTGGATATGCTCGTTGAATACCGGATAGCCGGTATCCACCGAGCGCATATCGATCGTCACATCGACCGAGCCGGTCTTGGCCTGACGATCCAGGACGATGGTGCCGGTGGTCTTGTTGAAGCGGCTGAGCTGGGTCGAATAGCCAAAGTGGCTATAGGAAAAGCGCGGGAAAGTGTGCGTGCCTTCGATGTTGAAGGTCTGCGGCGCGGCCAGGGCCGGCGCAGTGGCAACGCTGCCCAGCAGCAGAGCGGCGGCAACGGGAATCAGCTTGGTCATGGCAAATCTCCTGTGGTACGGGTTAAGGGTGAATCAATGAAGCAGTGAATGCGGGGGTGGGCACATCATGTGCCGCTGGCCAACACCCGGAACTTGACCTGGATCTCATTGGCGACGGTGCCGACATCAGCCCACACGCCTTCGCCGATGGCAAAATCGGCACGCTTGAAATTGAACGTGCCTTCGAAAACCGCCTGATTGCCCTGCGCGACCACGGTCAGCGGCACACTGATGGCCCGGCTCTGGCCCTTGATGCTGAGCTGGCCGGCGAGTTCGTAGCGGTCGCCGCCGAGCGCCTTGATGCCGCTGGACGTGAAGCGCGCGCTTGGAAAAACCGCGATGTTGAGCCAATCCTTGCCCTGCACTTCGCTATCGGCTTCGCTGGAGCCGGTGTCGATGCTGCCCAGATTGACATCGACCGTGGCCTGGGCACTGGCCGAATCCGCCGGATCGAAGCGCAACTGGGCGCTAAACTGGCGGAAGCGGCCGTTCATGTTTACGCCCATCTGCTGATAGACAAAGGTGATTTCACTTTTATCGGCCTGGACCTGCCGATATTCGACCGCGGATGCAGCCAGGGGCAGCGCGGTCGCCAGGGTCCAGCTCAGGGCAAGCGCAATAGGCATTTTCATAGTGAGTTCTCCGCGCCGATGGCCGGCAGCATGCGGGTGAGAATGTCATCGCGGTCGATGAAATGGTGCTTCAGGGCAGCGCCGATATGACCAGCAAGCACCGCGATGAACAACAGGTTCAGGCTGAAATGGACGCTTTGCAGGAATTCGCCCAGCGCCGGATCCTTGGACAGCAGATCGGGAATCGGCAGCACGCCAAACCAGACGGTCTGGAAACCCTTGGCCGAACTCATCAGCCAACCGCTGAGCGGAATGGCGAACATCAGCACATACAGCAGGGCATGACCGGCATGGGCGGCAATACGCAGCACGGGCGGCATCAGTGCAGGCAAGGCCGGTGGCCGGTGCGTCAGCCGCCAGCCCAGACGGATCAGCACCAGCAGGAACACCGTAATGCCGGCCCACTTGTGCCAGGCATACAGTTGCAGCTTGCGCGGCGACAGCGGCAAATCGCTCATATAGAACCCCAGCGCCAGCAGGCCCAGCAGCAGCAGCGCCATCAGCCAGTGCAGGCTCTTGGCCATGCCGGTATAGGACGGGGACGGGTTGTTCGGCCTGTTCACGGTTGCGCATGCTCCGGGTTGGAAAAAACAAAGCCATCCATCGCCAGCACATAGTCATCGATGCCGGCATGAAAACGCCGAGTCCGCGCCCCTGCTCCGGCCGCACCGAATGCAACATGGAGCGGCAGCAGATGCTCATCGCGGGGATGCGCCTGCACCGCACCGGGTGCCTGACGGCGATAATCCAGCAGTGCGGACACATCGCCGGCAAGCAGACGCGCATGCATCCAATCAGCGAAGGCGCGCACATAGCCCGGCGTTGCGCCACCGTGGCGGGCCGCCTGCTGGTAATCACGCAGGTTGTGGGTCAGATTGCCCGAGCCGATCACCAGAAATCCGCGCTGGGTCAGCGGCACCAGCGCCCGGCCCAAGTGCAGGTGATGCCCGGGACCGGCGGCCGGCTGAATCGACAGCGGAATCACCGGCACATCCGCGTTGGGAAACAGCAGCTTCAGCGGCATCCAGGCGCCATGATCGAGACCGCGCCCGGCATCGGCCTCGACGGGAAAACCGGCAGCTTGCAGCGCTGCCCGCACCTCGGCGGCGGCCTCGGGACAGCCGGTCGCCGGGTAGCGCAGGCTGTACAGCTCCTGTGGAAAGCCCCAGAAGTCGTACATCGTCTCCGGGCGCGGCGCAAAGCCGACCGTAGGTACAGCGGTTTCCCAATGCGCGCTGACCATGACGATGGCGCGCGGCGCCGGCAAAGTATCGGCCAGGGCACTCAGCGCTGCGCCGGCCGCGCCGGGATGCAGCATGAAGGTCGGCGCGCCATGCGCTACGAACAGGCTTGGTTGCGGTGCATCGAGGGACATGGGTGCAGCTCCTTGAAAACCATGACCGCACTGTACAGCAGCATTTGGCGCTTAAATAGGCGACAATCGGCAATACTTTATTGCCAAGAGCGCAACAATGGACCGATTGGACGCGATGAATCTGTTCGTGCGGGTGGCCGAGCGGGGCAGTTTTGCCGCTGTGGCCCAGCAACTCGGCGTGGCGCGTTCGGTGGTGACGCGGCAGATTGCGGCTCTGGAAGCACATCTGGGTATCAAGCTGCTGGCGCGCAGCACCCGGCGGCTGGCCCTGACCTCGGCGGGCAGCGCCTATCTGGAAAAATGCCGGGTGATCCTGAATCTGGTTGAGGCCGCCGAGACCGATGTGGCCGCCGAACGGCTGACGCCGCGCGGGCATATCCGCATCAGCCTGCCGCTGAGCTTTGGTCTGAGCCGGCTGGCGCCGCTGCTGCTCGACTTTGCCGAACGCTATCCGGATGTCAGTCTGGACATGGATTACAGCGATCGCCGGGTGAATCTGATCGAAGAAGGCATCGATCTGTCGATTCGCATCACCCATCAGCTCGAAGCGGGCGATATCGTCCGGCGCATGGGTCGCGGATGCTTGCGGGTCATCGCTGCGCCGGATTATCTGGCCCGGCACGGTCAGCCGCGCCATCCATCCGAGCTGATTCACCACGAGTGCCTGGGCTACACCATGGGCAGGGGCATGCAGAGCTGGCCGTTCCAGATCGACGGTCGCCTGGAAAGCGTTCCGGTGCGCAGTCGGGTGCTGGCCAATAACGGCGATGTGCTGGCCGAGGCGGCAGCGCGCGGTCTAGGCATCGCCTGCCAGCCGGATTTCATCGCTGATCCGCTGCTAGCCGCCGGGCAGGTCACCCAAATCCTGGCTGACTTCGCCGCACCCGAGCTGGGCATCTACGCCATGCTGCCGAGCAACCGCCACATGCCGCATCGGGTGCGGGTGCTGATGGATTTCCTGATAGCACAGCTTTCGCCAGTGCAGCACGCCGAGGCCAGACCGGGCAAGCTGAAGGACTGAGAAGGAATCGGGGATCGCCGCTCAGGGGTGCGGGGCAGCGGAATCGCTTCAGTCGGACTGACGCAGGATCATCAGAAACGTCCGGTCATCCTGCTGCGGCTGTCCGACTGCAAAGGCGTTCACTTCCCGCAACAGGGCCTGTAGAACGGCAGCCGGGCCATGGCTGGCCTGCGTGCGTAACACTTCAGCCGCCCGTTCAGCTCCCCAGAGTTCCTGATGCGCGTTCGCGGTTTCCATGTAGCCATCGGATAGGACCAAAAACGCGTCGCCTGGCTCGAAGAACGTTTCGGTGGGCGTGTAATCCGCTGCGCTGGGCAGCAGCCCAAGAGGCGGCTGGTGGGCTTCGAGCATCTGCACCTGATGATTGCGCGCCGAGTAAAAGAACAGCGGCGCCTGACCGAAGCTCACCCAGCGGAACATGTGCCTTTCCAGATTCAGGCGCCCCATCAGCAGGGTGATGAAATGCCCATCGGGCAGATCCTCACAAAGCTGATCGTTCATACAGCGGGTCAGATTACGGTGCGAGACGCCAAGGCGAATGGATGCCCGGATAATCGCCCGCAGCTCGGTTGCGATCAGGGCTGGTCCCGTGCCGTGCCCCGTGGCATCACCGAGCACCAGCAGCAGATTCTCCACGGACTCACGGCGATCCAGCACAAACCCGGGCTGTCCCTGGCGGGCCATCAGCCCGACGGCATCGTAGAAATCACCATTGCTCCAGCTCGCCGGCTGGGTATCGCCGAGAACCGCGTAACCCTCCACTGCGGGAATGCGGGCAGGATACGTTGATTGTTGAATCAGGCGCGCCAGTTCCAGTTCATTGCGCACGACATTCGGCAGAGTAGTTTTCGGATAATTGATCATTTCTTGCTCCTCCACCGGATGCCATGAACAGCGCGCCACGCGGCGATTGCAAACCGCGCGCCCCGTTCTCACTCCCACTCAATGGTCGCCGGCGGCTTGCCGGATACGTCATAGACCACGCGGGAAATGCCGCGCACTTCGTTGATAATCCGCCGCGACACCCGATCCAGAAAGTCATAGGGCAGATGCGCCCAGCGCGCGGTCATGAAATCCACTGTTTCCACCGCCCGCAGCGCCACCACATAGTCATAGCGCCGCCCATCGCCCATCACCCCGACCGACTTGACCGGCAGGAACACCGCAAAGGCCTGACTGGTGCGGTCGTACAGATCGGCGCGGCGCAACTCCTCGATGAAAATATCATCGGCGCGGCGCAGCAGATCGGCGTACTCCTTTTTCACCGCGCCGAGAATGCGCACCCCAAGGCCGGGACCGGGAAACGGATGCCGATAGACCATCTCGAACGGCAGACCGAGTTCCACGCCCAGCCGGCGCACTTCGTCCTTGAACAGTTCGCGCAGCGGCTCGACCAGCTTCATGCGCATCGTCGCCGGCAGACCGCCCACGTTGTGATGCGACTTGATGACGTGGGCCTTGCCGGTCTTGGCGCCCGCCGATTCGATCACATCGGGGTAGATAGTGCCCTGCGCCAGCCACTTGGCATTTTGCAGGTGCTGCGCCTGTTCCTCGAAGATCTCGACAAACAGCCCACCGATGATCTTGCGCTTGCGCTCGGGATCGGTGACATCGGCTAGGGCATCCAGAAAGCGCGCCTCGGCATCGACGCGGATCACCCGCACGCCCAGATGCTCGGCAAAGGTGGTCATCACCTGATCGCCTTCGTGCAGGCGCAGCAGACCGGTATCGACGAACACGCAGGTCAGTTGATCGCCAATCGCCCGGTGCAGCAGGGCCGCCACCACTGAGGAATCAACGCCGCCGGACAGGCCAAGCAACACCTCGTCGCCACCCACCTGGGCGCGGATCGCGGCCATGCTGTCCTCGATGATGTTGCCGGTGGTCCACAGTGGCGCACAGGCGCAGATCTCCAGCACGAAGCGGCGCAGAATACGCTCGCCCTGACGGGTGTGGGTCACCTCGGGATGAAACTGCACCCCATACCAGCGCCGCTGCTCATCGGCCATGCCGGCAATCGGGCAGGTCGCGGTGCTGGCGATGCGCACGAAGCCCGGCGGCAGTTCCACTACCCGGTCACCGTGGCTCATCCACACATCGAGCAAGCCATAGCCTTCCGGACTGGTGTGATCCTCGATGTCGCGCAGCAGCGCCGAATGGGCATGGGCGCGCAGCTGCGCATAGCCAAATTCCTGATGATCGGACGGCTCGACCCGGCCACCGTGCTGCATCGCCAGGGTCTGCATGCCGTAGCAGATGCCCAGCAGCGGCACATCCAGTTCGAACACCGCCTGCGGTGCGCGTGGCCCATCAGCTACGGTAGTTGACTCGGGGCTACCGGAGAGAATCACCCCGCGCGGCTGAAAGGCACGCAGCAGCGCCGGATCGGCGTCCCAGGGGTGAATTTCGCAATAGACGCCAATCTCGCGCACCCGGCGGGCGATCAGCTGCGTGTACTGCGAGCCAAAGTCAAGGATCAGGATGCGGTCAAGATGAATATTGCGGGCGGTCATGGCGGCGCTCCCCGCTCCCGGCGCGGGAGCGGTACAGGATGAAAGGAACCGGACGGACGCTCAATCGACCCGGTAATTCGGCGCTTCCTTGGTGATGGTCACATCGTGAACATGACTCTCGCGCATGCCCGCGCTGGTGACGCGGGTGAAGGCCGGCTTGGTTCGCATCTCGGCAATATTCTGGCAGCCGACATAACCCATGCTGGAGCGCAGCCCGCCCATCAACTGGTTGATGATCGCCAGCATGCTGCCCTTGTAGGGTACGCGGCCTTCGATGCCTTCCGGGACCAGCTTTTCCACCGCGCTGCCTTCCTGGAAATAGCGATCGCTGGAGCCGTGCTGCTGGGTCATGGCGCCGATCGAGCCCATGCCGCGATAGGATTTGTAGGAGCGGCCCTGATACAGCTCGACCTCGCCCGGCGCTTCCTCGGTACCCGCGAACAGGCTGCCGATCATCACCGTGTGCGCGCCAGCAGCGATCGCCTTGGCCAGATCGCCGGAATAGCGCACGCCACCATCGGCGATCACCGGTACGTCACTGTCGCGCAGGGCCTCGGCGACATTGGCCACCGCGCTGATCTGCGGCACACCCACCCCGGCAATGATGCGCGTGGTGCAGATCGACCCGGGACCGATACCGACCTTGACCGCATCGGCCCCGGCTTCCACCAGATCCCGCGCGGCGGCAGCCGTAGCGATGTTGCCACCGATCACCTGCACCTGGGGAAAGTTCTCCTTGACCCAGCGCACCCGGTTGAGCACGTTGCGCGAGTGGCCATGCGCGGTATCAACCACCAGCACATCCACGCCAGCACCCACCAGCGCGATAACCCGTTCGTCGGTGTCACCCCCGGTGCCGACTGCCGCCCCGACCCGCAACCGCCCAAACTCGTCCTTGCAGGCAATCGGAAAATCGCTGGATTTCTGGATGTCCTTGACCGTGATCATGCCACGCAACTGGAAGGAGTCGTTGACCACCAGCACTTTCTCGATGCGGTGCCTGTGCAGCAGGGTGACGATTTCCTCACGGCTGGCGCCTTCGCGCACCGTGACCAGGCGCTCCTTGGGCGTCATGATGGCGCTGACCGGCGCATCCAGATTGTGCTCGAAACGCAAGTCGCGACTGGTGACGATGCCGACCAGATTTTCACCATCGACCACCGGCACGCCGGAAATGTGGTGGGCACGGGTCAGGGCCAGCACGTCGCGGATGGTTGCGGTCGGCGCAGTGACGATGGGGTCGTTGATGACACCGCTTTCGTATTTCTTGACGCGCCGCACTTCCTGCGCCTGTTTCTCGACCGACATATTCTTGTGGATAATGCCGATGCCGCCTTCCTGGGCCAGGGAAATCGCCAGGCGCGCTTCGGTCACCGTATCCATCGCGGCCGAAATCAGCGGAATATTCAGGCGAATGGTACGGGTCAGTTGCGTCGCGAGGCTCACGTCCTTGGGCAGCACCGCCGAATAGGCAGGGAGCAGCAAGACATCATCGAAGGTCAGGGCTTCTTGAACGATACGCATGGCGGGCCTCGGAACTCAGGCGAAAATTAAACCGGATATTTTCAACGCATACGTCGCATCGGTCAAGAATTCCTGTCCATAGCACATGACCCGCGTGGACAAGCATGATCTGGCGCAGGTGGGCGTTGAAGTCGGCTGGGCTGGTATGACCCGCGTGGACAAGCATGATTGCCGTACAGCGGCTATTGTGGCTTCTCCTGGCTCATCATCGAAAAGGACGCTGCCATGCAACTGCACCTGATCAGTCGCTACCCGGAGACCACCCCCCGGCCGACACCCCTGCTGTTCGTGCACGGTTCGTTTTCCGACGCCCGGGTCTGGGATGTGCATGTCCTGCCTTACTGCACCCAGCACAGCTACGAGGCCCATGCCGTCAGCCTGCGCGGCCATGGGCTCAGCGAGGGCCACGCACATTTGCATCAGTGGCGGCTGGCCGATTACGTCGCTGATCTGGCGCGGGCCATGCAACAGATGCCCGCGCCGCCCGTGCTGATTGGCCATTCGATGGGCGGGATGGTGATTCAGAAATACCTGGAACAGCAGCCCCAGGTGGCCGGGGTGGTGCTGATGGCCTCGGTACCGCCGCAGGGTTTGTGGCCGACCAACCTGCATATGGCGATGCGCCATCCGTTCCTGTTTCAGCAGATGGTGCTGTTCTCGATGCTCGGCCCGAGCTACGGCACACTGGACATGATGCGCCGGCTGCTGTTCTCGGCGGATATGCCGCTGAGCACGCTGCGCGATTATTTTGATCTGGTGCAGGCGGAATCGCAGCGGGTGGCAATGGATATGCTGTGGTCCGACCCCCTGCGCCTGCGTCCGGAGCACCTGCGCGCGCCGTTGCTGGTGCTGGGCGCACAGCAGGATGTTTTCGTGTCACCGGCGCTGGTCAGGGAGACCGCGCGCTTTTATCGAACCGAGGCACGCATTTTCCCGAACATGGCGCACGCCATGATGCTGGAAGCGCGCTGGCAGGAGGTGGCCGACGCCCTGTTGGCATGGCTGGCGGAACAGCCGCTGCACGGCCAGTCCGCGTAGGTCATACCATACCGCGCCGGCTAGGTCTCGCGCAGCAGCCGGCGCAGGATCTTGCCGACATTGGTTTTGGGCAGCTCGGCGCGGAACTCGATCAGACGCGGCACCTTATAACCCGCCAGATGCTGGCGGCAGTGCTCGATCAACGCCTCGGCGGTCAGGGCCGGATCCTTTTTGACCACCACCAGCTTGACTGCCTCGCCGGACTTCTCGTCCGGCACGCCAATCGCGGCCACTTCCAGCACGCCGGCATGCAGCGCCGCCACATCCTCGACCTCGTTCGGATAGACGTTGAAGCCCGACACCAGGATCATGTCCTTCTTACGATCGACGATCCGCACATAGCCGCGCGCGTCGATGTAGCCGATATCGCCGGTGCGCAGATAAGCATCCGCAGTCATCACCTGGGCGGTTTCCCCGGGCCGGTTCCAGTAGCCGCGCATCACCTGCGGGCCCCGCACGCAGATCTCGCCCGCCTCGCCCAGCGCCAGTTCGCGGCCCTCGTCATCGCGGATCGACAGCTCAGTCGAGGGCATCGGCAGGCCGATGCTGCCGTTATATTCGCGCAGGGTCAGCGGATTAAAGGTCACCGCCGGCGAGGTCTCGGTCAGGCCATAGCCTTCGATCAGCGGCACGCCGGTCACCTGCTGCCAGCGTTCCGCTACCGCCCGCTGCAGGGCCATGCCGCCGGACAGGCACAGCTTGAGCGCGCTGAAATCCAGTTGCGTGAAACCGGGCGTATTCAGCAGGCCGTTGAACAGGGTGTTGACGCCGGAAATGGCGGTGAAGCGGACCTTGCTTAACTCCTTGACAAAGCCGGGCATGTCGCGCGGATTGGTAATCAGGATGTTGTGACCGCCTACTTTCATGAAGGTCAGGCAGTTGGCGGTCAGGGAAAAGATGTGGTACAGCGGCAGGGCGGTGATGATGACCTCTTCCGCCGGCCTGGACACCGGGCCTAGCCACGCTGAAGCCTGTTGCAGATTCGCCACCAGATTGCCGTGGGTGAGCATGGCGCCCTTGGAAACGCCGGTGGTGCCGCCGGTGTATTGCAGGAAGGCCAGATCATCGTGATCGACCGGCACATCCTGCAGGGTCCGCCGCGCGCCCTCGTGCAATACCTGGCGCAGCGGCACCGCGCCGGGCAGCCGCCAGGCCGGGACCATTTTCCTGACCCGCTTGACCACGAAGTTAACCAGCGGCCGCTTGGGAAACGGGAATAGATCGCCCAATTGCGTGGTGATCACGGTGCGCAGCGGCGTCCGCTCCAGCACCTCCTGCAGGGTGTGGGCAAAGTTCTCCAGGATCAAAATGGCGCTCGCCCCGGAATCCTTGAGCTGATGCTCCAGTTCGCGCGGCGTGTACAGGGGATTCACATTCACCACAACCAAGCCGGCGCGCAGGATGCCAAACAGGGCCACCGGGTACTGCAGGACATTGGGCAGCATGATGGCGACCCGATCGCCCCGGTCCAGACCCAGCACCTGTTGCAGATAGGCAGCGAAGGCACTGCTGAGCCGGTCGATATCGCGATAGCGCAGGGTCACGCCCATATTGGAATAGGCGGGTAGATCGGCAAAACGGGCGCAGCTTTTCTCCAGGATAGCCTTGAGCGAGCCAAATTCGTTCAGATCGATCTCCGCCGGCACGCCGGGCGGGTATTCACGCAGCCAGATTTTTTCCACGTTATTCTCCTGCTGTGCTTGCTGTTGTAGTCCGGGGCGCACCGCATTGACACCGGGATGCAGGGGCCACTGGAAAAGCACCCGCCCCCCATCAACAATTAGCAAAACGCGCGGCACCCCGCAGCCGCTGCGGCCTGATCCGCTAACCGACCAAGGCGCGCCCGGCCCGATGAAAACCCGCGACCGTATCCTGCAAACCAGCCTGCGCCTGTTCAACGACAACGGTGAACCGCGCATTACCACCAATCATATCGCCGACGAACTCGATATCAGTCCCGGCAATCTCTACTACCACTTCCGCAACAAGGACGACATCATCAATCTGCTGTTTCAGCAGTTCGAGCGGCAGATGGAAGCCGCCCTGCAGGTGCCCGAGCGCCGGGTGCCGAATATGGAGGACATGTGGCTGTATCTGCATCTGGTGTTTGAAACCATCTGGGAATACCGCTTTCTCTATCGCGATCTGGACAATATCCTCAGCCGCAACAAGAAGCTGCGCACCCATTTCCGCCGCATCCTGGAACGCAAGATCCACACCGCTGAGGTCATTCTGCGCGGGCTGGTCGAGGTCGGGGTCATGAACGCGACGGCTGCGGATATCGCCGCCCTGGCGCGCAACATTGCGGTGGTGGCTACGTACTGGCTCAATTTTCAGCGGATCCGCACCACGCCCGCAGCGGATGGTATGGACAGCGATCATCTCGCCCTGGGGGTTTATCAGGTGCTGGCGCTGGTCGCGCCGTTCCTCAATGGCGACGCCCAGCGCCTGCTGCGCCAGCTCAGCCTGGAATACCTGAGTTAAACAGCGCTGCCTAGCGACTGGCCGTGGCCGGCAGAATCTCCTGCAGACGGTCGAGCGCCGCGTGCAGTTCGCGCACCGGGCGGCTGCCACTGGCGCGCCGGGCAATCAGCGCCCGCGGCTGCGGATCGCGCAGGCCGGTGTAATAGCGCCGGCTGCGATCCTGCAGCAGATCAAGGCGCATGCGGATGCCATGGCGGGCCAGAATAGGTTCCAGTTCCTCGCGCCGCGCCAGCAGATCCTGGCGGGTAGTCTGATAGGCGTGTTCGCAGACCCAGTGCCGCCCGGAGAAGCTGAAGACGTTGGTGAAGAACATCTTGGCGTCGTCGCTGTTCGGCTCGAACATGATGACGTCCGAATTCGGGTACTCGCTGTCATATTTCTGCATGCCCACCTGCAGGCGCGAATGAATCAGGGCGCGGAAGGTCTGCGACAGCACCACCGGCAGACCGCCCTCGACCAGTCGCCCGACTTGCTGGGGTGCGCCTGCGGCCTTGTTCAGGCGGGCGTCGAACGGCACCAGCGGGTTCAGGCACAGCAGCAGATCTAGCCCCTCCTGCAGCGCCACCGAGGCATGCATGGTCTTGCGCAGCGCGCCATCGACGAAGAAACGGCCATCAATCTCCACCGGCGGATACAGGCCCGGCAGCGCGGCACTCGCCTGCACCGCGCGCGAGATCGGCACATGATCGTAACCGGGCGCGCCGAACGTGACCGATTCGCCGGTATCAAGATCCACCGCCACCACGAACAGACGCTTGGCCAACTGGCGGAAATCGTCAGTGCGCCCGGGTGCGCTCCACATCCGCTGCAGATAATCGTGGATCGGCTCGTTATCAAAAAACCCAGCCGGCAAGGCGCGCCCGAGCAGAGTCAGTGACTGCAACAGGCTCAGATCCAGCGGATTACGCAGGTAGCGCCAGAACGACCGCCAGAGCAGCCCCGGCACCGTAGCCAGCCGCCGGGCATATTCGCCCAGCGCCGGCACCAGGAAAATTTGCGGATCGAGCGGATGCTCCTCGGATTCATTATTGATGAAGATATGGCAGATCTGGCTGGGCTTGAACTGATTGGCCAGCAGGGCCGCCATCACTGCCCCCGCGCTGACGCCGACATAAACGTCGAGCCGGTTCAGATCGACGCCCTCCAGGGCTTCATCCAGGGCGCGCAGGGCACCGATCTCATAAATCAACCCAACCGGGCCACCGCCGGCGACCGCAAGACCGATACGAGGACCGCTAGCCTGGCGCTGAATGCTCTCGGGCTGCGTGACGAGCATGAGGGCTGCCCCTGATTAAGGTGGAGAGAAGGATGGCAATCCGGAAACCGGAATCCTGCGCTGGGGCAGGTTGGCTCGATCCGCAGTGGATACCGGATAACCCGGATCAGGGCTTGGCATCGCGCGCCTGACGCAGCTCTTCGATGTGCGCCTGCAAAGCATCGATCCGGCGCACCAGCTCCTGCACATCGTCATGGCCGGGCACACCCAAGCGCCCGAGCACCCGAGCCAGACGCTCCTCGAACACCTGCTCAACCTTGTCCCAAGTATCAGCAACCGCGCCACGGGTTTCGCCCGCCGATTCACGCACTTCTGCAAGCGCGGTACTGGCGCTCTCGCGGGTGTGCTCCTCGATCTTTTCGCCTTCCTTGATCAGCATATCGAACAGCTTAGCGCCTTCATCACTGGCCTTGGCGAATGCGCCCAGCCCGGCCAGCCAGATCAGATGGGCGGACTCCCGAACCGATTGCGACAACTGGCTGTCGACGTTGCCTTTCACTTTCTTGACCATCTGCATCACTCCCCTGGAGATAGTGGGCCGGCCACACGCAGGGGCCGGTTTCACGATGTGAACAGCCTATGCGCAATTCCTAGAATAAACATCCTAAACCGCCAGCTGCTCAGGCGTCGGGACCGGCCAGGGCCTGCAGGGCGCGCTCAGCCTGTATCGCATCGACCGCCTCGCCCCAGGGACTCATCAGCGTGATGAACAGCAGCTTCTCGAACTCGCCGGCGAAGCGATTGATGACCTCCTCCGGGTCGGCTACCAGCTTGGAATCAGCCACCAGACCAAAATGCACCCGGTCGTGATAGCTGAGAATGCTCACGCCCATGCCAATCGAACCGGACTGCGGCACCCAGAACATCATCTCGGACAAGGGCGCGCCACCCAGGTAAAGCGGCTCGCGCGGCCCCGGTACATTGGTCATCACCGCCGAAGCCTTCCTGCTCAGCATCTCCAGCAGCACCTGCTGCAGGCGATTGGGGCCCATGCCGACCGTGCCCAGCAAGCCCAGCGCCAGCAACGGCTGGAACGATTCCTTCAGCTCGTTCATGCGCCGGCGCAGCTCGTACAGGCGCGCCACCGGGTTGGCAATGCCCACCGGCAGGGCCAGAAACACCAGCCCAAAGAAGTTGCCCAGCCGTGCCGCCTTTTCCTGCGAGCGCAGGTTGACCGGGATCACGGCGCGAATCTGCAGATCGTCCGGCACCGGATCACCCTTTTCGATCAGATAGCTGCGCAGCGCGCCGGCCACTGCGGTCAGCAGCACGTCATTGACCGATCCCCCCAGAGCCTTGCCAACCGCCTTGACCTCGGACAGCGACAGCGGTTCGGCCCAGGCGACACGCTTGGACACGCCCAGCTCGCCCTTGTAGCGGGTGCGCGAATCGTCGCTCATCAGCGCTAGACGGCCGATTTCCGCTGCCAGACGGGCGCCATTACGGGCGTAATTGAGCGCATGCGAGGGATGCAGCACCATATCGGCCCCCTCCCCGACCAGGTCGCGGCCCAGCTTGAGGGTGGTATGTACCATCTTGTCCACCGGCTCGAAGAAGCGCTGGAACAAACCGGCATCAGCGGCATGTTCGGCTTTTTCCGCCGGTGAAGGCGGCGGGGCGCCGGCAGCGGGATCGGTCAGCGACAGCAACACATGAATCAGGGCGATGCCATCGGCGTAACAGTGATGAATGCGCAGGATCAGGGCGCTGCCACCCTGATAATCCTCGATCAAATGGAACTGCCACACCGGCTTGGAAAAATCCAGCGGCGTGCTCATCAGGTCGCTGGCCAGATGCTGTAATTCGACCTTATCGGCGCGACCGGGCAGCGCGGTACGCAACACATGCCGGCCGATGTCGAAATGCGGATCGTTCTCCCAAAACGCGCCCGTGGCCTTTTGCACCGCCCGCTGGGTAAAGCGCCGGTATTTCAGAAACCGGCTCTCGACGACCTCCTTGAGACGCGCATAGGCCAGCGGCTGATCGAAGATCATGACACCGGTGATCATCATCAGGTTGGTCGGACGCTCCATGCGCAACCAGGCGGTATCGATACCGGAAATGCGCTCGCTGTCTTTTTTGCTGGGCATGAGAAAATCCAGGATCATGGCGAAGAAACACCGGCGGTCAGGGCGCGATCCGGGCAGGGCGCTCGGCGCAACACCGGGCCGCAGCGGCGGGCAGGGACAGGATAAGTGCTGGCAACAGCTTTATTTTTATCGCAACCCGCATGATCGCGCATTCTAGGGAGGCGGGCGGGCATGGGCTTTGACGAATTGGCCGATGGCGGTCACGCATCGCGCGGATGCGCCCCGGACGGCGGTCATAGCCACTACATGCAATCACGCCCGCGCTGGTTTGACTAAGCTTGCTAAACTCATTTATTCGCGCGACCACCTTAATTCCCGGCCGCGCTCCATCCCACCCGAGAGTATCCGCCATGTCCGATCTAGCGACCCGTTTCCAGGCTGCCCAGGACGACAGCAAGAAGCTCAGCAAGCGTCCCGATAACGACACCCTGCTCAGCCTGTATGCGCACTTCAAGCAAGGCTCGGCCGGCGATGTCGAAGGCAAGCGTCCCGGCTTCACTGATCTGGTCGGCCGCGCCAAGTATGACGCCTGGGCCAAGCTCAAGGGCATGCCTCAGGAAACCGCCATGCAGGCCTATGTCGACCTGGTCGAGTCGCTCAAGGGCGCCTGAGATCATCCCCGCGCACCGGTGCATCCACGCCACCCGGGGGCGCCGGGCGCAGCAGGTTCAAGCCGCTTTCCACCAGAGATGAACCGGTGCGCACTACCTTGCGGGCCGTACGGTCGAGCAGCTCAGCTGCGTTCGTCGCCGTCAGCGCGTCGGTGAATCCCTTACGCACTTCTTCGCGGAACGCCGGCAGGCTCTCCATGGCCGCCTCCCGGAAACCCGCCACCAGCTCCGCCCGAACCTGGGGCAGCAACTCAGCCGCTGTCGCGTTCACGCCCGTCTTCACCCGCGCCTCCAGGACCATGCTCAGGGCTTCCAGCCGGGGCAGCAGCCAATACCGCAGCAGCAATCCGCCCAGCAACAGGGTCAACAGGCTCGACGCCAGCGCGGTTGCGGCGACCAGGATCAACAACTGCGCACCACTCATCGATTGCCATCCCCTCTGCCCACGCGCGGGCTGCTGTGCTACCGGTTAGGAAAAGATTTCCCACCACCCGAAACTATAATAGTGCCTTGTCCGTGCCTGACCACTACAACACCGCTCAAATACCGCTCAAGCACCACCTAAGCCAGGAGTTCTGTTCGCCATGAATTACTTCATCACCGGAGCCTCAGGGTTCATCGGTCGCCGCCTCGTTGAAAAGCTGCTCCAGCGCCCCGACAGCACCGTTTACTACCTGATTCTGGAGCGCGAATTGCCTCTGGTAGAGACCCTGCATAAACGCTGGGGGGCTGCCGCTGCGCGCACCGTGCCGATCATCGGTGATCTAACCCAAGCCCAGCTTGGCGTATCCGAGGCCGACCTGGCCCGGCTCAAGGGCAACATCGACCACCTGTTCCACCTGGCGGCGATCTACGACCTGAAAGCCAGCGCCGAGATTCAGGAAAAGGTCAACATCCAGGGCACCCGCAATGTCGTCGCCTTCGCCGAAGCGGTCGAGGTCGGCTGCTTCCACCTGACCAGTTCCATCGCCGCCGCCGGCCTGTACGAAGGCGTGTTTCGCGAGGACATGTTCGACGAAGCCGAGGAACTCGATAACCCCTACTACCGCACCAAGCACGAGTCCGAAGGCATCGTGCGCCGCGAGTGCAGCCGGCCCTGGCGCGTTTATCGCCCCGGCGCGGTGGTCGGCGATTCGCGCACCGGCGAGATGGACAAGATCGACGGCCCCTATTATTTCTTCAAGCTGATTCAGAAGATGCGCAACCTGCTGCCACCCTGGATGCCGATGGTCGGCATCGAGGGCGGCCGGCTGAACCTGGTGCCGGTCAACTTCATCGTTGACGCCATGGATCATATTGCCCATCTCGACGGGCTCGATGGCCAGTGCTTCCACCTGGTCGATCCCCACCCGCACCGGATTGGCGACATTCTCAACCTGTTCGCCCATGCCGCGCACGCGCCGCAGATGAGCCTGCGGGTCAACGCGCTGATGTTCGCCTTCATACCATCGGTGATCAAAACCGGTCTGGCGCACTTCAAGCCGGCGCGGCGCATCAAGGATCAGATCCTCAAGGATCTGGGCATTCCCCAGGACGTGCTCGGCCTGATCAACTACCCGACCCGCTTCGACTGCCGCGAGACCCTCAAGGCGCTCAAGGGCACCGACATCAGCGTGCCGCCGCTGGAAACCTACGCCGCAAAGCTGTGGGATTACTGGGAGCGCAACCTCGACCCCGATCTGTTCGTCGATCGCAGCCTGAGCGGTGCGATCAAGGGCAAGGTGGTGATGATCACCGGTGCTTCCGCCGGCATCGGCAAAGCCGCCGCGCTCAAGATCGGCGAGGCCGGCGCCAAGACCATCATTATCGCCCGCACCGAGGAAAAGCTGCTGGAGACCCAAAAGGAGATCGCGGCGCGCGGCGGTCAGGCCTTTATCTATACCGCCGATGTCTCCGACATCGCCTCCTGTGACGCGCTGGTGCGGCGGGTTCTGGATGATCATGGCGGTGTCGACATCCTGATCAACAACGCCGGGCGCTCGATCCGCCGCGCGATTGAAAACTCGCTGGATCGCTTCCACGACTACGAGCGCACCATGCAGCTCAACTATTTTGGCGCGCTGCGACTGATCATGGGCTTCATTCCCAGCATGATGCAGAAAAAGCGCGGCCACATCATCAACATCTCGTCGATTGGTGTGCTCAGCAACGCACCGCGCTTTTCGGCCTATGTTGCCTCCAAGGCGGCGCTGGATGCCTTCTCGCGCTGCGCGGTGGCCGAGTTCTCCGACAGCGGCATCGAGTTCACCACCATCAACATGCCGCTGGTGCGCACCGAGATGATCGCGCCGACCAAGATCTATCAGCATGTGCCGACCCTCAGCCCCGAGGAAGCTGCCGACCTGATCGTGCAGGCGATCATCTACAAGCCCGAGCGTATCGCCACGCGGATTGGCATCTTCGCCCAGGTGCTGCATGCCGTGGCGCCGAAGATTTACGCCGTGATCATGAACACCGCCTTCCGGCTGTTCCCCGAATCATCGGCGGCCAAGAAAGGACATCAGGGCGATCAGGAGCCTTCGCTGGAGCAGATTTCCTTTGCCCAATTTACCCGGGGCATCTACTGGTGAAGACAGCACACCGGCGCTAGACTGCGCGACCGCGCCGGTGTGAGCATTTTGCGCCGCGCGCGGTCAAAGCATTTCGGCACGGTTCAGCCGCGCTTCATACCTGCCAAGGCGGTTTCCGGCCTCCGGAAGCCGCCTTGCGATTCTCAAGAAACCTCAAAAAAACCCGATCCGTGAGACTATCCCGATGAAACTCAAAGTTGGCGACGCCGCCCCCCTATTCACCGCGACCACCACCGATGGCAGTACCATCCGCCTGGGCGACTACCTGGGCACCAAGCTGGTGCTGTACTTCTACCCAATGGACGATACCCCGGGCTGCACCAAGCAGGCCTGCTCGCTGCGCGATCACAACCAGGACATCCGCGACAAGGGCGCTGCCATCCTCGGCGTCTCCACCCAGGACACCAGCAGCCACCAGCGTTTCACTGAGAAGTACCGGCTCAATTTTCCACTGCTCGCCGACGCCGACGGTGCCATCAGCCGCGCCTATGGCGCCATTGGCAGCGGTGGCCTGATGGGTGCGGCCATGAGCCTGCTCGGTGTTGCCAACCGCATTACCTTCATCATTGATGAGAACGGCCACATCGCGCATATCATCGACAAACCCGACTGTGCCAACCATGCCGAGGAAGTGCTGCAACTGCTATAGGGCATTCCAGTCTTTTTGGCGTCACCGGATGCCACAACCGGCTACACTTCAAGTCTGGATCGTCTACCCGGAAGCGGCGCTACCCTCCATAATGAGACCGCCGCGCGGTTGCCGCCCCCGCCTTGCCCTGCTACTGGCTTGCCGGGCCAGCGGCCGCCGCTCTCGACTTGACCGCCTTTCGCCGAGGAGACCTGCATGCCCGGGCGCACTGCCTGCCACGCCGACTCTGCCAATCCGTGGACGCGCCCGCGGATGGCCACGCTGCCCGCGCTGGCCGATACAGTCGCGCATCCGCTGCTTATAAACACTGTCATCACCCACCGTTGCCCGGAGAGCTGCCCGTGAGCGCCGGTGATCCGCATAGCCTCCCCATCTCCTGGCACAGCGCTGCCGCCAGTCAGCTCGGCGGGCGCCATGAACAGCAGGACCGCTGGGGCCTGTTTCCCCTGCCGGCGCA
>DAITNL010000011.1:0-33483 GCA_036834665.1 Candidatus Competibacteraceae bacterium | reverse complement strand
GGCCCAGCCACTGACTGAGAAACCCGCTGCACCAGCAATCCAGCGCCGCATCATGGGCGTCATGATGGGCACGCTGCTCGGTGGCGGCCTGCGCGCCGGGCACGTCCAGTTCATGCGCTCCGTCCATCAGCCAACTTTCCAAAATGGTCTGGTCGACTTCCGGATGGAACTGCACGCCGATGGCATTGTTGCCGTAGCGATAGGCCTGGTTGGGGAACAGGGTGCCACGGGCCAGCAGTTCCGCGCCGGCGGGCAGGCTGAAGCCTTCGCGGTGCCAGTGATAAACGTGCAGCGGTGCATCAAACAGCGTCTGGCCGGCCGGGGTCGGCAGCACCGGGAAATAGCCGATTTCCGCCAGACCCGCCGCGTGCGGCTGCACGGTCGCGCCCAGCGCCCGCGCCAGCAGTTGCGCGCCCAGGCAGATGCCGAGCAGGGGCCGGCCCGAGGTCAGTGCCAGGGGAATCCAGTCCAGTTGCGCGCGGATGCCGGGCAGGCGCTGATCGTCATTGGCACTCATCGGCCCGCCAAACACCACCGCACCGGCATAGCCATCCATACCCTTGGGCAGCGGCTGACCGGACAGCGGATAGCAATAGTCCAGGCGATAGCCAAGCTGGCGCAGCCTGCGGCCGCAGCGACCGGCATCGGCATCGGCGGTTTGCATGATCAGCAGCAGGCGCGGGCGCGCGGGCTGGCGTTTCGTCATCGGAATTCCTCACAGGTGATCAGGGGAGCCGCCCCAGTTGCACTGCGCGAGTCTTTGAGCATTTCCGCAATCAGGAAAGCCAGTTCCAGACTCTGCGAGGCGTTCAGGCGTGGATCGCAGGGCGTGTGATAGCGGTCGGCCAGGCCCTGTTCGGTGATCGCCTGCGCCCCGCCTAAGCATTCGGTGACATCCTGTCCGGTGAGTTCAAAATGCAGACCGCCCGGATAGCTGCCCTCGGCCCGGTGGATGGCGAAAAACTGGCGCACCTCTTCGAGAATGCGGCCAAAGGGCCGGGTCTTATAGCCGTTGCGGGTCTCCTGGGTGTTGCCGTGCATCGGGTCACAGGACCAGATCACCGCCCGGCCTGCGCTGCGCACGGCGCGGATCAGCGGTGGCAGTGCAGCGCCGATTTTGTCTGCGCCCATGCGACTGATCAGGGTCAGGCGGCCGGGCCGATCGTCGGGGTTGAGCACATCCAGCAGACGCAACAGGGTATCGGGATCGGCGTCTGGGCCGAGCTTGAGGCCGATCGGATTGGCGACGCCACGCAGGAATTCGACGTGCGCGCCATCCAGTTGCCGGGTGCGCTCGCCGATCCACAGGAAATGCGCCGAACCGACATACCAGGCACCGCTCAGCGGATCGCGCCGGGTCAGGGCCTGTTCATAGCCGAGCAGCAGGGCCTCGTGCGAGGTGTAGAAATTGACCTGACGCACCTGGGCATCGGTGGCGGCATCCAGGCGGCAGGCGCGCATGAAGGCCAGGGTTTCGCTGATGCGGTCGGCCAGATCACGATAGCGGGCGCCCTGCGGACTGGCCCGCAGGAAATCGAGATTCCACTGCTGCACCCGGTGCAGATCGGCGAAGCCGCCCTGGGCCAGCGCCCGCAGCAGGTTCAGAGTCGCCGCCGACTGGGCATAGGCGCGCAACTGGCGGCGTGGATCGGGGCGGCGCGCTTCGGCGCTGAAATCCAGACCGTTAACGATATCGCCACGATAACTGGGCAGGGTGAGGCCGGCGCGGGTTTCGGTCGGCGCACTGCGCGGCTTGGCGAATTGTCCGGCCATCCGACCGACCTTGACCACTGGACAGGCCGCGGCGAAGGTCAGCACCACCGCCATTTGCAGCAGGACGCGGAAGGTATCGGTGATGGCGCGGTCGGTGCAGTCGGTAAAACTCTCGGCGCAATCGCCACCCTGCAGCAGGAAGGCGCGCCCGGCGGCGACTTCGGCCAGTTGCTGGTCAAGGGTGCGGACCTCACTGGCCAGCACCAGGGGCAACGACTGCGCCAGCCGTTCTTCCACCGCCGCCAGCGTGGCCGGGTCGTCGTAAACCGGCAATTGCGCTGCCGGTTGGTCGCGCCAGCGGGCCGGTGTCCAGGGCGCTTGGGTGTGTTGCATGGGTTGAGACATGTTGAATCCGAAAGGTAGTCGGCGAAGCGGCCGGTGCGTCCGCAGGGGCGAAGCGGCCCGGCGCCTTAGGATAACCGCGGCGCCGGCATAAGACACGGGCATGGAACACGGGCTAGACGGATTGATCGCTGCCGCGAAGCCGGTCATCCTTGCACGGTCCATTCCTCGAAAGACCCTGTTCCCGCCACCATGTCTACATCCACCTCGACGTCCGCGCCGCTGTCCTGGCCTGTTTCACCCTATCTGCTGCTGGTGCTGACCACGCTGTTCTGGTCGGGCAATTTCGTGCTCGGCCGCGCGGTGCATGCCGTGTTCACGCCTTTTAGCCTGTCGTTCTGGCGCTGGGCGGTGGCGCTGGCGATCCTGTTGCCCTTTGTCTGGCGGGCGCTGCGTGAACAGGGGCTGCCGCCGTGGCGTCATTTGCCGATTCTGCTGCTGCTGAGCGTGCTTGGCGTGGTGAATTTCAATACCTTCGTTTACATCGGCCTGCAATCCACGACCGCTACCAATGCGGTGATCATGCTGTCGATTACGCCGGTGCTGATTGTGGCGCTGTCGTTTCTGCTGCTGCGCCAGACCGTGAATCGCTGGCAGGGACTCGGCATCGGGATATCACTGGCCGGTGTGCTGGTGATCGTCGCCCGGGGCGAGGCGCGGGCGCTGCTGGCCTGGCAGGTCAATCCCGGCGATGTGTGGGTGCTGGCGGCGGTGGTCAGCTGGGCGCTGTACTCGGTATGTCTGCGCTGGCGTCCGGCAGCACTGCAGCCCTTGCCGTTTCAGGCGCTCACCATGCTGATCGGTGTGCTGATCCTGGCGCCGCTGTATGGCTGGGATCTGGCCCATGGGCATGTTTTCAGTCTCGATGCGGCGACGCTGGGCAGCATTCTGTATCTGGCGCTGTTCCCGTC
Organism: Candidatus Competibacteraceae bacterium; assembly: GCA_036834665.1. Classification (GTDB taxonomy): domain Bacteria; phylum Pseudomonadota; class Gammaproteobacteria; order Competibacterales; family Competibacteraceae; genus RXIX01. The sequence goes on along the minus strand of DAITNL010000011.1, from coordinate 30,457 downwards.
GATCCTGGCCTATATTTTCTGGAACCGCGCGGTAACCGAACTGGGCGCCAATCGCAGCGGGCAATTCCTGCACTTGATGCCGGCCTTTGGCGCGCTGCTGGCGATGCTGTTCCTTGGGGAGCGGCTGCATGTCTTCCATGCACCGGGCATTGCCCTGATTGCCCTGGGCATCTGGCTGGCGACGGTGCGCGGCCGCGCGGCGGCCTGAGGCTGTGGCGGGCCTTGAGCGGCCCGGCTGGAACGGTTGCCTGATCACCATTCCGCCGGACCCGGCGCGCCTCGCTCAGTCCGCCAGCAGCCAGTCGCGCACCACGGCGATCTGATCGTCGGCCATCAGCGCCGGGGCGTGGCCCATGCCGGAAAACTCGATCAGATGCGCGCGTGGGCCACGCTCGGTCATGGCCATGGCATCGGCATGATCGAGCACGTCGGAAAATTCGCCGCGCAGCACCAGCGTTGGACAGCGCACGGCATCCCAGACCGGCCACAGGTCGATATCCTTCAGATCCAGGCTCCTGAAGTTCTCGGCGATGCCCGGATCATAGGCCAGCGTGTAGCGGCCATCCTCCAGTTGCCGCGCGCTGTGCACGGTCATGTGCCGCCACTGTGCGTCGCTGAGCTGGCCAAACGGCGCGGCGATGGTGCGCATGAAGCGCTCCATTTTTTCAATGCTGTCATAGGCGACCACCTGCCCGACGTAGGTCGCGACCCGTTGCAGCCCGGCGACCGGAATGCGCGGGCCAATATCGTTGACCACCAGCCGGTGAATCGGCGTGCCGGCATAACTGGCCAGAAAAATACCGATCAGTCCGCCCATCGACGTGCCGACCCAGTCGATGCGCTCGGCATCGATCCGCGCCAGCAGCATGGCCAGATCGTTGATGTACAGCGGATAGGTGTAGTCGCTCTTGTGTTCCAGCCAGTCGCTCTGGCCACGCCCGACCACATCCGGACAGATCACCCGATAATCCTGTTCCAGCGCGGCGGCCAGAAAGTCGAAATCGCGGCCGGTGCGGGTCAGACCGTGGACGCAGAACAGCACCCGGGGATTGGCCGGATCGCCCCATTCGGTGTAGTGGACCTGGTGAAAACCGTGCGGACCAAGGGCGCGGTAATAGTGGGAGGTCATGGCCATGGGCAATCTCCTGAGGGGAAGTGATTCCATTATCGGGTCAGGCAGCGAGGATCGTTATAATCGCCGCTTCATAATTCTGATACCAGAGAGGGCTTCCAGCATGGCCACCCTGCATTACACCGAGAGCGGCCAGGGCGAACCGCTCGTCCTGCTGCATAGCGGCGGCATGAGCGGCGCCGAGTGGCGGCCGCAGGTAACGCTGTTTGCACGCAGTTTCCGCGTCATCGTGCCCGATCACCTCGGGCACGGCCACAGTCCGATGATCGCCGAAAAGCTGACTGTCGGTGACATGGGGCGCGCCGTGCTGGATCTGCTCGATCATCTGGGATTGCCCCGGGCATTCCTGGTCGGCTCGTCGATGGGCGGTGCGGTGGCGCTGTGGCTGACTGTGCATCATCCGGAGCGGGTGGCCAAGCTGGTGCTGTACCGGGTCGGCTATCGCAAGGATGAGGTGACCCACGCCGGCACGCGTGGCATGGCCAATCCGGCCTACTGGCGCAGCGTCGGCATGCACAAGTGGCTTAGCGATATCCACCAGCCGCAGGGCGGGCCGGATGCCTGGGAACAGGTGATCAGCCGGGTCTCGGAAGCGCTGGAACCGGCCAGTACCGATCACGCCCACGATCTCGATATTCTCAGTCGCATCGCCCAGCCGACCCTGATCGTGGTCGGTGATCGCGATCCGGTGGCGCCGCTCGATCAGGTGCTGGAAATGTTCGGCGCCATTCCCAACTGTGGCCTGTGGGTGCTGCCGAATGCCACGCATGTCACTGCAACCAATACCTGGCGCGCCGAGTCCTTCGCGCTGGAGGTGACGCGTTTCCTGCAGCGGCAAAAGTAATCATGCGACCACACCCGGGTTCATCCACACAGTGAGGCATGGCCATGAACAGGATTGCGCAGATGTTGGGTCTGGTTGCGGCGCTGGCTTTGGCGACGCCGGCTCTGGCCGGTCCCTATGAACAGGCGTTCGGCGCGGTGCAGCGTATGCTGACCCAGTCGGCGCGCAATGACGAAGCCGGTCTGCAGGCCGCCCGGCAGCAGTTGGAACAGGTACCGCGCCCGGCGCATCAGGATGCAAAGGCAGCGCGTGCTTTGAATCAGCAGGGCCTGGATGCCCTTAAGCGCGGCGACGCGGCGGCGGCCGTTGCAGCCCTGCAGCAGGCGCAGCGCGCTGATCCGGCCGATGTCGAAGTGGCCGGCAATCTGGGCTATGCCAATCTAAAACTCGGCCAGTTCAAGCGCGCCGAACAGCAGCTGATCTATGCCCTGTCGCTGGCGCCGGATCGGGTGTCGTCCTGGTTCAATCTCGGCCAGGTGTATGGCGCGCTCAATCAGCCTGAGAAGGCGACCGGTGCCTTTGCCAATACCTACCGCCTTTCCCAGAACCGCATCAAGACCGAGGGCTTCCTGCGCCAGGCGCTGCAGGACCCGGAGAACAGTGCTGCGACCCGGACCGCGCTACGCCAGGCACTGGCCCTGTTTGGATTGACCGTGGATGGGCCGTGAGTGCGCTGCCGGCGGCGAAATCATGTTGCGTGGCTTGCTCCTCTGTCAGGTGGCGTCTAGGCTTAAAAAGCGTTGCATCCCGTAGCAACGCAAAACAACACCGATACCACCATAACAATGCGAGGATAACTACATGAAAAAAGTGTTGATGAGCCTGACGGCCTGCTGTGTGATGGGTCTTTCCGCCGGTGCCTGGGCGGCGGATGCCGCGACTGCCGATGAGGTGGTGACCAAGGTCAAGGAAGCCGCGGTCGCCGTTAATGCTGGCGCCGACGTGACCCTGTCTGAATTCGACAAGAAGGATGGCAAATGGGCCTGGAAGGATACCTATGTGTTCGCGCTGGATTGCAGCGCGGGCGTCGTCAAGGCGCATCCGAACGAGAAGGTCAAGAACATCAAGGTGGTTGAGCTCAAGGACAAGGCGACCGGTCAGGAATTTGGCAGCGCCCTGTGCGCCGCCGCTAAGAAAGCTCACGGTGGCTGGGTCGAATATATGTGGACCAAGCCCGGTGCCGAAGGTAATCACCGCAAGGTCGCCTATGTTCTGTCCGCTGGCAACTATCAAGTGGTCGCGGGTGTCTATGACGACAAGCTGACTGCTGCCGAATTGGAAGCCAAGAGCGCCAAGTAAGCCCCGCCAGTCCCCGCCGCGTCGCGCCCCTGCCGATTCTGGCGCTTGCCAGATGCGCGACCCGGCGGGCTTTCCCTGTGCTGATGAGTTCTCCTGCACCTGCCGGCGCCCCGTCGGCTTCGTTGTATACTGGCGACACGCTCCTCTTGTGTCCATGACCTCATCCCAGACAGGAGAATTTCGGTGATTTATTCCCTCGGCGACCGCAGGGTCGAATGCCATGGCGAAGACTGGTTCATCGCCGACAACGCCACCGTGATCGGCTCGGTGGTGCTCAAGCAGAATGCCAGCATCTGGTTCAATGCCGTGCTGCGCGGCGATAACGATGTCATCACCATCGGCGAGAATGCCAATATCCAGGATGGCGCGATCCTGCACACTGATCCGGGCATTCCGCTCATCGTGGGCCGCGATGTCACCGTCGGCCATCTGGCGATGCTGCATGGCTGCATCATCGGCGATAACAGCCTGATCGGCATCAAGAGCCTGATCATGAACCGGGCGGTGATCGGCAAGAACTGCCTGATCGGCGCTAACAGCCTGATTCCCGAAGGCAAGGTCATTCCCGACGGTTCGCTGGTGATGGGCTCGCCGGGCAAGGTGGTGCGCACGCTGACCGAGCAGGAGATTGAGAACCTGCGCGGGTCAGCCAGCCGCTATGTGGAAAACTTCAAACGATTCAAGCGCGATCTGCATCCCCAGGGCTGAGCCAGTGAGCGCCCTTGAAGAACGTCTTGATCTGACGGTTCAGCAGGTCGGTTCGACCATCCTCGGCAAGGAGCGCGCCATTCGCCTGGCGCTGGCCTGTCTGCTGGCGCGTGGCCATCTGCTGATCGAGGACTTGCCCGGCATGGGCAAAACCACGCTGGCGCATGCCCTGGCGCGTTGCCTGGGCCTGCATTACCAGCGCATCCAGTTCACCAGTGATCTGCTGCCCGCCGACATTCTCGGTGCCGCTGTTTATGAGCGGCAGCGCGAAACCTTTGTGTTTCATCCCGGGCCGATCTTCGCCCAGTTGATCCTGGCCGATGAGATCAATCGCGCCACGCCCAAGACCCAGAGCGCACTGCTGGAAGCGATGGAGGAAGGGCAGGTGACGGTTGAAGGCGAAACCCGCGCCCTGCCGGTGCCGTTTTTTGTCATTGCCACGCAGAATCCCACCTACCAGATTGGTACCTTTCCCCTACCGGAATCGCAGCTTGACCGCTTTCTGATGCGCATTGAACTGGGCTATCCCGATGCCCGGGCGGAACGGCTGCTGCTGGAAGGTGAGGACCGCCGCGAGGTGCTGGCACGGCTGCCGGCGAGCATGACCCCGGAACAACTGCACGAGGCGCAGGGACGGGTGGCCGGGATTCATGCCGCGCCGCCGCTGCTGGATTATGTGCAGGCCCTGCTGACTTTTTCGCGCCAGTCGGGACGCTTTCGCGGCGGGCTGTCACCGCGCGCCGGACTGGCATTGCTGCGCGCGGCGCGCGCCTGGGCGCTGCTGCACCGTCGCGACCATGTGCTGCCCGAAGACGTGCAGGTGGTGTTGCCGGCGGTGGTTGGCCATCGCCTGCATCCGGGCGACGAGACGCTGGAGCAAAGCAGCGCTGATCTGGTTGGGCAACTGCTGGATGGCGTGGCCCTGCCGGCGTGAGCAACATGTGGCATGGGCTGGTGCGCCTGCTGCTGGTGTACGGTCTGCCGTTGCTGGCATTGGCCTTGCCCATCATCGGCACCGCCGCGCCCCGGCTGGATCGGGTGAGCCTGCAACTGAAATGGAAACACCAGTTCCAGTTCGCCGGCTATTACGCGGCAGTGGAACAGGGTTTTTACCGCGACGCCGGTCTGGACGTGACGCTGCTGGAGGCGCCGGATAACACTGAGCCGGCGCAGATCGTGCTGCGCGGCGATGCTGAGTTTGGCATCGCCGCTTCGGATCTGGTGCTGTTGCGCGGTCAGGGCCGGCCGGTGGTGGCGCTGGCCGCCATTTACCAGCATTCGCCGTTTATTCTGCTGGCGTTGGCCAATCGCGGCATCGACAGCATTCACGATCTGGCCGGCAAGCGGGCGATGATCGAGGCCCATGCCGCCGAGCTGCTCGCCTATCTGGCCTGGGAAACGGTGCCGGCCAGCCGCATGACCCAGATACCGCACGAATTCAATCCCAGCGCGCTGCTGGAGGGCCGGGCCGACGTCATGTCCGCCTATGCCACCGACGAGCCGTTCCTGCTGCAACAGGCCGGCCAGCCCTACCTGAGCTTCAATCCGCGCGCCGGCGGCATCGATTTCTACGGTGACACTCTGTTCACCACCGAAGAGCAGTTGCGTCGCTATCCGCAGCGGGTACGCGCCTTTCGCGATGCATCGCTGCGTGGCTGGCACTATGCCCTGGCGCATCCCGAGGAAATCACCGCGCTGATTTATGCCCAATACAGCCAGCGCCACAGTCTGGATCATCTGCGCTTTGAAGCCGCGCAGAGCCAGCGCCTGATCCTGCCCGATGTGGTGCAGATCGGCTATATGAACCCCGGGCGCTGGCAGCATATCGCCGAAGTCTACGCCGAGCTGGGCATGGTGGCGCCGGGCCTGTCTCTGGAGGGTTTTCTCTATGATCCCGCGCCGCAGCCCAACCACTTCTGGCTGTATCTGGCTCTGAGCGGCGTGATCGGTACGGCCAGCATTGCCGGGTTCATCGGCATCCGCCTGCGCCAGTTGCGTGCTGCGATGGTCATGATTGCCCGGCAGCGCGATCTGCTGGATGGCCTATTCGAGGACATGGGCCTGGGCATCGTGGTGCTGGACGCCTTGGGCACGGTGCTGCGCGCCAACTATGGTTTCAAGGTGCTGACCGGCTACAGCGAACAGGAAGTTCGCCATCTCGATGACTGGTTCGTGCGCGCCTATCCTGACCCCGAGTATCGCCAGAGGGTCAAGGAGGAGTGGCAACACGATAGACAGTGGACGCGGATCGAGACGCCCCGCTGCTTCTCGGTCATATGCAAGGACGGCACGCAAAAGCAGATCGAGTTCCGTTTTTGGTGCCTGAGTGATGGCCGAACGATTGTCTCCATGCAGGATGTCACCCTGCGCAAGCAGGCGGAAGCGCAGTTACGCGCGCTCGAAGCACGCTACCGTAATCTGGTCGAGAGCGCGCCGTTTCCGATCGTCATTTCCCGCATCGACGACGGCGTTATCCTCTATCTCAATCCGCAGGCAGCGCAGAAGCTCGCTGTGGCCCGCGCCTATATTCTGGGTAAATCGACCCGGGCATTCTACGTCCAGTCCGAGGAACGGGATCAGTTGATCGCGCAACTGCGCCAGCAGGGTTTCCTGCAGCACCGTGAAGTGTGTCTGCGCACTGCTGCGGGCGAACCGTTTTGGGCCAATCTGTCGGCGACTCTGATCCAGTTCGAGGAGCAGTTAGCGGTCTTTTTTGCCATTATCGACATCAGCGAGCGCAAGGCCCTGGAACAGCGTCTGCAAACCCTGGCCATGACCGACGAACTGACCGGGCTTTACAATCGCCGCCATTTCACCCAGTGCGGCGTGGAAGAGGTGGTTCGCGCCCAGCGTTACGGCACGCCATTTTCGCTGCTGATGCTGGATATTGACCACTTCAAGGCCGTCAACGACACCTATGGTCATGAATCTGGCGATGAGGTGTTGCGTAGCCTGGCGGCCTTGCTGCGACAGCAGTTGCGTTCGCTTGATATTGTCGGTCGGCTGGGTGGCGAGGAATTCGGGGTGATTTTGCCTAATACCGCGCTGGCCGAAGCCCGCTGTCTGGCCGAGCGCCTGTGTCAGGCAGTCAGCCGGCACGAGATTGTGACCCGGTATTCCCCTCTGAAGCTGACCGTGAGTATGGGTGTGGCCGCCTTTGGTCCAGCCGTGCAGACTATCGATGACCTGCTGCGCTGCGCCGATCATGCGCTATACCAGGCCAAGGCCGAGGGCCGCAACCGGGTCGTGGTTGCTTTGGACGAGGGTGTGTCCGCTGATAAAACACCGGTGAGCGGGTCATGAACGACGCGACCGTACAGCCATCGACGCTGCGCCAGCGCTTCGAGGCCTGGGTGACCCGTGGCCAGCGCCCGATCCGCGAACCGCTGCGCCTGGAACGCCGCCGCATCTATATCCTGCCCACCGGTCAGGGCTATGCCTTCGCCCTGCTGCTGTTCGTGCTGTTTCTGTGGTCGATCAATTACAGCAACAGCATGGGTTTCGCCTTCACCTTTTTGCTGGCGGCGGTGGCGCAGAACAGCATGTGGCAGGCGCATGACAACCTGCTTAGCCTGATCGTGCATCCGGCCCAGGTCGCGCCGGTGTTCGCCGGCCAGCCGGCGCTGTTTGGCGTGCGTTTGGAAAATCCCGATCCGCGGCCGCGCTACGGCATTGCCCTGCAGGGGCGCGATCAGCCACCGTGCTACGCCGATCTGCCGGCCAAGGGTACAACGCTGGTGACGCTGGCGATGCCCAGTGAGCGGCGCGGCTGGTTGCGGCCGGGGCGGGTGCGCGTGCTGACCCGTTATCCGCTGGGACTGCTGCACGCGTGGAGCTGGGTCGAGTTTGACGCGGCCTGTCTGGTGTATCCGGCACCGCGTGGCCACCGGCCCCTGCCGGTGCGCCAGGCCAGCGCCCGTGGTAGTGGCCAGCGTGCCGAAGGACCGGGCAGCGAGGACTATGCCGGATTTCGTCCCTACGCACCGGGGGATTCGCCCCGTCGTATTGCCTGGAAAGCGGCGACGCGCGGTGGTCCACTGCTGGTGAAGCGCTTCACCGATCAGACGCGCCCGGAGCTGTGGCTGGACTGGGCGGTGCTCGGTGATGATCCGACCGAAGCGCGCCTAGGGCAACTGTGCCAGTGGGTGCTTAAGGCCGAGAGCGAGGGTCACCGCTATGGTCTGCGCCTGCCGGGGGTGTGGATTGCGCCGGGGCAGGGTGAGCAGCAGCGCCGCCGGTGCCTGGAAGTTCTGGCGCTGTATTCCGGTGACGGGGTGAAAACGTCATGAAACTCTGGAAACGCGCCCGCTCAACGCCACCACCCGGTGAGCCGCTGTCGCCGCCGGGACTGGTCTGGCTGCTGGTCACGCTGACCTTGGCGGTTCTGCTGCATGCTGGCCAGGTGCCGATCTGGCTGGTACTGGGTTTTCTGGCGCTGGCCGGCTGGCGCGCCGCCATCGTCTGGTACTCCTGGTCCCTGCCTGCGCCGGCGTTGCGGCTATTGCTGGCGCTGCTGGCGGCTGGTGCGGTGCTGGCGCATTACAAAACCCTGCTTGGCCGGGATGCCGGCGTGGCGCTGCTGGCGGCGATGGCGGCCTGCAAGCTGCTGGAAACGCGCGACCTGCGCGATGGCGTGGTGCTGGTGTTTCTCGGCTACCTGCTGGTGATGGGCAAGCTGCTGTACAGCCAGGATATTCCGGTGGTGGCTGGGCTGCTGGGTGTGGTGCTGCTGCTGTTGACGGCGCAGATGATGCTGCATCGCCAGCATGCCGGTCTGAGCGGGCTGGCGCCGCTGCGCCTGACCGGGCGCATGATGCTGCTGGCATTGCCGGTGATGCTGATCTTGTTCGTGCTGTTTCCGCGTATTCCTGGACCCTTGTGGGGTCTGCCCAAGGATGCCTATCAGGGCCGCACCGGGCTGTCGGACGAGATGACGCCGGGTACGATCAGCGAGTTGATTCAATCCGGCGCAGTCGCCTTTCGGGTGCGCTTTAACGGCGCGCTGCCACCGCCGGCGCAGCGCTACTGGCGTGGCCCGGTCCTGGAGCAGTTTGATGGCCGGCGCTGGACCGCAGCCCATGAACGGCCTGTAGCAACGCTGATGCCGTTCACCCCGCTGGGGCCGGCGCTGGATTACGCGGTGATCCTGGAGCCGAGCAATCAGCGCTGGCTGCTGGCACTGGATCTGCCGGCACGCCTGCCGCCGGGCGCGCTGATGACTCAGACTTTTCAGCTGCTGCGCAGCGAGCCGGTCAATGAGGTGTATCGGTATGAGCTGCGGTCCTATCCGCAATATCGCACCGGCGAGCTGAGTGCGGTGGAACGGGTGCGGGCCCTGCAACTGCCGGCACGTGGCAATGCACGGGCGCGGCTGCTGGCGGCGGACTGGCAGCAGGCCGATGCACAGCCCGAGGCGCGGGTGAACCGGGCGCTGGCGCTGTTTCGCGAGCAGCCGTTCTATTACACCCTGAAGCCGGCGTTGCTGGGCGTCGATAGCGTCGATGATTTTCTATTCCGCAGTCGTGAAGGCTTTTGCGAGCATTACGCCAGTGCCTTCGTATTCCTGATGCGTGCGGCGGGTGTGCCAGCGCGGGTGGTGACCGGTTATCTCGGTGGCGAGCCGGGCACGCTGGGTGATTACCTGATTGTCCGCCAGTCCGATGCGCATGCCTGGGCCGAGGTCTGGCTGGAGGAGCGTGGCTGGGTGCGGATCGATCCGACCGCAGCGGTAGCGCCAAACCGGGTGCGTGATGGAGTTTATGCGGCGGTGACGGATCCGGGTGGGCTATTGCCGTTCTTGGCGCGGCGCGGCGGCGATCTGGAATGGCTGCGGCAACTGGCCCTGGGCTGGGATGCGCTGAATATCGCCTGGAATGAGTGGGTGCTGGCCTATGGTCCGCAGCGGCAGCGGGATTTCCTGTCTGGGCTGGGGTTTGGCGCAGTGGACTGGGAGGAGATGACCCTGGCGCTGCTGCTGGCGTTGGCTGCGCTCGGGCTGGTCTATGCCGGACTGCGCTGGCAGGGTCGCCGCGAGCGCGATCCGGTGGCGCGTGCCTGGCAGCAGGTGTGCAAAAGGCTGGCGCGGCGGGGTCTGCTGCGCGGTAGGCACGAGGGACCGCTGGATTTCAGCGAACGGGTCGCAGCCGCCCGGCCCGATCTGGCCGAGGCGATCCGTGCCCTCGGCCAGCGTTACGCCGCGCTGCGTTACGGACCGGCGGCCTCACCCGAGCAGGTGCGCCAGTTGCAACGGCAGGTGCGGCGTTTGCGCCTGTGAGTGTTCAGGTCGCGGCAGCGACTGCGCCCGACAGCGGCTGACCGGTCTCATCCAGGGCGATATCGAACCAGGTTTCACGGTGAATACGCCGCAGGTCGCGGATCGACCAGGGAATCAGAATCAGCGCGGCTGCAATCCACGCGCTCAGGTGCCAGACCCATCCGCCACCGGGAATGAAGGTGCCGGCAGCGATGAAAAAGCCGGTGATGCCGTAGAAACGATAGGCGGCCTGCTGTGTGTAGTGGCCGACCCGTGGATCGGGATGGTGGCGGTTCAGGGCGTAGACCAGCATCGACGCGCCGAACCAGAAAATCAGCAGTGGAAACGGCAGTAGGATTGCGGCCAGATTGCCGTAATTCATGAGCGCCGCTGCGCGCCGGGCGGATGCCGCCCGCGCGACCTTGCCGATGACCGTTGCTTCGCTTTGTTCCAGCAGATGCATGTTGAATCTCTTGAATTGGCTTGCGTGATGCCCGGCTGAGCAGTTGGCACGATTCAGCGATTACATTCCGCTGTGGCGACCCGACAGTCGGAACTCTGTTGCTGACAGGCGCTGCGTGCAGCAGTCTCGGCGGCTGCGGGTGTGGCGCCCTGACCGACCCCGATGCCGCGCGAACCCAGCGCCAGGGTGCCGCACTGGCCGGGGCCAAATTCCAGCACCACCTGGCAATCGGCGACGGCACAGTCCTGTAAAACCTGCTGTCGTGCCTGCTGCGGATCGGCAGCCTGCCAGCGTAGCCGCCAATCCTGTGTGCTGGCCGCATAGGCCACCGCGCCATGGCCCTGACCGGTGCTGCTGCTGGCGGATTCCAGATTGGCACAGCCGCAGCAAAAACCCAGCGTCGGAATCAGAAACAGCCATCTCCCGCGCCACCCTGTCATGGCTTCATGCCCTCGGCACCCCGTCCACCCTTGCCCTGGCCTGCTGCTGGCAGGGACGTACTCGCCGGCGTAGATCGTGTGTTTTTCATGCCATCGCCTTTGCCGCCGCCACCGCTGCCACCGCCACCGCCGCCATGGTGAGCATAAGCCGTGGGCACGATGAGCGGATGGTCGAGACCCGGTATGCCCAAGCTCCAGGCCAGTGCCACGGCGATCGCCAGCAAGCGTCGCCGGGAATAGCGTTTATCAACTCGCATTGGAAACTCTCCAGAAGGCATCAGGGGCAACGAGCATGTCGGGGGAAGTTGCCAAACGGATCGGCAACGCGCGGATCGCAGATGAAATCCCAGTCGGTGAGGCTGTTCAGGAAAGCGATCAAGTCCTGCTTTTCCTGTGTGTTCAGGATAAAGGGCACGATCAGCTCGCTCTTGTAAGGGTTCTTCGCCCCATCGCCGGCAAACGGTCCGCTGCTGATCAGTCGTCCACCGCGCGCGTAGTGATCGAGCACCTCATCCAGCGTGGCGATCGAGCCGTCATGCATATAGGGCGCGGTCAGTTCGATATTGCGCAGCGTCGGTGGACGGAAGCGGCCCATGTCGGCAGGCTGCTGGGTAAATTCCCATAAGCCTCGGTTATCCAGCGGGTAATCACCGGTGCCGCCGATGTTGTAGAGGCCGTTATTGAAAAAGTCCGTTTGGGTAATCGTGGTGCCGGCGTGGCTGACTGACTGGCTGAAGTTGAAGCCGCCGTGGCAGTGGAAACATTCCATGCGTTCCGAAAAGAACAATTCCTGACCGCGCCGCGCCGCCGGACTCATTGCGTCCCGTTTGCCCTGCAGCGTGGACTGATCATAGGCCGAGTTGCCCGAGATCAGGGTGGCTTCAAAGGCTGCGATCGCCTTGGCAACCCGGTCGGCGTTGAACGGATCCGCTTCGCCGGGCCAGGCCGCAGCGAACAGTTGCACGTATTGCCCATCGCGGCGCAGACGATCCAGAATTTCCGCTTCGTGATCGCTCCAGCCCAGTTCGATTGGAAATTCACCGAACATCGGGATCAGCGCCTGGGCGTGCAACATACTGAGCACCGGATTGGCCCAGTTGAGCGTCGAGTTATAGACCACATTGGTCAGGCTCATGGCGTTGCGCGGATGCACTTCACCGGTCGCCCCGATGGCAGTGACCCGGCCATCGGTAAAGGCGCGCTCCGGCAGGTGGCAGGAGGCGCAGGCGGTGGTCTGGTTCACCGACAGGCGCAGGTCGTAGAACAGGTGGCGGCCCAGTTCCACCTTGGCAGCGGACATCGGGTTATCGGTCGATTCTTTCGGCGTTGGGAAACCGGCTGGCAATGACCAGTCATAGCCGGCATCGGTTGTGGGCGGCTGCGGTGTCGTGGCCTCGCTGCCATCACCATCGCCGCCACCGCAGGCGGTCAGGTTCAGCAGTGCACTGAGCAGCAACACGCCAGCGGGATAGCGGTGCAGTTTCATGGTTTGCTCACGCTGAACAAAAGCTGCGGCGTGACCTTGCTGTAGTGTTCGGGGGTGGCGCTGGCACCGGCGACGTAGGTGAAATCCAGGTTCAGGCGCGGCAGGATCGGGATGCACTCGGGATCGGCATTGCCGGACATGCAGCCGGACGAGGTATTGGGCGTGTTGAAGGCAACATTGGATCCTGCCAGCGCATGGCCCATGTCCATGACCACGCGATCCTGATCGACATTGAAATTATCCAGGCAGAATTCAGCGATATTCGGATAGCCACAGGCGGCGACTGGCGGCGCACTCGGATCGGTGCCGGGGCACTCGGTGCTGCCGAGATGGACTACGAAGGCCGTGCTGTTGTCGCTGCCGGGCGCGCCCATGCCGTCGATACGGATGAATTTGCGCCCGCCGCGCCAGTTCCACAGCATCCCGGAGGCGTTCAGTGGTGAGGGCGCGGTGGCATCGTTGAGGTGATTGAGTGCGTAGGGCACGCCGACCTTGAAGCAGATGCCGGTGTAAGTCGCGCTGGGCACGGCGCCCTTGACGACGCTGTTGGTGGGCAGTGTGCCGCTGCCGCAGTCCTGGCGCAGGTCGAGCAGGGCGACGTTCTGATATTGCCAGGTGCCGTCCTGATCGAGATCGAGTGGCTGGCGGCTGCCATCGGCCTTGACCAGGGCCAGATCATGGACATAGAAGCGCCAGTCATTGACCTGATAGCTGCCGGGCTGGCCAATGCCGACGCCGCTGTAGGTTTTGCCGCAGGTGAAGGGTTGGCCGTTGATCTGTGCCGCGAAGCGCACTGTGGCCGCGCGCTCGCCGGGATCGTCATCACCGCCGCAGCCGGCGAGCAGGGCCGGCAGGACGCTGATGAGCAGGGCGCTGGTGCGCGGAAATGGCAGGCTTCGGGTACTGGAAAAAACCATGCAGAGTGCTCCTGAATCAGGTGAGGAAAAGGTTTTTTCTATGCTAGGGCGTGCGCTGCCGGGCGGGAATGCGACAAATTGCCGCAGCCGACGCCTGAAGCCAGACCGGTTAGAATGTGGCGGTGGCTGCGCGGGTGCAGCGCTGGATGAGTGAAGCGGGGCGGAATGGACGATTGGCGACGATTATTGCTGCTGCGGGCGCTGGTGGTGCTCGGACCGATGGTGATGTTGCTGTGGCTGCGTTTTGGACTGACGCCGCCGCAGCCCTTGCCGCCGCTGGCGGTGCCGCTGTTTCTGGGCTGGAGCATGCTGACCGGTATTGCCATGCATCCCCGTGCCCGGCGCCTGAAACCGGTCAGAGCAGGAGAGTTGTTTGTCTATTTGCAACTGGATGTGCTGGCGTTGGCCTTGCTGCTGTTTTTCAGTGGCGGCGCGAGTAATCCGTTCGTGTCGCTGCTGCTGCTGCCGCTGATCATCGCTGCCGCACTGCTGTCGGCTGCTCTGGTCTGGATGACTGCGTTCACCACGGTGGCGCTCTATACCGTGCTGATGTTCCATTACTGGCCGCTGCCGGGAATGCTCAGCGGCCACGGTCCCGGCTTTCAGACCCATTTGTGGGGGATGTGGCTGGTGTTCAGCATTAGCGCGCTGCTGGTTGCCGGTTTTGTGGCGCGGCTGGCGGCGGCCTTGCGCTTGCGTGATCAGCAGGTCGCGCACTTGCGCGAGCAGGCGCTGCGCGATGAACAGATTCTTACTCTGGGCTTGTTCGCGGCTGGCGCGGCGCATGAACTGAGCACACCGTTGTCGACCATCGCGGTATTGGCCCGGGAGATGGAATACAGCTATGGCGATGATGCCGTGCTGTGTGCCGATCTGGGCACGCTGCGTCAGCAGGTGGATAACTGCAAGACGATCCTGAGTGATCTGCTGCGCGGCGCCAATCTGGTGGCGGATCGCGAGGCGACCCAGTCGCTGGATGTGCTGCTGGTGCAGATCCGTGAGCGCTGGCAATTGCTGCGTCCGGGGGTGCCGCTGGCGGTTCGCTGCAGTGGGCCGCAGCCGCCGCCGGCCGTGGCCGCACCGCAGGCGGTGGGCCAGACGCTGATCAATCTGCTTAACAATGCCGCCGATGCCAGTCCACACCGTGTTGATCTGGAAGGGCACTGGGGTGAGGGACGGGTGGTGATCGAGATTCGCGACCGGGGTGCGGGGCTGACCCCGGAAGCGACCTGCCATGCCGGTGAGCTGTTTTTTTCCACCAAGGAAGAAGGGTTGGGGATTGGCCTGCTGCTGGCCAATGCAGCGCTGGAGCGCTTGGGCGGACGGGTGAGCCTGCGGCGCGATCCACGCGGTGAAACCTGTACCCGCATTGATTTACCCGCCCATGCCGGCGCGAGCGGATGAGTGCTGGCACCGATCCTGGTGACCGTTCCAGCCTGCTGCTGGTCGATGACGATGCCGCCTTCTGTCGGGTGTTGACACGGGCCCTGGAGCGACGCGGTTTCGCGGTGACCAGCGCTCACAGCAGCAGCGCCGCGCAGCACGCCGCCGGTGCCGATCCACCGGAATACGCTGTGGTGGATTTGAACCTGGCCGGGGATTCCGGGCTGCTACTGATTCCCGGGTTGCTTGCGCTGGAGCCGGCCACGCGCATCCTGGTCCTGACGGGCTATGCCAGCATTGCCACGGCAGTCGAGGCGATCAAGCTCGGTGCGGTCAACTACCTGCCCAAGCCAGCCGATGCCGATCAGATTGTGGCGGCTCTGGTCGCGACCGGTAGTGTTGCGGGTGCTGAGATCAATCAGCGTCCCCTGAGTGTCAACCGTCTGGAGTGGGAGCATATCCAGCGCGTGCTGCGCGATAACGACGGCAACATCTCCGCCACTGCGCGGCAACTGGGCATGCACCGTCGCACCTTGCAGCGCAAGCTGGCCAAGCGCCCGGTGCGGGACTGACGCTTCAAGAGGCCGGTGCCCGCTTGATCCGGCAGGTCAAGTATCCGCCGGCGCCATCGGCAAAGCGCCGCATCGCATCATGAGTGGAAAGCGCAGACGATGCGGCAGAATAGGCACGGCATGGCGCGGCGCTGAACAAACCGGAGCGCCGCCTTGCCAAATCTCCCGTTCCCCCAACCTGTGCAAGTGGCCCGCATGTCGACCAAGACGCCCAAGACGACCTATCTCCACGATTACACCCCGCCTGCCTACCAGATTCCGCGCATTGATCTGCACGTTGATCTCGGCGACGCGCACACCATCGTGCAATCCCGCTTGCACATCGTGCGCGCCGAAACCACGCCCGCCGGAACGCCGCTGATCCTGGATGGACAGCATCTGGAACTGCTGGCGCTGGCGCTGGACGGCAAGCCGCTGAGCGATGCGCACTATCGGATCGACGCCGATCACCTGACCCTGCTGGATCCGCCGGCGCGCTTTGAACTTGCCGTCACCACCCGCATCCGCCCGCAGGACAACACCGCACTGGAAGGGCTTTATCAATCCAGCGGCAATTTCTGCACCCAGTGCGAGGCCGAAGGCTTCCGCCGTATCACCTATTTTCTCGACCGTCCCGACGTGATGGCGGTGTTCACCACCACGCTGCTTGCCGAACAGACCCGCTATCCGGTGCTGCTGTCCAACGGCAATCCGGTTGCCAGCGGCACGCTGGACGATGGCCGCCACTGGGCGACCTGGCACGATCCCTTTCCCAAGCCCTGCTATCTGTTCGCGCTGGTCGCCGGTCATCTCCAGTACATCGAGGACAGCTTTACCACGCAGTCCGGGCGTCTGGTCACCCTGCGCATCTACGTCGAGCCGCACAATATCGACCAGTGCGCGCATGCCATGTACGCGCTCAAGCAGGCCATGGCCTGGGACGAGCAGCGCTTCGGGCTGGAATACGACCTTGACCTGTACATGATCGTCGCGGTCGGTGATTTCAATATGGGCGCGATGGAAAACAAGGGCCTGAACGTTTTCAACACCAAGTACGTGCTGGCCCGTCCCGACATCGCCACCGATGCCGATTATCAGGGCATCCTGGGTGTGATCGGCCATGAGTATTTTCACAACTGGACCGGCAATCGCGTCACCTGCCGCGACTGGTTCCAGCTCAGTCTCAAGGAAGGGCTGACCGTGTTTCGCGATCAGGAATTTTCCAGCGATCTTGGCTCGCGCGGCGTTAAGCGCATCGAGGACGTGCGCATCCTGCGCGGCAGCCAGTTCCCGCAGGACGCCGGGCCAATGGCGCATCCGGTGCGCCCTGATTCCTATATCGAAATCAACAATTTCTACACCGTCACCGTCTACAACAAGGGCGCGGAAGTGATCCGCATGCTGCAGACTTTGCTCGGCGCAGACGGGTTCCGCCGCGGCATGGATCTATATTTCCAGCGCCACGACGGCCAGGCAGTGACCTGCGATGACTTCGTCGCCGCCATGGCCGACGCCAATGGCGCTGAGCTGGGCCAGTTCAAGCGCTGGTATCATCAGGCCGGCACGCCCGAGTTGACCGTCAGCGATGCCTACGATGCCGCCGCGCACCGCTACACCCTGAGCGTGCGCCAGTCCTGCCCACCCACGCCCGGCCAGCCGCACAAGGAACCGTTCCATATTCCGCTGGCACTGGGGCTGCTGGATGGCAACGGTCAGGATCTGCCGCTGCAACAGGCTGGCGAGGCCGCGCCGCAGGGCACCACGCGGGTGCTGGACCTGCGCGAGACCGAGCAGACCTTTACCTTCATCAATGTGCCGGTGCGACCGGTGCCCTCGCTGCTGCGCGGCTTTTCCGCACCGGTCAAGTTGCGCGGTGCTGATCGTGATGCCGAGTTGCGTTTCCGTCTGGCCCATGATGGGGATGCGTTCAACCGCTGGGATGCCGGCCAGAGTCTGGCGGTGAGCCTGATCCTGCACCTGGTCGAGGCACGTCGCCAGGGTCAGCCCTGGGAAATGCCGGAGTCGTTCAGTGCTGCCTTTGCGCAGGCGCTGGACACGACCGCCGATGCGGCGCTGCTGGCGCAACTGCTGATCCTGCCGGGTGAAACCTACCTCGCCGAGCAGATGAGCGTAGTGGATGTGGACGGCATTCATGCCGCGCGCTGCTTTGTCCTGCGTAGCCTGGCGGAATGCCTGCGCCCGGCCCTGCAGGCGCATTATGAGCACCTGTGTGCCCGTAGCGCCGGCGAGTACCGCATCGACGCGGCTGCCATCGGCGAGCGGGCCCTGAAAAATATCTGCCTCGACTACCTGCTGCAGCTGGATGAGCCGGAATGGCAGGCGCGTGGCCTGGACCAGTTTCACCGCGCCAGCAACATGACCGATCAATTCGGTGCGCTGGCGGCGCTGATCAATAGCAGCGGCGCGGCGCGCGATGAAGCCCTGGTTGCCTTCTATGCCCGCTGGCGGCAGGAAGCGCTGGTGGTCGATAAGTGGCTGAGTCTGCAGGCGACCGCGCGCCGGCCTGGTACCCTGGGCGTGGTCGAGGCGCTGATGCGCCATGAAGCCTTCAACCTGCGCAATCCCAACAAGGTGCGGGCGCTGATTGGCGCCTTTGTCCAGGGCAACCCGGTGCATTTTCACGCGGCCGATGGCAGTGGCTATACTTTCCTCGCCGACCAGGTTCTGGCGCTGAACGCGTTTAACCCGCAGATCGCCGCCCGGTTGATGGCGTCGTTCACCCGCTGGCGCCAATACGATCCCGCCCGCCAGGCGGTTATGCGTGACCAACTGGAGCGTATTCTGGCTGTGCCGGCCTTATCGCCGGATGTCTACGAGATCGCGGTCAAGAGCCTCGGCCAGGCGGTATGAGCAGTGCAATTGCTGCGCTGCAAAAAAATGTTGACTCCCAGTATTTCGGGATGCAGAATACCGCCATCGATGTTGCGTTGCACAAAAAACACCTAACCCCCTACTAACGACTAAGGAAACAGAGATGACCAACAATCCTTTCAACCCGTTTGCCAACGTTGATTTCGCCAAGTTCGACATGAGCAAGTTCGACATGAGCAAGATGCTCGGCGATGTCAAGATCCCCGGCTTCGATATGGAAGCGATCATGACCGCCCAGCGCAAGAACATCGAAGCGCTGACCGCTGCCAATCAGGCCGCTGTGCAGGGAATGCAGGCCGTGGCGCAGCGTCAGGCCGAGATCCTCAGCCAGGCGATGAACGAAGTGTCCTCGATCGCCCAGCAGCTGGCCGGCAGCGCCAGCAACCCGCAGGAAATGACCACCAAGCAGGCCGAGCTGGTCCGCAAGGCCTTCGAGCAGGCCCTGGCCAACATGCGCGAGCTGGCTGAGATGGTGAGCAAGTCCAACACCGACGCGTTCGCCATCATCAACAAGCGCGTCACTGAGAGCCTGCAGGAACTGAAGGGCCTGGTGGCTCCCAAGTAAGGGCAGACTCGCTGCGGCGTTCTCCCTGGCGGGCAGACCCTGCGGAATTTCCGTAGCGGTCTGCCCGCTTGTTTTCGTTGGTGCACCGCCGTGATGCCGGGCGATGCGCGTCCCGGAATCGGCTAGAATAAAGTCGTCTAGAAGACCACCATAACGACGAGAGGAAACATGCATGGCTGAGCAAAAAGGCCCCGAACTCAAAGCGCCGGAAATCAAGATGCCCGATCCGGCCCAAATGGCTCAGCTTTTCGGCCATATCGCCGAGAAGAGCCAGATCATTGTCAAGGAATTCCTGAACCGTCAGAAAAATGACGGCCTGCTTGATATGCAGGACCAGATGAGTCTGGGCAAGTCCTTCCTTGATCTGACCCAGAAGATCATGGCCGACCCGGCCCGCCTGGCGCAGGCGCAGATGGCTCTGTGGCAGAACTACCTGGAGCTGTGGCAGAAAGCCCTGCCGGCGGTGTGGGGTGGTCAGCCAATGGAAACCGTGGTGCGTGAGCAGAAGGGTGACAAGCGCTTCAAGCATGACGACTGGCAGGATAACGCGCTGTTCTCCTACATCAAGCAGTCCTACCTGCTGACTGCAGGCTGGATTCAGGACATGGTCGCCAGCGTCGAGGGCCTAGACGACAAGACCAAGAAGAAGCTGCAGTTCTATACCCGCCAGTTCGTTGATGCCCTGTCGCCGAGCAATTTTGCGCTCACCAATCCCGAGGTGCTGCGCACTACGCTGGAGACCGGCGGCGAAAATCTGGTCAACGGCCTGAAGAACATGCTTGATGATCTGGAGCGTGGCAAGGGCAAGCTCAGCATTCGCATGACCGATCTCAATGCCTTTGAGCTCGGCAAGAATGTCGCCACCACGCCCGGCAAGGTCGTCTACCAGAACGAGATGATGCAGCTCCTGCAGTACGATCCGAGTACGCCGGACGTCTTCAAGAAGCCGCTGCTGATCTTCCCGCCGTGGATCAACAAGTTCTACATCATGGATCTGCGGCCCAAGAACTCGCTGATCAAGTGGTGCGTGGATCAGGGCTTCACCGTCTTCCTGATGTCCTGGGTCAACCCGGACGAGAAGATGGCCGAGAAAGCCTTTGATGATTATCTCAAGGATGGCCCGCTGGCGGCGCTGGATGCCATCGAAAAGGCGACCGGCGAGCGTGAGGTCAACGCTCTCGGTTACTGCCTCGGTGGTACCCTGCTGGCGATCACCAATGCCTATCTGGCCGCCCAGGGCACGCCACGGATCACTGCCGGCACCCACCTGACCACCATGCTCGACTTTGCGCAGCCGGGCGAACTGGAAGTCTTCATCGAGGAAGAGCAGATCTCCTCGCTGGAAAAGCGCATGGAGCAGCGCGGCTTCCTTGACGGCAGCGAAATGGCGACCACCTTCAGCATGCTGCGTGCCAATGACCTGATCTGGTCGTTCTTCATCAGCAACTATCTGTTGGGCAAGGAACCGTTCCCCTTCGATCTGCTGTACTGGAACTCTGATTCCACGCGCATGCCGGCGAAGATGCACAGCTTCTACCTGCGCAACATGTACCAGCACAACCGGCTCAAGGAAGCGGGTGGCATCACCCTGTTGGGCACGCCGATCGATCTAGGCAAAGTCAAGGTACCGACTTATTTCCTATCGGCTATCGAAGATCACATCGCGCCTTGGAAGTCCAACTATGCCGGCAGCCTGCTGTTCAGCGGTCCGGTTAAGTTTGTGCTCAGCGGTTCTGGCCATATCGCCGGTCCGATCAATCCGCCGGCGGCCAACAAGTACTTCTACTGGACCAATCCGAAAAACTCAGCCGATCCGGATGAGTGGCTCAAGGATGCCAAGCAGACCGAGGGTTCCTGGTGGCCGGACTGGTACAAGTGGCTGAGCAAGCTTTCCGGTGAGAAGGTGCCGGCGCGTGTACCCGGTACTGGTCAGTTGCCGGTGATCGAGGACGCGCCGGGTGCCTATGTGAAGGCGCGCCTGGTGAAGTAATCCTGCGCTGACGCAGGGTATGCAGCGGCCGCCTCCGGGCGGCCGTTTTTTTGGTGTGACCGGGTGCTACAGCGGCAAACGCAGGGTGATCAGCGGTTGTTTCATTCGGCCCTGGCATCGTGCATGGTAAAAAGAACCTGCACGACATGAAATGGGCAGGGCAAGGGTGTAAGATAATCCGTGCCAATCCGGCGTGTTATGGGGTGGGAGCAGTTCCCCGACGACAGCGGGTGGCGATACAAAACCAACAACACAGCGTGCGTTTAACACGCCATCATCCCGCTAGCGACCCACAAGGTGGCCGAACGCACGGCGCGCGCCGTGGTCAACCGGCACCCCGATGCGGTGGAGGCTATGAGCAAATTTATCGAGTGGTCCAATGAACTGAGCGTTGGTATCGAGGAGATCGATGCTCAGCACCAGGTACTCGTGGATTTATTGAACGAGATCCATGAAGCAATTCAGCAGCGCCACGCCGCGGATGTGACGACGAAGATCCTCGAACGTCTGGGTGAATACACCCGTGTGCATTTCGCGGTTGAAGAGAGCCTGATGCGCATCCTGCACTATCCCGAGTATGAGCGGCACAAGGAAGAGCACGATAAGCTGATTGCACAACTGAATGATCTGAGTGAAAAACTCAACTCGGGGAAGAGTTCGATCAGCTTTGAGCTGGCGCACTTCCTCAAGGTCTGGCTGACCCGGCACATTATGGAAGCCGACAAGCGCTATACCGGATACTTCCTGTCGCAGGGTATCCGCCCGGAGTTGTCGAAGCAGTCCTGGGTGAAGCGGCTCTGGGGCTCGCTGAGCGGACACTGAAGACGCGAACCGTTACGATTCCACACCAAAAACAGCCCGGGTACATTAAAACCCGGGCTGTCAGCTTTGGAAAGCACAGTGTTTTTTGTGCCGCGTCGGGCAAGGCTGCTGATTCAGGATCTTTCTGGCCAGTAGCCCGCGGAGCGGCGAACCGGTGCAAAACCGATCCGCCGCCAGACGCTTACTCGAACTCGATGATCGCCTGATCGACTGCCAGGCTTTCGCCGGTGGTGGCAAGAATCTTGGCCACCTTGGCGTCCTGATCGGCGCGCAGCACGTTCTCCATCTTCATCGCTTTGATCACCGCCAGTTCCTCGCCGGCTTTGACCTCCTGACCGACCTGTACCGCTAGCTTGGTGAGCAGGCCCGGCATCGGCGACAGCAGGAACTTGGACAGATCCGGCGGCGCCTTCTCCGGCATCAGCGCCTGCAGTTCGGCTACCCGTGGCGACATGACCATCACGTCGGCCTGCGAGCCCCAATGGAACAGCCGGTAGTGCATGCCACGGCGCTCGACCTGGATGCAGATGTCGGTGCCATTCAGGGTACCCTTGAACAGCGGCTGGCCGAACTGCCAATCACTGCGCACCTGGTAGTGCTCACCCATGTACACCACATCGTAGCCGCCATCGACCAGCTCGATATGCACCGGGTGCAACTGGCCGCCCATGAGCACCACCCAGTCGTTCTTGACCTTGCGTTCATGGCCAAGCATCTGACCGCTGATCTTGGCGGCGCGGTCCATGTAGCTGCGGTGCAGAAAGGCGGCGACCGCGATCAGCAATGCCGGATCATCGTGCGGCACGTCGGCGGCGTGGAAGCCGTTCGGGTATTCCTCGGCGATCATGTTGGTGCTGATGCGCCCGGTCATGAACCGGGTGTGCACCATCAGCGCCGCCAGGAAGCTGATGTTGTGCTGCACGCCGCGAATGAAGAATTCATTCAGCGCATCGCGCATATGGGCGATGGCGCGGTCGCGGGTAGCACCGTAGGTGATCAGCTTGGCGATCATCGGGTCGTAGTACATCGACACTTCGCCGCCTTCATAGACGCCGGTATCGACCCGCACGACCTCGGTCTCCTGCGGCGGCATGTACTTGACCAGCCGGCCGATGGAGGGCAGGAAGTTGCGGAACGGATCCTCGGCGTAGACGCGCGCCTCGATGGCCCAGCCCTTGAGCTTGACACCGTCCTGATTGAAGGCCAGCGGCTCGCCAGCAGCGACCCGGATCATCTGCTCCACCAGGTCCAGCCCGGTGATGTATTCCGTGACCGGATGCTCGACCTGCAGACGGGTGTTCATCTCCAGGAAATAGAAGTTGCGCTTGGCGTCGACGATGAACTCGACCGTGCCGGCGGACTGATAGTCCACGGCGCGCGCCAGGGCTACCGCCTGCTCGCCCATTGCCCGACGGGTCTTTTCGTCCAGGAACGGGGAGGGCGCTTCCTCGATCACCTTCTGATGGCGCCGCTGCAGCGAACATTCGCGCTCACCGAGGTAGACGATGTTGCCGAAGCTGTCGCCGAGCACCTGGATTTCGATGTGGCGCGGTTCTTCGATGTACTTCTCGACGAACACGCGGTCATCGCCGAAGGAGGAACGGGCTTCGTTGGTGGCACGCTCGAAGCCGTCGGCGCACTCGGCGTCGTTCCAGGCGACGCGCATGCCCTTGCCACCGCCGCCGGCGCTGGCCTTGAGCATCACCGGATAGCCGATCTCGCGGGCGATCTGCAGAGCGTGCGCGGTATCGCGGATGATGTCGGTGTGGCCGGGTACGGTGCTGACGCCGGCTTCCTTGGCCAGTTTCTTGGAGGTGATCTTGTCACCCATGGCGTCGATGGCGCGAACCTTCGGGCCGATGAAGACGATCCCTTCCTTCTCCAGCATCTCGCAGAAGGCCGGCCGCTCGGACAGGAAACCGTAGCCAGGATGCACCGCTTCAGCGCCGGTGTCCCTGCAGGCCTGGACGATGCGTTCCATCACCAGGTAGCTCTGCGCGGTCGGCGGTGGACCGATGAAGACGGCCTCGTCAGCCATCTCGACGTGCAGCGCGTCCTTATCGGCTTCGGAATAGACCGCGACGGTTTTGATACCCATCTTGCGGGCGGTCTTGATCACGCGGCAGGCAATTTCGCCGCGGTTGGCGATGAGAATCTTCTTGAACATGCCTCGCATCTCCCTCACAGCGGAATGTTGCCGTGCTTGCGCCACGGATTTTCAAGTTGCTTTTCGCGCAGCATCGCCAGGGAGCGGCAGATGCGCTTGCGGGTGCCGTGAGGCATGATCACGTCATCAATGAAGCCGCGGTGGCCGGCAATGAACGGGTTGGCGAATTTTCGACGGTATTCCTCGGTGCGCTCGGCGATCTTGGCGGCATCGCCGATATCCTGGCGGAAGATGATTTCCACCGCACCCTTAGGACCCATCACCGCGATTTCGGCGGTCGGCCAGGCGAAGTTGACATCGCCGCGCAGGTGCTTGGAGCTCATCACGTCATAGGCGCCGCCGTAAGCCTTGCGGGTGATGACGGTGACCTTGGGCACGGTGCATTCGGCGTAGGCGTAGAGCAGCTTGGCGCCGTGCTTGATGATGCCGCCGTATTCCTGGGCAGTGCCGGGCATGAAGCCGGGCACGTCGACGAAGGTGATGATCGGAATATTGAAGGCGTCGCAGAAGCGCACGAAGCGGGCGGCCTTGATCGAGGACTTGATATCCAGGCAGCCGGCCAGCACCATCGGCTGGTTGGCGATGATGCCCACCGGCCAGCCGTCCATGCGCGCGAAGCCGGTGATGATGTTCTTGGCGTTCTCGGGCTGAACCTCGAAGAAGTCGACATCGTCCACGACCTTCAGGATCAGCTCCTTCATGTCGTAGGGCTTGTTCGGATTATCCGGGATGAGCGTATCGAGCGAGAAATCCTGCCGGTCGGCCGGATCGGGCGTGGGCCGGAACGGCGGCTTTTCGCGATTGTTGGCCGGCAGGTAGTTGACGAAGCGGCGCAGCATCAGCAGCGCTTCGACGTCGTTTTCAAAGGCACGGTCGGCAACACCGGACTTGGTCGAGTGGGTGATCGCGCCGCCCAGTTCCTCGGCGGTGACTTCCTCATGGGTGACGGTCTTGACCACTTCCGGACCGGTCACGAACATATAGGAGGTGTCCTTGACCATGAAGATGAAGTCGGTCATGGCCGGCGAGTACACCGCGCCACCGGCGCAGGGTCCCATGATCACCGAGATCTGCGGGATCACGCCCGAGGCCATCACGTTGCGCTGGAACACGTTGGCATAGCCCGCCAGCGAAGCGACGCCTTCCTGAATACGCGCGCCGCCCGAGTCGTTCAGGCCGATCACCGGCGCGCCGACCTTGATGGCGTGATCCATGATCTTGCAGATCTTCTCGGCGTGCGCCTCGGACAGCGAGCCACCGAACACGGTGAAGTCCTGGCTGAACACGAACACGACCCGACCGTTGACAGTGCCGTAGCCGGTCACGACGCCATCACCCGGGGTGCTGGTGTCGGCCATGCCAAAGTCGCTGCAGCGGTGCTCGACGAACATGTCCCATTCTTCAAAGCTGCCCGGATCGAGCAGGACTTCGATGCGCTCGCGGGCGCTGAGCTTGCCGCGCTTGTGCTGGGCGTCGATGCGGCGCTGTCCGCCGCCAAGGCGGGCAGCGGCGCGTTTTTGTTCTAATTGCTGAATGATGTCATGCATGAACGCTCTCTCCTTACTACGCTAGGCAGGCGCCGCGGGCGAACCCCCGGCGACGAAAACTTGAAAACGCGTTGCGGTCCTTCAGCGCCCCATGCAGTGGGCGGATCGTGGGGGCCAGAGGCGCGGGCCTTGCGCCATGTTTGCGGGGCTGGCGTGGAATCCGAGCTTTGGGCGAATGGCGGCAACATGGCGCGGACCGGAAGGCCATTCGGGAAAGCGGTTCCAAGGGTGTCGGTTGGGTTCAAGAGTTTGGGATAGTGGAAGCCGGAGAAGCCGAGCGATGGACCGCTTGTCGAGCTTCGCCAATTATAATGGGGTTTTTAGTGATTTTCGCGTAGTTAATTTGATATTTTCACCCTTTGCCGCAGCACAATCAAACCATGCCCCGCGCGGGTTCGGCGTTGCCGCCGGAATGCCGCGAACCGGGAGCTTCGCGAAGTCAAAATTATGATCCCGCAGAATAGTTTGGTGCTTTACAAAACAGGTCCCGCCCGGGTCACGGCTCTTGGTGACAAGCTGGAAATCGAGCTGGCCGATGGTCGTGCGCTGCGTGTCCGCCCCAAGGACGTGCAGCTCCTGCATCCAGGACCCCTGCGCAGCCTGCGCGAGCTGGAGCCATTGCCGAGCGGTGAGACCGAGGCCGCCTGTGAACTGCTCGATGGTGGGCAGACCACGCTGGTCGAGCTGGCCGAGCTGGTTTACGGTGCCTGCACGCCGGCAACGGCCTGGGCAAGCTGGCGGCTGATCGAGGAGGGTCTGTATTTTCAGGGCACGCCCGAGCAGGTCAGCGCCCGACCGCTGGCTGAGGTTGAGCGGGAGCGCAGCGCGCGCGCCGCCAAGGCTGCCGAGCGCGCGGCTTGGACTGGCTTTCTGGAACGGGCCCGCGCCGGCCGGCTGGCACCGCAGGATGCGCCGTATCTGCGCGAAGTCGAGGAGCTGGCCTGGGGGCAGCGTGAACAGAGTCGGGTGTTGCAGACGCTGGAGTGTGCCCAAACCCCGGAGAGCGCGCATGCGCTGCTGCTGCGCCTGGAGCATTGGCAGGGCACCGATAATCCCTATCCGCAGCGCATGGGTGTGGCCCTGAGCGCACCCTCGCTGCCCTTGCCGGAGGCGTTGCCCGAGGAGCAGCGCGTCGATCTGACCGGGCTGCCGGCCTATGCCATCGACGATGAGGGTAATCTGGATCCCGATGATGCGCTGAGTATCGATGGCGACCGCCTGTGGGTGCATGTCGCCGATGCGGCGGCCCTGGTGCCGACGGATAGCGCTGTGGATCAGGAGGCGCGCGGCCGTGGCGCGACCCTGTATCTGCCCGAGCTCACCGCGCCCATGTTGCCAGTGGCAGCGGTGGATCGGCTGGGCCTGGGGCTGGCGGAGATTTCCCCGGCGCTGTCCTTTGGCCTGAGCCTGGATGAGGCGGGCGAGGTGGTCGATATCGAGATCGTGTCAAGCTGGGTGCGGGTGCAGCGGCTGAGCTATGCGACGGTGGAGACGCGCCTTGATCAGGAGCCGTTTCGGCGTCTGGACGAACTGGCCCAGCGTCATCGTGCCCGCCGCGCCGCTGCCGGGGCGATTTTCATCGATCTGCCGGAAGTGAAGATGCAGGTGGTCGAGGGCCGGGTATCGATCGTGCCGCTGCCGCGTTTGCGCAGCCGGACCCTGGTCAGCGAGGCGATGTTGATGGCCGGGGTGGCGGCGGCGCGCTTCGCTCTGGAGCGGGGTTTGCCGTTTCCATTCACCACCCAGGCGGTGGCCGATCCGGCCGAGCGGGCGCCGACCAGTCTGGCGGCGATGCACGCCCTGCGCCGCAGTCTGCGCCCACGTCAGTACAGCAGCCAGCCCGGCCCGCATGGCGGCCTGGGTCTGGAGGTATACGCGCAGGTGACGAGTCCCTTGCGCCGCTATCTGGATCTGGTCGCCCATCAGCAGTTGCGCGCCGTGCTGCGGGGTGTCGAGCCGCTGGATGAGCAGGCGATCATCGCCCGGGTGGGTGCCGCCGAGGCGGTGTCCGGTGGCGTGCGCCGTGCCGAGCGGCTGTCGCGCGAGCATTGGACCCTGGTCTATTTGCAGCAGCATCCCGGCTGGCAGGGCGAGGGCGTGCTGGTGGAAAAGCGCGCCCCACGCGGCACAGTGTTGGTGCCTGCGCTAGCCCTGGAGACGCGGCTGAAGATCGCTGACAGCATCGCGCCGGATAGTGTGCTGCCGCTGCGGCTGGCCGGGTTGGATCTGCCGGCGCGCGAGGTGTATTTCAAGCTGGCCTGAAGCGGTCGGTGGTGGCTACCACTCAATCAGCCGCTGGATTTCCCGGGCGCTCCAGCGCAGGGCGCGGCTCTGCAGTTGCCCCAGGGCCAGCAGCAGGGCAATCGCGGCTTCCGGCTGTTGCGCGCGCAGCCGGTCAAAGGCGCTGCGCGTGAGCATCAGCAGCATGCTCGGTGCCGCCGCCACCGCCTCGGCGGCGCGGGGCCCGGGGTCGAGAAAGGCGATTTCGCCAAAGCTGGTGCCTGGTCCGTAAATCGCCAGCCGCTTATAGCGATCGTCGCCCGCCGGCAGACGGATATCCACCCGGCCAGCCAGTACCAGATACAGCTCGGCACCGTTGTCACCGGCGGCGAACAGGCGCTCACCGGCGGCCAGGGAGCGCGGTTGCAGCACCGCCGCCAGGATCTGCACCGCCTGCGCTGGCATGGCGCGGCACAGGTCGAGTTCCTCCAGCGTGACCGGCTGCTCCAGTCGCGCCGGGTCCATGCCCAGCGTCCGCAGCAGGGCGTTCTCGGCATACTCCAGCGCCTGATCGGCGGCGGCGAAGGTGTGCACATGCAGGCGTCCCGGCCGCAGGCTGAGCCGGCGCAGGGTCTGTTCCACCTCGTGGCCCAGGCCCAGTGCGGCATCCACATCGCAAAACAGCAATTCACCGCCATGCGCCTCCAGGCGCGCTGCGATCTGCTGCAGCAGGCGTACGCTGGACAGATCGACCTGCAACACCCGGCGCAGATGCAGAATCACCCAGGCTGGCCGGTCGAGATCGACCAGCAGTTCCTCGAACAGGGCGTCGGTCTTGGCGAAAAACAGGTTGCCGCGCAACTGGTACAGAACGATGCGCTCGCCATGCGCGGCCAGCAGTGCGGCCTGTTCCAGCGGGCGCTTGCGCACTGAGGGACGCTCAGCACCGGTCAGGCGCCTGTGAATCACCGGCACCCGGCTCTGATCATGGATGAACAGCGCCACGGCAATCGCCAGCCCGACCAGGACCGCCAGCATCAGGTCATGGCTAACGCTGACCGTGGCCACCAGCAGCGCTACGGCAGCATCGCGGCGGGTATGGCGGCGGCGCGCCCAGGCGAGAATATCGGTCTCGATCAGCGCCAGGGCCGAGGCGATGATCAGGCCAGCCAGCGCGCTGGTCGGCAGCCAGCGGCCAATCGCACCGGCCCCGAGCAGCAGGAACAGCAGCAGGCCCGCTGCCAGCAGGGGCGCCCAGCGCCGCGCCCCGGCGCGTACCGCAGTGGTGGTGCCACTGAGGCTGGCGCCGCCGGCCATGCCGCCGAGCAGGCCCACCACGATCTGGCCGATGCCCTGCGCCAGCAGTTCGCGCCGGGCCCGGTGCCGCTGGCCGGTGACCGAGTCGGCGATGACCGCAGTCAGCAGGGTGTTAAGCGAGGACAGAATCGCCAGGACAAAGCTGGCTTGCAGCAGCAGCGGCCAGGGCAGCGCCTGGCTAAGCAGGTGCGGATCAAGCGCCAGGTGCAACGTCGCCGGTTCCGGCAGGGCGCCTACGGTCCAGTGTGGCGGCGCCGCGCCGGGGTGGAACAGGGTGAGGGCGATCTGGAACAGCGCGGTTGCCGCCAGCAGGCCGACAATCGGTCCGGGCAGCCCCGGAATCCAGCGCGGCGCGTAGCGCGTCAGCAGAAAGGCGGTAGCAGCGGTGGCCAGCGGCAGCCCGTGCCAGTCGCTCAGCGCGCCCGCAGCGGGCAGGCCGAGCAGCGGCTTGAACTGGGCGTGAATCAGCAGCAGGCCAATTCCGGTGGTCAGGCCGGCGATCACCGGATAGGGAATGAACTTGATCAGGCGGCCGCCGCCGGCCAGGGCAATCAGCAGTTGCAGCAGGCCAGCCAGTACGGTCACCAGGAACAGCGCCGGAGCCAGGGTCGCCGGAGTCAGACCCTGCGCGATAAACAGGGCAGCGCTGCCACTGAGCAGAGCCATGCTCGGGCCGGTCGGGCCACTGATCAGGCCGATGGTGCCGCCGGCAATGCCGCTGATGAGCAGCAGGCCAATGGCGCCATAGAGTCCGGCCAGCGCACCGCCCGCGCTGCCGAGTGCTGGCGCGAAAACGGCGGCGCCAAACGCGGTCGCCTGCGGCAGCACCACGGCGGCAGCAATTACGCCACCGCGCAGATCGCCAAGCAGCAGCGCCGGACGCATCGGTTCAGGGGGTCGTGGTGGCTGCGGCGGATTCCGGCGCAGCTTCGTCGACCGCGGGCAGCCAGCGTTCGAGAACCTCCGCCAGGGCGCCAAAGGACACGGGCTTGGCCAGATAGTCGTTCATGCCGCAATCCAGGCAGCGCTCGCGATCGCCCTGCATAGCGCTGGCGGTCATGGCGATGATCGGGATGGCCGGATTGCGCACGCTGCCATCCGCGGCGCGGATGCGCTCGGTGGCCTCGTAGCCGTCCATCTCCGGCATCTGGCAATCCATCAGCACCAGATCATAGGGCAGGTCGCGCAACGCGGTCAGGGCTTCCTGACCGTTGGCCACGGCATCGCCGCTATAGCCGAGTTTGCGCAACAGGGCCAGGGCGATGGTCTGGTTGGTACGGTTGTCCTCGGCAAGCAGAATGCGCACCCGGCGCGCAGTACGCTCGGCCAGGGTATGGCGGGTGATCAGGCCGCGGTCGATGCCCCGTTCACGGCGGCCAAGCGCCAGTGCCAGGCAATCGCGCAGATGCTCGCGGCGCACCGGCTTGGTCAGGTAGGCGGCAAAACCGAGCTGTTCCAGGC
>DAITNL010000010.1:11928-33540 GCA_036834665.1 Candidatus Competibacteraceae bacterium | reverse complement strand
CGGCTGCTGCACTTCAATATCTCCTGGCGGCGCGGCATGTGGCTGATTCCACTGCTGGCGCGGCTGGCCAGCCGTGCGCGTCTCATCGGTAGCATGCGGGCCATGCCCGACCCGGCTGAATTGATCCCGCGCCGCCAGTGGCTCGGCGGCCGGCTGCGCGCCCCGCAACTCTGGCGGCTGCCGGATCTGCTGGTTGGGCGTCTCTGGGCGCGCTGCCTGCATCTGACCGTGTCGGTTAACCGGGACGATTACCCGCCGCGCCTGATCGCCGGGTACGGTTTTTCCGCCACCCGGCTGCGGGTGATTTACAACGGCATCAGCGTGCCGCAACAGCTGCCGATGCCAGCGGAACGGCAGTCAAGCCGTGCCCGCTTCGGTTTCAGCGACCGTCATTGCGTGGTGTGCTATTTCGGTCGCCTGTCCAGCGAGAAGGGCGTACAGCATCTGCTCGATGCGCTGGCCACCCTGCCTGACGAGGTGGTCGCCGTGCTGATCGGCGATGGCCCCCAGCGCCCCGAACTGGAGGCACAAGCCACCCGGCTGGGCCTGGAGGCGCGCGTGCGCTTCGCTGGCTTCATCGCCCACCCCGAACCGATCGTAGCCGCCTTTGATCTGGTGGTGGTGCCTTCGATCTGGTACGAGGCCTTCGGGCGCACGGTGGTGGAAGCGCTGGCCATGCAGGTGCCGGTGATCGCCTCGCGCATCGGCGGCATGGCCGAACTGTTCGAGGATGGCGTGCATGGCCGTTACGTACCGGCGGGTGATCGCGATGCTCTGGCGGTGGCGATTACCGCACTGGCGACTGATCCCGCCGCCCGTCGGGCCATGGGCCAATCGGGTCGCGCCTGGGTGCAGGAGCGCTACGCCATGGAACGGGTCGCCGCTGAATATGCGCGTCTGTACCGCGAGCTGCTTGACGAATCCGGCCCGGACAACAACGCGTGAGCGCAGTCAACGCTACCGTGGCCGTGGTGATTCCGGCCTGGAATGCCGGTCGCTGGATTGCCGCAACCCTGGACAGTGTTCTGGCGCAGTCCTATCGCCCGCTGGATATCGTGGTCATCGACGACGGCTCGACCGACGACACCGCTGCCGTGGTCGCCCGCTACGCGCCGACGGTACGTTGCCTGCGCCAGAGCAACCAGGGCCAGGCCGCCGCGCGCAATCACGGCGTTCGCACCAGCCGTGGCGAATTCATCGCCTTTCTCGACAGCGACGACCTGTGGCTGCCGGACAAGCTGGCTCATCAAGTCGCACTGCTGCGTGCCTGTCCGCATGCGCCGCTGGCCTTTTGCAACTATGTCGGCTTTGGCGAACTGGCCGGACCGCCCGGCTTCAGTCGTGGCCCGGTACTGGCGCGCCTGGCCAGCCAGCCGCTTGATGCAACAACACGCCTGCTGGTGGCCGAGGATCAGGTCACACCCCTGCTCGATGATCTGTTCTGTCAGGTGCCCAGCACCTGGCTGCTGCGACGGGCGGCATTCGAGCAGGTCGGCGGTTTCGATCCCACGCTACGCCACGGCGGCGAGGACTGGCTGCTGGCAGCGCGCCTGGCGCTGCTCGGACCCTTTGCCTGCGATAGCCGCATGCTGGCACGACGCCGCGAGTTCCCCACCAGCCATTCCCGCAACACGGATGCCCTTGCTGGTCTGACTGATGCCCTGCAGCGCCTGCTAACGGATGCGGAATTGCCCATTACGATCCGGCACCACGTTGCCGACCGCCTAGCCGTGCAGGCGCTGAATCTGGGATTAGAGGCACTACGCACCCACGAGTGCGCCAGGGCCCGCGATTGGTTGTCACTGGCCTGGCGTCATGGCCAGACCCGACCGGCAGCGCAGCGCTGGAAACACCGGCTGCGCTGTCTGGTCGGCGGGGCGCTCAGCTATGGACCGGCGGCGCTGCGGCGACGGCTTCTTGACACTTAAATCTCCATGAACAGCGCACGCCGTTCCATCCTCATCACTCTGCTGTCCTCAAACGCCACGGTCCTGATCCAGTTCGTGGCTTCCATCCTGATTGCCCGGGTACTGGCCCCGGCGGAAATTGGCATTTATTCGATCGCGGCGGTGCTGGTCGGCATGGCCCACCTGCTGCGCGATCTGGGCACCGGCAACTACCTGGTACGCGAGCCGGAATTGAACGAAGAGAAAATACGCGCGGTCCTGGGCCTGATGCTGGCGGTTTCCTGGCTGGTTGGCGCGCTGCTGGCGCTGCTCAGCGTACCTGCGGCGCGCTTCTACCGCGAGCCCCAGGTCGCCACGGTACTGCAACTGCTGGCGTTCAACATGCTGCTGATTCCGTTCGGCTCGCTGACCCTGAGTCTGCTGCGCCGCAACTTGGAAGCCGAAAAACAGGCCATCGCTGGCATTGGCTCGACCCTGGCGCACAGCGTCACCGCAATCACGCTGGCGATGCTCGGTCTGGGCGCGCTCAGCCTGGCCTGGGCGAGTATTGCCGGCACGCTGGTCTCGATCCTGATCGCTACCGCGTTCCGACCTGCGGGTCTGCCCTGGTTGCCCAGTTGGCGCGGCTGGCGCGCGCCGCTCAACTTTGGTCTGCTGTCTACCGGCGGCGCCATGCTCGATGAATTGAATCGTGGTCTGTACGACCTGATGCTCGGGCGGCTGATCAATATGCGTGCCGTGGGTCTGTTCAGTCGCGCCCAAGGCACGGTCAACCTGTTCTATGCCGTGGCTGGACCGGCAGCCTACTACACGGCCCTGCCGTTTTTCTCGCGCATTCACCATCGCGGCGCAGCGCTCGACGAGCCACTGCTGCACGCCGTGCGCCTGCTGACCGGCGTGGCGCTGCCGTTCTTTGGCGTGCTGTCCGGGCTGGCGCCACTCCTGATTCCCGTGCTGTATGGCCACCAATGGGACGAGAGCATTGCCCTGGTGGCACCCCTGTGCCTGGCTGCAGCACTGAACGCGCCCTTCGCTCTCAATGGCCAGGTGTATCTGGCACTGGGCCATCCCAGACTGGTTATGATCCTGGCCTTTGGCACCGTGCTGATCCGCGCCGCTGGCCTGTATCTGATCGCGGGTCATGGTCTGATTTGGGTTGCGTTCGTACCGGTCGCCGAGCAACTGCTGCTGATCCCGGTGCATCTGCTGCTGATGCAACGGGTGCTGGGGATCAGCGCACGGCAGGTGCCGGCTGCCGCAGGTCCAGGCCTGCTGCTTGGCCTGCTGCTGGCCGGAATCGCCTGGATCGGGACTACCCTGTTGCAGGGTCGCCTGCCCGATCTGCTGCTGCTGGCGCTGCTCGGTGGCCTGCTCGGCGGCCTGTATCTGGCCGGGCTGCGCGTCCTCGATCACCCCCTGTGGCCGGAAATCGTGCAACTGGCACAGCGCCTGGGGATCAGCCGGGCCACGCGCGGCTAGCCGTCCTCCAGAACTGCGTCCGCGATCGCCTCCAGCCAGCCATGGACAAACTCCAGATCCGGTTCGACATAGTTGCCCTCGGCCCATTCGTTCCAGGATTTCAGGATAATCAGGCGCTGCCCGGGCGTGCGGTGCGCAACCTTGGCAACAGCGGCGCGCATCATCGCGCCAAACAGATCCGGATGTGCACCATGCAGCACTCGGCCTTTGCGCCCCGAACGCGGCGTGTTGTCCCAGTTGGGGATGACGACCGGAAAAAAATCGGCGTGCAACTGCGCGTCGAGCAAGCGCAGGCTCTCCTCGCGATAGCGGTAGATGGTAGGGCGCCGCAGCCAGTGCTGGACCTTGAAGCGCAGCTTGCGCACCGGTCGACTCCAGGGCACCCAGGGCCGCAAGCCCGGCAGATTCGCGGAACAACCGGAATCAAAACCCTGCTCGGCGGGCCGCCAGTAACCCTGTGGGCCAAAACCGAGTAGATGAATCTCACCAATACCCGCCGCCAGAGCCAACCGCCGCCAGGTATCGGTCAGCGCCCGGCCATGCGGCAGTTCCTGCGGCGCGTGCACCGCGACCAGCGGCTTGCCATCGATTTTCAAATAACGGCGATCGCTCAGCGCTGGCAGCAGGACTTCGTGAAAATGCCGCTCGTCATCCTCGCGGCCCGGATAGGTCTGCTCCTGGAGAACGCGGTTGGCAGCGCCATGCCAGATTCCGGTCCAGGAACCATTCGCCCAGCACAGGCAGAATGGAAAATCCGGGACTCCGGAACGGATCATATCGTCGAGCGGCCGCTCCAGCAGGCGCTTGCCGTTGAACCAGTAGTAGTAATAACAAAAAGCCTCGACACCATAGCACTGCGCCAGACCGGCCTGTTCCTCGCGAACATCGGGCACCCGCAGATCATAAAAACCCAGGTCGGCGGGCAAATTCGGCTGCCGGTGGCCGAAAAACAGCGGCTTGGCTTTGGCAGTATTGGTCCACTCGGTGAAGCCCTTGCCCCACCAGAGATCGTTTTCCGGAATGGGGTGAAATTGCGGCAGATATAAAGCGATCACGCGCGCGCGTCGTTCCAAGGTGCGGCCTCCTGAAGGCAAAAACTGACCACTGTCCACTGACTCAAAGCAGCGCCCGCGCCACTCGTGCCGCATAGGCCAGCGGCTGACGGTCCCAGGGCGTGAAGCGCGGCAGTTGCAACAGATCATCACCGCTGCGGGCCACCGCCAGGCGCGTCGAGACCGCCACGCTAAAACCGGCCTCACGGACCATGGCCACATGTCGCGCGGCGTAATCCTGGCCAGGCCGTCCATTCGGGTAGGCAAAGCTGCGCACCGGCTGACCAAGCAACTGCTCCAGATGCTGCTTGCTGTCACGGATTTCCTGCCGGGCCTGCTCATCGGGCAGCACGTCAAGAATGGGATGGCGCACGGTGTGCGCACCGATCTCCCAATCCCGCTCGGCCATGCGGCGCAACTGCGCCGTGCTCAGCATCAGCACTGGCCGTACCCCACCGGAGGCAGCCAGCACCGCTTCGGCCAGTGCGGCCCGCTGCACCAGCGGCTGGCGCTTGATGCGCTGCAACAGTTCAGCAGCAGCAGCGGCACGCCCTCCCGGCGCGTTCAGATGCAGCATGCCCAAATCCAGCGCCGTCAAATCCAATGCCGTACCGGGTGCCTGGCGCAACGCCTCGATAACCAGATCGTTCCACATCACCCCGCCATCCAGAAACCCGCTGGCCACAAATAAGGTGGCCGGCAAACCCAGCGCCTGCAGAACCGGCGTGGCCACGTCGAGATTATCCGCATAGCCGTCGTCAAAGGTAATACAGGCCGCTGCGGCGGGCAGGCGTCCCTCGGCCAGCCGTTGCGCTGCCTCCAGCAGCGGCAACACCTGAAAATGGCGCGCCCAGAAATGCATCTGTCGCCTGAATTCAACCAGATCAGGCTCGCCCGGACGCAGCGCGTCGGGTTCGGGCAACACCCGGTGAAAAATCAGCACCACCAGCCGACCACGGGCACCGGCGGGCGCCAGCAGGCGATACAACAGACCCGTAGCACTCATCGCCGCACTCCGTTGCCTTTGGGTGAACCGGTCTTGAGCAACCTGCCTCCTCCCGGAACCAGCACACGCGACGGCGCCGCTTGATCAAGCATCAGCTTGTAGCGCACCACCACCATCGCCACCATCAGGTAATACGGCAGATCAAAGTAGGACAGGCTGAGAAAGGCTCCGCCGACTGCATAGCCAATCAGGCTGACTCGCACCATGCCGGACAGATCGGCCGCCCAGCGCCACTCCTCACCAACCGCGTTGCGTTGTACCCAGCGGGTCGTCCGCCAGACCGAGATCCAGAAGGCCAGATAGATCAACAGGCCAACAAAGCCATGCTCGCCAAGCACCTGGAAATAGATGCTATGCGCGGCATGCACATCCTCGGGAATCGGCGCGTACAGACGGAAGACGTAATCGTTGTAGATCTCGAAGCCACCGCCGAAGAAACGATCGCGCGCCAGGTTCCAGGCCATTTTCCAGGCATTGATCCGACCCAGCGCCGACTCATCCTCATGGTAGGTTTGAATGGTGGCCATCCGATCCCACCATTTGTCAGGCATGAACAGCAGCATCAGCGGCGACAGAAACACCAGCGCTACGCCCAGGGCCAGCTTGCGCGAACTGTTCCACCACAGCGCCAACGCCATAGCCGATACCGCCACCAGGGCACCGCGCGACTGGCTGCCCAGCACCGCCAGCCCGGTCAGCAACATGGCCACGATCAGGCCCCGCCGCAACCAGACCTGTTGCGCCTGTACCTGCAACTGGCAATAGCGCATCAGCGGAATACTCATCACCAGCGCCAGCGCCAGTTCATTGTTGGGACCGATGAAACTGCTGTCGGGACCCCGCACCTGATAATGACCGCCATGCGCCAGGGTGAACAGGCCACCCTTGACGCCAAAAAAGCCCAGTGAAATGACCAGCATCCAGATCAGGGCATGCACATGCTGGCGGCTTTCCAGCACCGCCGCCGCCACCAGGGTCATGAACATGATTTTCATGACCTTATCCCACATCGGGTAGACCTCGTCCGGGAACAGGGCGAATACCGAAGTCACGCTGACCCAGATCATGAACAGGATCAGCCAGCCAACCGGCGCGACCAGCGGCAGCGACTTGCGATCACGCGAGATGAACAGCCCCACCAGCACGCAGCCACCGATCAGCGCCGCCACCGGGGCACTGCTCATGAAGCCCCAGGCCAGCCGGTGCGGATTCATCACGCTCACCCACACCCAGCCCAGAATGCCCTGCCAGGGATGCGCCAGACCGACGGCAGCGGCAATCAGAACCAGGGGCAGCAGAATCAGGTCGCGCATGGTTCAGCCCGGCGCAACCTTGCTGACCACATAGCGGTACTTGCCCGAGGCCTCGGCGGCGATCACCGTGACCGAGCTCACCTCGACCCGCACCCCGGCACCCAAGCGGGCGCGGAATTCACGTTCGATGCGTGCAGTCGCCGCGGCCAGATCCAGACCTTCCCCCGGCACCACCTGCACCCGCAGCCACTCGCGCGATTCCTGGATGATCTTGAAGGATTCGATGCCAGCGATGTCACGCAGGGTGTAAATCAGTGCCAGACCGTGCAGCACCGTGCCATCAGCGGCCACCACGAAATCCGTCGTGCGTCCCTGAATTTCGCGCAGCAGCGGCAGACCACGCCCACAGGCACAGGGCTGGTCGTCCAGCACCGCAATATCACCGGTCCGATAACGAATGAACGGAAAATCGCGAGTCGCCAAATGGGTGACCACGATTTCGCCGGCCACGCCGGCCGGCACCCCCTGACCCGTAGCATCGACGATTTCGACAATCACATCCTCGGCGGTCAGGTGCATGCCGCCCTGCGGACACTGATGGGCGATAAAACCGGCATCGCGACCCCCGTAGCCATTGGCCACTGGACAGCCAAACACGCGCGTGATCGCGGCGCGCTGCTCGTCATACAGGCGTTCACTGGTGACGAAGGCCACCGCGATGCCCAGATCATCGAGACGCTGGCCGCGCTTCTCGGCATGGCGGGCGATGTGGCTCAGCGCACTCGGATAGCCAAACAGCATGCGCGGCCGCATGGCGCGGATTGCCTCCACAAAGCTATCCAGCCGGGCTTCGCTCATTTCAAAAGCCGGCAACAGGCGCGTCCGCAACAGGCGATCGCGCAGTGCCTTGATGCGATCCTGTCCACCCAGTTCGATGGGCGAACCCCAGACCACGATTTCCGGATCGCCAATATCCACGCCCCACCAGCGCGTAGCGCGCCATTTGGCGGCGACGTCGTGACTGACACGCTCGTTGCCGATGAAGAAGATCAAGGGTTCGCCGGAACTGCCGCCGGTGTTGAAACGCGCGAGCCGCTTGGCATTGTCGGCTTTGAGCTGCTCCTGGTTCTGCCTGATGATGGCCTTGGTCAGGAAGGGCAGGCGTTGCAGGTCGTCCAGCGAGGCGATAGCGCCGGCGTCGAAATCCAGGCTGGAAAACAACTGGCGGTAGTAGGGCACATGGCGACCCGCTTCACTAAGCAGGGTCTGCAAGCGCATCAACTGCAAATCCCGAAGGCGCTCGACCGGCCACCATTGCGTCTCTTCCAGCTCACGCCGCAGTCGTACTGAATCGTGCCCCTTGAGGCGCTCGTGCAGCGGAAACAGCAGGTTTGCTACGAGCCGGGTATACCCGTCGGCCTGGATCAAGGTGCCATCCTCCAGTCAAATGCCGGACACAGCTCGGCATAAAGCGCTGCACAGGCATCGGCCATACGGTCCACACCATAGCGCGCAATACAGGTTTCCCGCCCAGCGGTGCCGAGACGGCTGCGCAATGCGGGATCGGCTGCCAGCCGTTCCAGCGCCTGACGCAGCTCGGCTACCGCGCCGGGCGCCACCAGCAGGCCATTGCGCATGTGCTCGATCACCGCCGGCACGGCGCCCACCGTGGTGGCAATCACCGGTAGACCACTGGCCATGGCCTCCAGCAGGCTGATCGGCAGGCCCTCGGCCAGCGACGGCAGCACAAAGAAATCGGCCTCGCGCAGGAATGCTTCCTTGGCGGTGCCGCTCACTGCGCCAACAAATTCCAGACGCGTCGCGACCCCGTGCTGCTGCGCCAGCGCCTGCATGGCAGCGCCATCGCCCGGATAGTCCTCATCGCCCGCCAGGCGCAGACTGATGCTGTCAGTGGCCCGGGCCAACGCCTCAATCAACTGCGGTACACCCTTGCGCCGGCCGATGGAGCCGAGAAAAATGCCCCGCACTGGACCGGATTCGTACTGACGCGACACCGGCAGCGGCAGCGGCACGCCATTTTCGATGATAGTTAGCCGCGCACCGGGCAGACGCGTCTGCAGGCGCTGGCGCCACTCCTCGGACAACACCACCACCCGATCGGCGCGGCGTGCGATCTGTTGCGCCCAACGCCGGCGCAACGGGTCCAGCGTATCGAGAAAGGCATCGAAGCGGGCACCGTGCACATGCAGAATCACCCGGACACCACGCGCCCGCGCCAGCGTCGCCAGCAGGCCATCCAGGAAGAAAGTCAAACCGCTGCAGGTATGGATATGGGCGATCGCCGCCGGCAGTTCGCCGAGTCGCTGCCACCAGCGCCGCATCAGGCTTAAGCGCGCCCCCCATCCCTGCCAGGCTGACCGGCCTTCCGGGGTGCGCTTGGCGGTATCGAACAGGTCCAACCGAACCTGCCCGGCCAGAGAGGATGCAGCCAGCATCGCCAGTACACTGGCCATGCCCCCAGGCGGCGGCGGCAACGGCCCGCTCATCAAGACACCGGGCCATTCGGCTGGCTTTTTGGGCATTGGCGCTGTCATCGCAGCGCCCGCAGCGTTGTGTACACATCCACATAGCACCCCACGCTGTTGCGCCAGGTCCGCTCCTCCTCGACGAAGCGCCGGCCACTGGCCTTCAACGCCGGCCAGCGTTCGGGCTGGCTCAGCAGGTCCAGCGCTTTCGCGGTCAAGTCAGCGGCATCGCCAGCGCGGAACAGCACCCCGGTCTCGCCATCACGGATCAATTCCCGATGACCGCCGACGTCGGAGGCGATGAACAGCCGCCCCTGCGCCATCGCCTCCAGCGGCTTCAGCGGCGTGACCAGTTCGGTCAGGCGCATCGACAGGCGCGGATACACCAGCACATCAATCAGATCGTAATAGCGATTGACCTCGGCATGCGGCACCCGGCCCGTAAACACCACCCGATCGGCCACGCCCAGCGCCCGCGCCTGCTCGCGCAGCGCCTGCTCCTGCGGTCCACCGCCCACCAGCAGCAGCCGCACCTCAGGCCGCTGTTTCAGCAGGTCCGGCAGGCCCTCCAGCAGCAACGCCAGCCCTTCGTAGGCGTAAAAACTGCCGATGAAACCCAGCACCCGCGTCCCATCCAGGCCGAGTTGCGCCCGCAACTCCGGATCCGGTTCACCGCCCAGGCTGAACTGTTCGACATCGACAGCATTGGCAATCACCGTAACCTTTCCGGCCGGGATGCCGCGCGCCACGATATCGCCGCGCAGGCCCTCGCAAATGCAGGTCACCGCACTAGCCCGCTGTAGCACATGGGTTTCCAGCGCCCGGGTCAGGCGATAGCGCAGGCTGCCCTCGGTGGTCGTTCCGTGGTCGACGGCCGCGTCTTCCCAGAAGGCGCGTACTTCATACACCAGCGGCAACTGGAACCGCCGGGCGACCCGCAGCGCTGCCAGACCGTTCAGGGCCGGTGAATGGGCGTGCAACAGATCGGGCCGCACCTGCTCGACCACGTCCGCCAACCGGCGCTCCAGACCGCTCACCACCGCCACCTGATTCAGCACCGGCCAGCGCGCCCAGATTGCCGTTTCCGGCGGCGTGCGGAAAAAATGCAGACCGGCCGTGCTTTCCTCCAGCGCTGCCACCGCACCCTGTTTAGCGCTGGTGATATGGAATGTCTCCCAACCCAGCCGCCGCTGTTCGCGCAGAATGGCTGCGGTGCGGAAGGTGTAGCCGCTGTGCAGCGGTAGCGAATGATCGAGAATATGAAGAATGCGCATGGATTCAGGGTTGGGATCGGTGAAGGTCAGGGTCGATTTTCATACCGTAGCGCCAGCCGGCTTGCGCCCGGCCAGCCAGCAGCCCAGCCAAGCCAGATCCTCGGCGGGCAGGGTGCGAAACGGTGCGGCCAGATGCGCGCGAATCGCTTCGACCCGCGCGGGTTCCAGGCGATGCGTCGCCTCGACCTGGATGTCGACAAACCCACTTTGCGCCACCAGTGCCCGGTAGCGGTCAACCCGCCAGCGATTCGGCGTACCCTTGTTGGAGAACATCAGGTTCCATAGCCACGCCGGCCAGACCAGGAAATCCAGCGGGTGCTGGCGATGCAGGCCATGGCTGCGCAAATCCACCTGATGCATCATCCTCCCGCCCGGTCGCAGCGCCCGGTACATATCGGCGAAGGACGCCGGCAGGTCATTGACATGCTCCAGCACTGCCCGGGAGATGATCAGGTCCACCGCGTCGCTCAATTCCGACAGGCCGCTGGCCTGAACCTGATAGCGCAGCCGCTCCGGGCGAAACCCCTGCGCCGGATCGTCAGGATCGCGCAGGCAGGCGCGGGCCCGCGCGCGCGCCGCATCGTCCAGCCCGGCCAACAGTTCCGCCAGCACGGCGGCATTGCGCGCCGACAGTTGCAGCATCGGAAAGCGGTCAACGCAAATCACCTGTGCGGCGCCATGAGCCAGCAGCAACAGCGCCACGCCCGGCACATCCCCTGGGCCGTATTCCAGCACGGTCTTGCCGGCTAGACAGGTGACGATATCGCCATCCGCCACCAGGCGCGCCCGGTAATCGTCGAAGCAGGCGCGAAAATAGGCCGCGACCTGCGCGGGCGTCTCCGGTTCCGAACCGCGTCCGGTCTGCCCGGTGATCCGCACATACCAGCCGGGAAACCAGCCTGCGATCTGATTGGTCGCGATGGCCCGCAGCACCCGACCGATCTCGGCAAGAGTGAAACTCAACTTGAATGCCGCCGCATCCGTTGTCATGCGCGCTCCTCTTCAGGTTCAGGTCGCCTGTTGCCGCCGCAGGAATGCTTCGAACATCAGCACGGTCCAGATCGGCGCACTGTAATCGCGCCGGCCGGATTCATGCGCGTCAACCAGATGGCGTAAATAGGCGGCATCGAACCAGCCAGTACTCAACAGCCGCTCGCCGGTCAGCGCCTCGCGCACCCGGTGCCGCAATGGACCCCGGAACCAGCGAGCCAGCGGCACCGCAAAACCCATCTTCGGCCGGTACAGCACCTCTGCGGGCAACTGCGGCTCCAGGGTCTTTTTCAGCAGATGTTTGCCCTCACCACCCTGGATTTTCAGCGCCGAGGGCAGCGTCGCCAGCCACTCGACCAGTTCATGATCCATCAACGGCTCGCGCACCTCCAAGGCATGGGCCATGCTCGCCCGATCCACCTTGGTGTTGATATCGCCGACCAGATAGGTTTTCAAATCGAGATACTGAATCAGCGCCAGCGGTTCATCACTGTCGACGCGGGCGGCGTGGCGGCGAAACACCTCCAGAGCATCATAGCCACCCAGTCGCGCCCGGAAATCCGCCGAGAACAATTGCTGGCGCATCGTATCGCGCAGGATCGACACGGAGTGGAAATAGGCCTGCGTCGCATCCCGGGCCAGTGCCTGAAATGTGGTTTTGGCCCGCAACAGCCGCGGCGCCCAATCCGCCTTCGGATACAGCCGCCCGAGCAGCCCAAACAGCGGCCGGCGCAGACCCAGCGGCAGGCGCGCCCGCAGACGCTCTTCCATCAGATGCAGCCGGTAGCGCCGATAGCCGCCAAAACTTTCATCGCCGCCATCACCGGACAGCGCCACAGTGACATGGCGGCGGGCGAGCTGGCAAACCCGATAGGTGGGAATGGCCGAGCTGTCGGCATAGGGTTCATCGTACAGCCAGGCCAGGGTATCGATCAGGTCAAAATCATCGCTATCGACGGTCTCGACAAAATGCCGGGTCTGGTAGCGATCGGCGACCTGTTGCGCAAAATGCGCCTCGTTAAAGGCCGGGTCGCTGAAGGCGATCGAGCAGGTATTGACCGGCCCGGCAGACAGGCCGGCCATCAGCGCTACTACCGCACTGGAATCGACGCCACCGGATAAAAATGCGCCCAGCGGCACCTCGGCGATCATGCGCAGCCGCACCGATTCGCGCAGCCGCCTCATCAACTCCTCACGCGCCTCCGCCTCGCTCATGCGGCTATTCAGCGTGAAGCGCACATCCCAGTATTCGCGCGGCTCCGGGGACGGCTGGCCACGCCGCACGCACAGCGTATGCGCCGGCGGCAGTTTGCGGGCACTGGCGAAAATCGTGCGCGGCTCGGCGACATAGCCGAGGGCGAAGTAATCCTCGACCGCGCAGGGATCGATGCTGCGATCCAGTCCGGGATGCGCCATCAAGGCTTTCAGTTCGGAGCCGAACAGCAACTGACCGTCGGGCAGCAGGGCATAGAACAGCGGCTTGACCCCCAGACGGTCGCGGGCCAGGAACAGCGTGTCCTGGTTGCGATCCCACAGCGCGAAGGCAAACATGCCGCGAAACCGGGTCACGCAGGCCTCACCCCAGGCCTCCCAGGCATGCACGATCACCTCGGTATCGCTGCGGGTGTGGAAGACGTGGCCGAGCGCTTCCAGTTCCGGCACCAGCGTCTGGAAGTTGTAGATTTCACCATTGAACACCACGACCACCGAGCCGTCCTCGTTGCACAACGGCTGCTGACCGGTGGACAGGTCAATGATCGACAGACGCTTGTGGCCCAGACCTACGCCCGGCTCCAGGTGCAGACCGGTCTCATCGGGACCGCGATGGTGCTGGGCGTCATTCATGCGCGCCAACAGGTCGCGGTTGATCGCGCGCCGATCGCGTGTGTCAAAAATGCCGGTGATCCCGCACATCGTCGCTGCTACCTCGCCGTGTCGGCCCGCGGCGACTGGCCGCGTAGCGTGTGGTCATAGACGCGCAGATAGGCGTCCGCCATCGCCGCCATGCTGAACTGCGCCTCGATACGCTGCTGCGCCGCCACGCCCTGCGCGTGCAGCCGTTGCGGATCATCCAGATAGCCGGCCAGTGTCGCTGCCAGGGCTTCGGCATCGCCCGCCGCTACCAGACTGCCGGTCAGCGCGTCGGTCACCAGTTCGCCATTGCCACCCACCGCCGTCGCCACCACCGGTACACCGCAGGCCATCGCCTCCAGAATGGTGTTGGA
The DNA here is from genome assembly GCA_036834665.1 of Candidatus Competibacteraceae bacterium. Classification (GTDB taxonomy): domain Bacteria; phylum Pseudomonadota; class Gammaproteobacteria; order Competibacterales; family Competibacteraceae; genus RXIX01. The sequence goes on along the minus strand of DAITNL010000010.1, from coordinate 19,868 downwards.
AATGCCCTCGGCCCGCGAAGGCAGCACGAACAGATCCAGCGTCCGCAGCAGTTGCGGCACATCGTCGCGCGCACCCGCCAGCCAGGCCAGGTTCCGCAGGCCAGCCGCGCTCAGCAATGCCTCGATCTCGGCGCGCAGCGAACCCTCGCCGACGATCACCAGTCGCGCACGCGCCTCGGGCCGCCCCTCCAGCAGACCGATGAATGCCCGCACCAGATTCACCTGATCTTTCACCGGTTCCAGACGCCCCACCGTACCGATCACCCAGGCATCCGGCGGCGCGAAACCCGGTGGCAATGGCGAACGGTCGCGACCCGGATGAAAGCGCTCGCTGTCCACGCCATTGAGAATCCGGCTGATCCGCGCCGGCTCCACCTTCACCTGTTCGCGCAGATAGCGTTCGATCTCGCCGGACAGGGCGATAAAATGCCCAACCAGCGGACGCAGGACGCGCCGCAGGCGATGATGCCGCGCTGGAATCGCCGCCAGATCGCGATCCCAGCCATGTTCGCCATGCACCCGCGCCCGCACCCCGGCCAGTAGTGCCGGCACCTGCATTTCCAGGGTTGCCAAGCCGCGCGTATGCACGATCGCCGGTCGCAACCGGCGCAGCAGCGCCCAGCAGCGCCCGTACAGCCCCAGATCATGCCCATCCCGCTTGTGCAGGGCGAACACCTCGACATCTGCGCGCTGGATGCGACGGCGAAACTCCGGGTTGTAATCGCTCAGGCAGATGATGACATGGCGATAGCGCTCGGGCGGCAGGTGGTTGATCAGGTTCACCAGCCCATTTTCCAGACCGCCATAGTCGAGGCGGTGAATGATATGCGCGATCAACGGCGCGGTTTCGCTCAAGGCTGCTGCTCCCCGCCCGCCCGCATCAGCGTTGCCGAGATGCCCACCTGCATGGCGGCCATGAAGCGCTGCAGCACCGCCTGTGCTTCGTCCGGGTGCTGGTCATAATCCGCCGCCACCGCCACCAGCGCTGAACCGCGCCGCGCGCCGCTCAGCCGATCCCAGGCTTCCCAGAGTTTGGCCGCGTAGGGCGAACGCACCACGTGCCCGCCTTCCCAGTAACCACTCCACACCAGCCGCCGGCGCTGGCCATCCGTCAAGCGTGTCGCCTGCGGCAGCCAGGCGGACGAGGCATCCTCGCCAGTCAGACGCCAGATCCTGCGGTCATAAAGGCTGTTTTGGCTGCTCACCAGCTTGGCCTCCGGGCGCTGCTCGCGGTAATAGGCAATATAGAGATGCACGCTCTGGCCCTCCAGGCGGTAACGGCTGCGCAGCACCACATCGGCGCCGCTGAAGCGGGGATCCCAGTCATCGCTATCGACTTCCGGTCCCTGCCAGGGTGCCATCGCCATCGGTGCCGCGAGCGCTGGCAGTGGTAACCGGATACCGGCATCGCGCTGCATCGGCCAGGCCAGCAACGGACCCACCGCTGCGGCAAGTATCACCGCCAGCACCCACAGCCCGTAGCTGCGAGTCTGGATTGCCGCCGGTGCGGGGCTGACCGCATGCGACGGATCATCCGCGCCCGCCTGCTCGCCAGAACCGGCAGCCGCTGCCCGATTCGCCTCCGGTTCGCGCCAGAACGAACCGATCCAGAACATCAGCAGCACCACCAGCCCGAAAAACAGCCAGCCATAAATCAGATGATCGACCCCGGTGGCGTATTTCATCTCACTCAAATGGGCGATCATCACGATCCCATAGGCGCGGATGCCATTGGCGACAATCGGCATGACCATCGACAAGGCCACGAAGGCCAGCCGCCGCCACGGACTGCGATACGTCAGATAGGCATACAGCACGCCCAGTGCCACCGACGCCATCAGGTAGCGCAGCCCGCTGCAGGCCTCCGCCACCTCGAAATGCCCTGCCGGAATCGACAGATACAACCCCTCCCACCACACCGGAATGCCCGTCAGGCGCAAACCTTCAACCGTGAACCATGCTGTCACCTGTTGCAGCGGCGGAATCAGCGCCTCACCGACTGGCACCGCGAACAGCAGAAAACCCAACGGAAACGCCAGCGCCCAGCTCACCTGCGGCCCCAGCAGCGTATACACCACGGCCGGAATGCTCAGCACCACCGCGAAATGGCGCACCACCGCCACTTCGGCCGCATCCGCCACCAGCCACGCCAGGCTCAACACGGCCAGTACCGCCACTCCCCACGGCGCCACCTGCGGCTGCAGGCGCGCCAGTTCCGGCCAGCGCACCCAGACCATGTATAACGCGATCGGCCCCACCAGCAGACCGTGGGTATAGGTCTCGAAATGCCACCAGATCGACGCCATCGCCGCAATCGTCGATCCTTGCAGCAGCAGAACCGCCGTCAGCGCCACCGCCAAGGCCGGCAATGCTGTACGCCAGGCAGGATGCAGCTTCATCCGTGATCCTCCTCCGCCAGTCTTACATGGACTCACTTGTGCTGAGCGACTTGCCCTGAGCGTAGTCGAAGGGAGTCGAAGCAAGAGCCTCCCGGGACCTGCTGCGCCCGTTCCCCTTCCAGCAACGGCAGCATCTGTCCCAGATTGCCCTCCCAATCATAGTGGCGCAGCACCCAGGCGTGGCCCAGCCGGCCCCGGCGCTCCCCTTCAGCATCATCGGCCAGCAGCGCCAGAACCTGACGCGCCAATTCTGCCGGCTCCCGGGCCGCCCAGCCCTGCAGCTCAGCGGCAGGCACCAGCCCTTCCAGCGCCGCCGGTGTCGCCACCACCGGCCTGGCCATCGCCAGCGCTTCCAGAACCTTGTTCTGCACACCCCGGGCGATGCGCAGCGGCGCCACCGCCAGCCGGGCATGGGCAAGATAGGGACGCACATCGGGCACCGTTCCGGTCACCCGCACCCCGGGCAACTCGGCCAGACGCTGCACCGCGGCCGCAGGCCGCGCGCCCACGATGTAGAAATGGCTCTCGGGACAGGCGTGCCGGATCGTCGGAAACACCTCCCGGGCAAAGCTCTCCACGGCATCGATATTCGCCCAGTAATCCATGGCTCCGGTGAACACCAGCACCCGCTCGCCGGCCGGATAGGGATTAGGATAGGCGCGGGCGGGATCGAAATAGGCGGTATCGACACCATTGGCGACCGCAACCACCCGTTCAGCGCCGATTTCCGGCGCGAGGCTGCGAAACAGCGCCGCTTCCTCGACGGTGACAAACACGCTCGCGTCCAGATCCGCCGCTACCGCCCGCTCAAAAGCCAGCAGGCGCACGCCCTCGCGGCGATAGATCCAGCTCAGCGGCCACGGCTTGTTCGCCGCGTACTGGGTCCACTTGGCCGAATCGACATCGACGAAATCCATCACCCGGCGCAGCCCGGCATGCTCCGGACCGAGCAGGTATTGCGCCATCGCCGAGGAGAACAGCAGCGCCCGTTCAATCCTCTGTTCGGCAATCACCCGCTCCACCCAGGCCCGCAGCCCGGCATCGCGGTAATAGGGCAGGGTCAGCGGTTCGCCGCTGAGCAGTCCACGCAGGCTGAGCAGTTTGGCGCGGCGCGGGTCCAGCGGCACGCAATACAGGTCGGCGCAATAGCGGCGCACTTCGTCAACATGGCGCCAGTCGTCGGGATCATCGATGAAGGTGCCCAGCCAGACCCGGTAGTGCCGGGCCAGACAGCGCAGCATATGAAAGGACCGGACCTTGTCGCCCTTGTTGGGCGGAAACGGGATGCGGTGGGTCAGAAACAGCAGATCCCGCATGTGCCGCTATCCGAGGTCGCGTGATAGAAACGGCCCCAGCCAGCGGCTCACCGGCAGCGGCAAACGCTTCCAGGCTTCGATGAACAGCCGGTACTTGGGATTGAGCGGGTTGACATCGGGCAGTTGCCGCGCCTTGACCAGATGAAACTCGTAATGCAGCGGCTCCGGTTCAAAACCCCAGTTCTTCTTGAAACTGTAGGCACCGGTGCCGACCTTGCTGCGCCCATAATCGAACAGGCGCACGCCGCGCAGACAGGCCCGCCGCATCAGCTCCCAGTAGAGAAAGTCATTGCCCTTGCATTCACGGGCCAGCGCCGTGCCGCCACCGTAGTAGGGCAATACCTGATCGCGAAAATAAAAGCTCATCACGCTGGCCACAGTCTGATGCTGCCGGGTCACGGTCAGCACCTCGCAGGCCGGCCCAAACACCGCGCGCAGCGTCTCGAAATAGCGGCGCGCAAACACCGGCGTGCCCAGATTGCGCACGCTTTCCGAATAGGCCGCGTACAGCCGGTCCACACCGCTGTCGATTTCACCCTGCAGACCGGCTTCGATGCCCTTGCGCACCATCGCCCGCTGCTTGCGCGGAATCGCCTTCAGATTCACCTCGGGGTCGGGATCAAGCGCCTTGCGGAAATTGACATACAGCTCACGCTTGGCCGGCCAGTCGGCATGGCGGGCCTGGGCATGGCGCAGTTCCAGATAATCGACGCCCAGGGTTTGCGCGCGCGCGATCGCCGCCTGTTCCAGCGCCGCGCAGGCCTGCGCATCGCCAATGGCCCCGCCCTGCACGCAAAACGGACTGGAGATCAGCGCATTGCCAAACAGCCGGCTGCGAATATGACCCAGCGGCAGCAGGCCACGCAGGACACCATCCTGCTCCGCGTAGAGAAAATAACTGTCGTGGCCGAACGCACGCCGCAGCACCTCGGCCCAGCCGGCGCGGTGAAAAAAGGTCGCTTCCGGACAGGCATCGACAAATGCTTCCCAGCGCGCCACACCGCCGGCATCCAGTTCACCAATCCGCAGGCCAGCGGCGTTGTTCATGGTGCCTCTGCCTGCGGCAGGAATACCCGATCCATCCGGTCCCAGTGGAAATCGCGCAGCAGCGCCACCAGTCGCCGCTCCATGCGCCCCAGGTTCAGATAATGGCGCACTCTTGTTTTGGCATTGAGACCGGGCGGGCGCGGCTGTTCGGGATCGATTTCCCAGGGATGGAAGTAGAACAGGCCCGACTGCCGATCCTGCCGATTGACCCGGCGCAGCGCCCAGCGCGATAGGGCATACGGCCACAGCCGGAACCAGCCGCCACCCCCACAGGGCATGGTCTTGCCCAGCACGGTCACGGTGGTCACCGGCACTTCCAGCAGCGTCGGTGCGTTCCCGGGATGGAAGGCAAAGCGTGGCGCCTCCGGCATGCCGTACAGATCGTGGCGGATCGGATAGATGCTGGAGCTGTAGCGATAACCGGCCTGCTCCAGCTCGGCCAGCGCCCACAGATTTCCCGCACCGATCGAGTAGCTTGCCGCCCGATACCCCTGCACCGCGACCCCGCCGAGATCTTCCAGCAGCACCTTGGTGCGGGTGATATCAGCGCGAAATTCCGCCGCACTCTGCCGGGTGGCGCGCACATGCGCATAACCGTGACTGGCCAGCTCATGGCCCTCGCCGACGATGCGCTTAATCAGTGCCGGATGCCGCTCTGCCACCCAGCCAAGGGTAAAAAAGGTCGCTTTGACACCGCGCGCAGCGAACAGATCAAGAATGCGCTGGGTATTGCGCTCGACCCGGCATGGCCACTGCTCCCACTGCTCGCGGCTGATATAGGGTTCGAACGCCGAAACCTGGAAATAATCTTCCACGTCCACGGTCATGGCGTTCAGCAGCGGTGGCAAGCCGTGGTGGACTGGCTTGGACATTGTGCAGCTCCTGCTAGGCGTCGGGTCGATGATCGGCCGCCGCATCCGGCGTGGCCGTCGCTTTCAGCTCGTTCAGTTGCCGGCGCATTACCCGCACCACCGGCTCCAACTGCTGGATACGCCGCTCCAGGCGTTCCATCTGCGCGTCCTGCCATTGCGGATGCTGCAGCAGGGTCTCCATGGCCTGCTCCAGCTCCAGCAGGCGCTGCTCCAGGGCATGGCCGATACGCAACAGCCGATCACTGCTGCCCAGTGGCTTGCTGCCGATCGCGGGCTGTTCCTGCTCACGCAGCAGTTCCGTACCTACCGCATCAATATCGGCCTCGGCAAACATCTGCCGTTCCTCAAGGAAGCCATACAGCAACAGGCGGTCGCAGAACACATTCACTCGGCGCGGTACACCACCGGTATAGCGGTGAATCGCGGCATAGGCGGGATCGGCAAAACCCGGCAGGCTGCCATTCCAGCCCACCACCCGCAGGCGATGCTCAATATAGTTGCGGGTCTCGGTTTCGTTCAGCGGACCCAGATGGCAGGAGGCGATCACCCGCTGGCGCAGCTGCTCCATGCCCGGATCCTGAAGGGCGTGGCGAAATTCCTCCTGACCGAGTAGAAAACTCTGCAACAACGGCGTTTCGGCGATCTGGAAGTTCGACAGCATGCGCAGCTCTTCCAGCGAGCGCAGTGGCAGGTTTTGCGCCTCGTCCACCACCAGCAATACACGCCGCCCGTGCCGGGCCTGTTCGCGCAGAAAGGCCTCGAAGTGATTCAGCAACGTCGCCTTGCCGGCGTCTTCATAGGGCAGGCCGAATGCGGCCACCACGCTGCGCAGCAGGTCATCAGCCTCAAGCTGCGTGGTCACCAGTTGCGCGGCGACCACCTGACGCGCATCCAGTTCGCCAAACAGGCTCTTGACCAGCGTGGTCTTGCCGGTACCGATGCCGCCGGTGATGACGATGAAGCCCTCGCCCTGGCTCAGGCCATAGCGCAGATAGGCCAGCGCCCGGCTGTGCCCGCTGCTGCCGAAAAAGAAACGCGGGTCCGGGCTTAATTGAAAGGGTTTGCCGCTGAAGCCGTAGTAGCCGATATACATGGTGTCTAGAACTTCATGCTGAAGCGGAGGTTGAGGCGGTTTTCCCGAAAGCTCTGATCGCTAGGATCAGCGTCATTCTGGTAATAGCGATAGCTGATCAAGGCGCCGGCGTCGGGCGAGAACACCCGCGCCAGGCCAATCACCGATACCCAGTAGTCGTTCTGCTGCTCGTCACCCGGGTTGTCATGCTCCCAGCCGGTGCCGAGGAAAGACGCAGTGCGCGGCGCGAAGCGCCAGGTCCACACCCCACCGATACCCCAGGCGCTCTCATCGCTGCTGTCGGGCGTGGTGTAGCTGCGATCCTCATTGAACGCATTGAACAGCAGGCTATTGCGCCCACGCTGATAGGTCACACTGGCATCCAGGCGCTTGCGCAGGAACTGGTCATTGTTCAGCCCGAACGGACCGCCGCCAGCGGCAATCGGCTGGGTATCGTCCAGGGCAATCGGCTGGCCATCGGGACCGACACCGGTCAGATCACCGGCCAGCAACTGCTGCACGCTGGTCACCTCCTCGGTATAGCGCAGCGTCCAGATGGAGAAACGGCTGCGGTAATCGGCCGATCCTTCCCAGTGCACGCCGGGACTGGCGCCGACATCCTGATCGCGGCGCTGCACTTCAAAACGGGTGCGCGCCGAAGGCGTCCAGCGCAAAGCCACCTGATTCAGGTTCACACCATACAGGGCGTCGAGTCCGATAAAACGGCTCGGGGTCCAGCCAAAGCCCGCCGCCCAGTAACTGCCGTTGCGATTATCGGCAAAGGTGGCCAGGTCATTGTTGACATAGCCGGCCTCGGCCAGCAGGCTCCAGCGTGGATTCAGGCGGTAGCGGGCCTGCGCGTCAATGCTGCGCTCGGTGCTGTTGCCGTCATTCCCAGCATCGTTCCCGTTCAGATCCTGGGCCTGGTAAAAGGCACTCAAACTCCAGCTCAACTGGCTGAAATGGCGACCACTGTTCAGGTCCAGCGTCACGGTCTGGTTGCGACCATCCGAGGCATCGCCCTGATCGAAGGCGGTATCGTCGTAGCGATAGCGCAGGGTACCCTCCGCCCAGCCGCCGAAATTCTGCCGCCAATACGGGCTGATGCCGAAATTGGCCGCAGTGGTCTGGTCATCGGTCAGGGCCAGATTGCTGAATATGCCGATCGGATTGAATATCTCGCGACTGCCGGGCAAACCCAGGTCGATGTTATTGAACAGGCTCAGAAAGGAAG
>DAITNL010000010.1:0-11918 GCA_036834665.1 Candidatus Competibacteraceae bacterium | reverse complement strand
CCGCCACTCAGACCCAGATTGCCCGCGTCAACCCGGCCGGTTGAGTTGGTCGGCACTTGGGCAATCGAACCGTAGACATCGACAAACAGGTGCTCCGGGTAGAGCTCGGCATTGGCGAATGCGATTAGATCGTTGTTGACCTGACTCTCGCCGCTTTGCGTGTAGAGCAGCATCTGCGCGGTGTAGTCAAGGCGCAGATCCAGACCCCCCCCCCGCTTGCGCACCGAAACCCCAGGATCCACCTGCAGCACCCAGTCGCCCTCGGCCTGGTCCGCCGGCGCCAGACGGATGTTGTCGCTGTAGGTGATGCCGGTGCTCAGGCGCGGCGTGATCAGCCATTCGCCAGCGGGTCGGCCATCAGTCTCCTGAGCGCTGGCCAGCGGATTCAGTAATAGCAGTGGCACGGCCAGAACCAGCCGCGTGCGCAATAGCCAACAGCAACGTACGGATTTCACAGCGGCACAAACCTGCTAGGCATCGGTATCGGCATCATCGCGCCGGTAGCCGTAGCCATAGCGCGATCCGTAGTTATAACCGTAGTAATCCGAGCCCAGAACACCACGCACCTTGTTGAGGACAAAGCCGATGATCTGGTCGGGATTCAGCAGGGCCAGCGCTTCCTGCACCTGGGCTTGATGCGTATGACCGGCTTCAACCACCATCACCACCTGCCCGGCCAGACTGGCCAGAACACTGGCCTCGGTGGTGGCCAGCAGCGGCGGCGAGTCGATGATCACGATGCGGTCGGAATAGCGGCTGCTCAGTTCAGCGGCCAGCTTGCGCATGTTCTCGCTGGCCAACAATTCGGTGGACAGGTGGTGAGCACTGCCAGCGGGCAGCACGGTGAAGGACGGAATGTTGGTATCCACCAGCACCTCGGCCAGATCCATCTGCTCGTTGATCAGGAAATCCACCAGCCCGGGACCCGCCTCGAAACCCAGCGTCCGGGCTACCGAGGGCCGGATCACATCGGCATCGACCAGCAGCACGGTGCGATCACGCTCGGCGGCAATGCTCAGCGCCAGATTGCAGGCCGTAAAGGTCTTGCCCTCACCGGGACGGGCGCTGGTGACCATGATCAGATTGGCATGTTCGACCTGTGAAGCCCCTTTACCGGCGGCGTTCATCAGCAGCGGCCGCTTGATATGCCGGTATTCCTCCTTGATCCGGCTGCGCCGGGTATCAGGCACCAGCAGGCCCAGCGCGCGAATATGTTCCAGGTCCAGTTCGATCGCGCGCCGGGTGCGCTTGGGCGTGGCGCGAACTACAGGTTCCGGCGGCGCGGCCAGTGCCGCGTATCGCTCCAGGGTACTGGCCGGCGGCGGTGGAGTTGGGGCGGCGGGCGGACTCGGCCGCGGTTCCTGGGCGCCGCGCATCGCGCGTTCGATGATATCCATGGTCGCTGTTCAGTCCCCTCAGAACGGCAAGGTGAAGCCGATGATCTCGATCGCCAGCAGCCCGACATACGCCAGCAGCAGGCAGCTACCCAGAGTGAAATAGCCGATCAGGTGCCAGCGCTCGCGGCGGCGGGCAGCGGGCGACAAAATCGCGCTGACACTGCCAAGCACCGGAACCTGGGTAGCACGCATCAGGCTGCGGCGACTGTCGAAGGTTGGCCACAGCTGCGCAATCAGAAATGCTACTGCCAAACCGGCGCCCAGCCCCGCCACCAGCACCAGCGAAGTCAGCAGCGGCCGATTGGGACCGCTAGGCTCCGATGGCACCCGCGGCGGGTCAGTGATCTTGAAGCGCACATCCTGGTTGGTCTGATCGGCCTGCTGCGACAGGCGCGCCGATTCGCGACGGGCGATCAGTTCCTCGTACTTCTTGCGATTGATCTCATAGTCACGGTTGAGCGCCGTCAGCTCGGCCTCGACCTGGGGAATGGTGTTGACCTGGTCCTGCAGTTCCTTGAACTGCCTGTCGAGCGTGTCGACCTTGGTCTGCAGCGCGGCAACATTAGCCTCCTCCTGCGCCAGCGCGATCTTCAATTGCTGGTAAACCGGGTTGGCATCCACACCCTGCGGACCAAAACTGCCGCCGCTCTCGCTCGCCACACGCGCCATGCTCGCCTGATATTGCGTCAGATCCTGTTCGCGCTGCCTTTTCAGGTCGGCAATGGTCTGGCGCATGATGCTGACATCGGGATGGCGCTCGGTGTACTTGAGCAACAGTTCGTCGAGCTTCTGCTCCATGCTCTGGATGCGGGCGTCGATCGGCAGGGCAAGGCTGCTGCCCCCGGTAGCGCCGGCTTGCGGGCCGATCCCGAAGGTCGGCTGCTCACCACCGATCTGCTGCAGCAGCGAGTTGCGGCGATTCTCGGCCTGGGCCAGCTCCAGCCGGGCCACACCCAGCTCGGTCAGAGACTGCTGCATGCGCGTGTAATAGTTCTGGCCCTCAGCGGGCATCAGACCGACATTCTTGCGCTTGAACTCCTTGACCCGGTTCTCCGCTTCGCTCAGGCGCGTCTCGTACTCGCTGATCTGCCGGTCGAGAAAGCGCTGCGCTACGTCGGTATCCTGGCGGGTATCGCCGAGCAGGTTCTCCGCGAACACGGTCACTAGCGCCTGGACGATCTTTTTGGCCAGTTGCGGATCACGGTCCTCGTAGCTGACCCCGTAGAGGTTTTCCCGCCCCGCCCCGGTCAGCTTGATCTTTTTCTGCAGCCCGGTCAGCAGCGCATCCAGCGCTTCGGGATCGCGCGCCTGCAGATCCAGATCGGTCATCCGGGCGATTTTCTCCAGATTCGGCCGACTGAGCAGCGTGCGCGCCACCAGTCCAATCTGGGCATCCGGATTCACGTTCACCGTCAGACCCTGTAATAACGGGCGCAGTACCGACTGGGTATCGACATAAACCTGCGCCTTGGCCTCATACTGGTCGGGCAGTTTATAGACCACCACCCAGCCCACCACGCACAGCAGCCAGGCGCAGGCCAGAGCCTGCCAGCGATTGCGCCAAATACCGCGCAGATAATCCAGCAGCTGCTCGATGATCTCATTCATGGCCGGAACTCCAGGGTACCTGTCATGCGCGCACCATCTAGAACCAGGATTCCGGGATGATCAGCACATCGCCCGGCAGCATATCGACATTGGCGTTAATATCGCCCTCGTTCACCAAATCGTCGACTCGCGCCAGATATTCCTTCTGCTGCCCATCAACCACACGCACGATTTTGGTGTTATTGCCGTCAGCGAACTCGGTCAGGCCCCCAACTGCGATCATCACATCCAGCAGGGTCATCTTGCGCTTGTAGGCGATGGCCTGCGGCTTGGTCGCCTGACCGACCACGCGAATCTGCTCGCTGTACGGGCCAAGACCACCACCGACGATCACAGTGACGATCGGCTGGCGGATATAGGTTTCCAGCGCCTTCTCGATATCGCGCGCCAGTTGCGTAGGCGTCTTGCCGCTCGCCTGCAGATCCTCGACCAGCGGCGTGCTGATCTTGCCATCGGGGCGCACAATGATCGATTGTGAGACTTCCGGATTGCGCCAGACAAAGATCTGCACTTCGTCGCCGGGACCAATCAAATAGTTGTACTGCTCCGGCGAAGCGGTTTGGGAACCGTAGCTTGTCGATGGCGGCAGTGTCGGCCCCTTGGATCCGGCGCAAGCACTCAGCAGCATGGCCGTGGCCAGCGCCAACCCCATCGACGACATTTGCCTTGGTTTCATAGCGTGCCGCATCCTTAATGCGAAAAGCAGGAGATCGTGGAAAACCGAGCCCCAGCCATACCCTGTGGCGCTCGAGGCTGCATCGGGAAGGCTCGGCGTGGACGCACCGGCTACACACCCGTCGCCTTAAAATGCCTTTTGGAGGTGCTGCGGCGGGTGCCGTGCTGCTGGCAGCCTGCCCGCACCACCCATGACTGTACAGGCTAACTGGGCGTATTTCGCCTTTACCTCCGCCAGTATGGGCTTCAATCCCTGTTGGATTGGATTGGGCATTCAGACGAAAAAAGGCGATTGCCGTGTACCGGGTCAACAAATTGATAATCGAGTATAGAACAAGAATGTACGATTCAACCTCTTTCATCCAAATACGCGGCCTGAGTCGCCGTTACGCTGAAGGCGAGCGCCAGCGCACCCTGTTTGCCGATCTCGATCTCGATATCGCACGCGGCGCGTTTGTCGCCCTGCTCGGCCCATCCGGATCAGGCAAATCCACCCTGCTCAACCTGCTCGGCGGCATCGATCTGCCCGATGCTGGGCACATTTGCATCAACGGCCAGACCTTAAACACCCTGTCCGAACGCGCGCGCACCGCATTTCGCCGCCGCCAGGTCGGTTTCGTATTCCAGTTCTTTAACCTGATCCCGACCCTGACTGTGCAGGAAAACCTGCTGCTGCCGCTGGAACTGAACGGTTTGGCCACGCCCGCGCGCCGCGATCAGGCTTTGGCGCTGCTCGACCATGTTGGACTCGGCCCGCGCCGTGACAGCTTCCCCGAGCGTCTCTCCGGTGGTGAACAGCAGCGCCTGGCCATCGCCCGGGCACTGGTCCATGAGCCGCTGCTGCTGTTGGCCGATGAACCGACCGGTAACCTGGATGCCGCGACCGGAGCGCGCATTCTGGACCTGCTGCTGACCCTGCACCGGCAGGCCGGCACCACCATTGTCATGGTCACCCATAGCCAGGAAGTGGCCCATCGCGCCGACCGGCTGTTACGCCTCGATGATGGACGGATTCAGGAGCTGCACCGATGACGCCGCTGCTGTGGCGGGCACTGTTGCGCCATCCGCTGCGCCATCCCTGGCAACTGGTGCTGGCGGTGCTGGGCATCGCGCTGGGCGTTGCCGTCGTCATTGCCGTGGATCTGGCCAACACCAGCGCCCGGCGCGGTTTCACCCTGGCCATGGAGCGCATCAGCGGTCAGGCGACTCACCGCATTGTCGGCGGCAGCCTGGGCGTGCCAGAGACGCTGTATGCGCAACTGCGGCTCGCGGGCGGCTGGACCCTGGCACCGGTGCTCAGCGGCTATCTGCCGCGCGCCGATCAACCCGGTGCGCTGCTGCAAATTCTCGGTGTCGATCCCTTCGCTGAGGCGCCCTTTCGTGCTCTGAGCGCGCCGGGCAACGGCAACGACCGTGGAGCGTTTGACCTGCGCGCGCTGCTGCTCGAACCGGACGCCGCGCTATTGCCAGCGGCGCTGGGCGAGACTGTGACCCTGCGCCGTGGCGGGCAATCCTTCACCCTGCGCCGGGCCGGTATTCTGCACGGCGCCGAACTGGACGGTCTGATCGTTACCGATCTGGCCAGCGCACAAGTGCTACTCGGTCAGCCGGGGCGACTGAGCCATATCGACCTGATTCTGCCCGCAGGGACTGCTGGTGAGCAGCGGGCCGCTGAATTGCGCGCGCTGCTGCCTGCGGAACTGCGCCTGGAACAGCCGGCAATGCGCAATCAGGCTACCGCCAATCTGAGTGCAGCCTTTTCGCTTAACCTGACCGCGATGAGCCTGCTGGCGCTGGTAGTCGGTATGTTCCTGATCTATAACGCCATCAGCTTTGCTGTGGTCCAGCGTCGCGGCCTGCTCGGTCTGCTGCGCGCCCTGGGTGTCAGCCGTCGCGAGCTGTTCATTGGCATTCTTGGCGAGGCCCTGCTGCTGGGCATCGCCGGCACCGTCCTGGGCACGCTGCTCGGCCTGTGGCTGGGCCTGGGGCTGGTACAGCTGGTGACGCAGACCATTAATGATCTGTATTACGTGCTCAGCGTCCGCGAATTTTTCATCGACCCGCTGTCGCTCAGCAAGGGTGCAGCGCTCGGCCTGCTGGCGACGCTGGCCGCGGCCTGGCTGCCCGCGCGGGAAGCGGCAGATGCGCCGCCGGGAGCGGTACTGAGTCGCGCCCATCTGGAAAGCCGCTGGCGAACGCTGTTGCCACGCCTATTGCTGGCAGCAGTGGCGCTGCTGGCACTGGGTGGCCTGGTGCTGTACCTGTCCAGCAGCCTGCTGGCCGGTTTCGCCGGGCTGTTCCTGCTGATTCTGGGCAGCGCGCTGCTGGCGCCGCCACTGGTGATCGCCCTGACCACGCTCAATCGGCCACTGGTCGCGCGCCTGGGGTTGCTGGCACGGATGGCCAATCGCGATGCCGCCCGTCATCTTAGCCGCACCGGCGTAGCAGTGGCGGCGCTGATGGTCGCCTTCGCCACCACAGTAGGCGTCGGGGTGATGGTGGACAGTTTTCGCGGCGGGGTGGCGATCTGGGTCAACGACCTGCTGAACGCCGATCTGTATCTGGCGCCTCCGGGCATCGAGGATGGCAGCGCGAATAAGGCGCATCTGGATCCAGCGGTGCTGGCCATTCTGCGGACCACGCCGGGTGTGGCCGCGGTCTCCAGCTACCACGCCGTGCCGCTTGATCTGGATGGCCGGCCCGTGACCCTGGTCGCGGCAGAACTGGCCCCAGCGGCGCAGGCCGGTTATCACCTGATCGCCGGTGACCCGGCCCATGCCTGGGCCGCTTTCCAGTCCGGCGCGGCGGTGCTGATTTCCGAGCCGCTCGCCTATCGACGCCAGTTGCGGGTCGGTGATCATCTGCAACTGACCACAGCGACCGGGCTGCGCTCCTTCCCGATCGCTGGGATTTTTCTCGACTACGGTTCCGAACATGGGCGGATCCTGCTGCACCATGCGGCTTATGCCCGCGCCTGGCAGGATGCCAGCATCGGTTCAGCAGCGGTTTTTGCCGCGCCCGGCGTCGAGCCGCGCGTACTGCGGCAACGGCTGCTGGAGCGTCTTGGCACGGTGCAGGCCCTGGTGATCCGTTCCAATCGCGATATTCAGGCCTTTACTCTGGATATTTTCGACCGCACGTTCACCATCACTCAGGTGCTGCGCCTGCTGGCGATTCTGGTCGCGGTGGTGGGTGTGCTGAGCGCGCTGCTGGCGCTGCAGCTGGAGCGGGCGCGGGAATTCGCCGTGCTGCGCGCGACCGGGATGAGTGCTGCCGAAATCGGTGGTCTGGTGTCGCTGCAAACCGGCTTTATCGGCGCCATCGCCGGTCTGCTGGCCTTGCCGGTGGGTCTGCTGCTGGCGGCGGTGCTGATCTTTAGTATCAATCGGCGGGCGTTTGGCTGGAGCCTGCCGTTCGAGGTCGATCCGCTGCTGCTGCTGGAAACCCTGGTTCTGGCGATCCTGGCCGCGCTGCTGGCCGGGCTGTATCCGATCTGGCGCATGACCCGTACCCGGCCGGCCGAGGCGTTGCGTGCCGAGTAGCCTGTGCGTGGTTGCGGGCTTTAGCGTTCCACGATCGCCCTTACTGAAAGATGATGGTATATGAAGAACTATCGACTTTTGAGTCTGATCCTCATCGCGCTCGGCATGGCGCTGATGACTGCTGCCTATCTGCGCAAGCCGGCTGACTCGACGCCCAATACGGGTCTGAGTGTGGCAAGCGCGCTCGGCAACGCTGACAGTGCAGGCTACAGCCGTGCGCACGCACCCCGACCGTTCCACTTCCCCGCCGATCACGGTCCCCATCCGGACTTTCGCAACGAATGGTGGTATGTGACCGGCAACCTGAGCGATGAGCGTGGCCGCACATTTGGCTACCAGTTAACCCTGTTCCGCATCGCCCTGAGTCCGACGCCACCAGCGGCTGATTCCGCTTGGCGCACCCAGCAGGTCTACATGGGTCATTTCGCGCTGACTGATGTTGCCGGCCGGCGCCATGAGGGCTTCGAGCGCTTCAGTCGTGACGCGCTCGGTTTAGCCGGAGCGCAGGCCGAGCCGTTTCGGGTCTGGCTGGAGGACTGGGAACTGGCCAGCGTGAGCGTGGAGTTCCTGCCGCTGCGGCTGCGCGCCCGGCAAGGCGATCTGGCCCTGGATCTGCGCCTGGCTGCGGGCAAGCCGATGGTCCTGCAGGGCGATCAGGGCCTGAGCCAGAAAAGCGCCGAGCCGGGCAATGCCTCCTACTACTACTCCTACACCCGGATGCCCACTGCCGGCACGGTGCAGATTGGTGCCCAGCAGTTCACGGTCAGCGGCAGCAGTTGGCTGGATCGCGAGTGGAGCACCAGCGCCCTGGGTCCCGACCAAAGCGGCTGGGACTGGTTTGCGCTGCAACTGGACGATGGCCGTGAGCTGATGTTCTACCGGCTGCGACGCCAGGACGGCAGCAGCGATCCATTCAGCAGTGGCGTGCTGGTAGCCGCCGATGGCCAGACGCGCCGTCTACCCGGCGATGCGGTCAACCTGCAGGCGCTGGACAACTGGACCAGCCCCCATACCGGTGATACCTATCCTGCCGGCTGGCGCTTGCGCGTGCCTGCCGAGGCCCTTGATCTGACCGTGACTCCCACGCTTGCCGATCAGGAAATGCGCCTGACTGTGCGTTACTGGGAAGGCGCGGTCAGCGTCCGGGGCCACGCCGGCGCGACACCGGTCAGCGGCCAGGGTTATCTGGAAATGACCCGCTACGCGAAACAGCGCTGACGGCGGGCCTCGAACAGGAAGATGCCCGCTGCCACCGACACGTTCAGGCTTTCCACACTGTCGGCGGCCAGCGGAATCCGCGCCAGATGATCGCAGAGCTCGCGGGTCAGCCGGCGCAGACCCTTTTCCTCCGCACCGAGCACAATCGCGGTTGGCACAGTGAAATCGACCGCGTACAGGTCCTGTTCCGCCTCACCAGCCGCGCCCACCAGCCATACACCCAGCGCCTGCAACTCGCGCAACG
This sequence comes from Candidatus Competibacteraceae bacterium, assembly GCA_036834665.1. Taxonomy (GTDB): domain Bacteria; phylum Pseudomonadota; class Gammaproteobacteria; order Competibacterales; family Competibacteraceae; genus RXIX01. The sequence continues at coordinate 3,234 of DAITNL010000010.1, read as the reverse complement.
TCCGCGCCAGATTGGTCACCGCGATGAAGGGCACGATCTCGGCGCCGCCACAGGCTACCTTACGCACCGTCGCATTCAGCCCGGCAGCCCGATCAGCGGGAGCGATCACTGCATGTACCCCAGCCGCCGCTGCGCTGCGCAGGCAGGCACCGAGGTTATGCGGATCCTGCACACCATCCAGGACCAGCAGCAGCGCTGGCCCGGAAGCCGCCGCCAGCAGTCCCGGCACATCGGCCTCGTCATGGCTGGACGCACGCAACGCCAGGCGGGCTACGATGCCCTGATGGCGCGCGCCGCCGCTCATGCGGTCCAGTTCCGCCCGGTCGACCAGATGCAGCGGAATGCCATGGCCCGTCGCCTCATCCAGCAGTGCCTGCATGCGCGCATCGTGGCGCCGCCGTTCCACCCACAGCCCGCGCAGCTGCTCTGGTTCATATTTCAGGGCCGCCGCCACTGCGTGCATCCCGTAGATCAGCTCCTCGCTCACGCGCCGTTCTCCTTTTTGCGCCGGCTGCGATTCCAGCGATTGCGCCGCCCGCCCTCGCGGCGCTCACCTTCGCGCTGCTCACCCTCGACCGGTTCGAAATCAATCTTGCGCTCGTCCAGATCCACCCGCGTCACCCGCACCCGCAAACCATCGCCGAGCCGGTAGACCTGTCCGGAGCGTTCGCCGTGCAGGCGATGCCCGACCGGATCGAACTGGTAATAATCATTGCGCAAGGAGGTGACGTGCACCAAGCCCTCGACAAACAGGCCACGCAGCTCGATGAACAGACCAAAGGCCGTGACCGTAGTGATGATGCCATCGAAGATCTGCCCGACCTTGTCGAGCATGAACTCGCACTTGAGCCATTCCACGGCATCGCGCACCGCTTCATCGGCGCGGCGCTCGGTCATTGAGCAATGTTCGCCCAGCCCAACCAGATCGGCGTGGCCGTAGCTGAAATCACTGGCCTTGCCACCCTGCAGGATATGGCGGATGGCCCGGTGCACCTGCAGATCGGGATAGCGGCGGATCGGTGAGGTGAAATGCGCGTAGGCTTCCAGCGCCAGGCCAAAGTGGCCGCTGTTGCCGGGGCTGTAGACCGCCTGCGCCAGCGAGCGCAGCATCACCGTCTGGATCAGATGGGCATCCGGCCGTTCCTGGACCCGTTCCAGCAGACGGGTGTAATCCAGTGGCGTGGGCTTATCGCCGCCGCCCAGCCCCAGACCGAGCTCGCCGAGGAAGGCGCGCAGCTTATTCAAACGGTCTTCGCTCGGACCATCGTGAATCCGGTACAGGCCGGGCATCTTGTGCCGCTGCAGGAAGCGCGCCGCAGCGACGTTGGCCGCGATCATGCACTCCTCGATCAGGCGATGGGCATCATTGCGCTCGGTCGGCAGGATGCGCTCAATCTTGCGATCGGCACCGTACTCAATCAGGGTTTCCTGGGTATCAAAGTCCATCGCCCCGCGCTGCTCGCGACCGATACGCAGCACCTGGTAAAGCTCGTGCAGGCGATCCAGATGCGGCACCAGTGCGGCATATTCGGCACGCAGCGCCGGATCACGCTCGGCAACGATGGCCGCCACTGTGTCATAAGTCAGGCGAGCGTGGGAGCGCATCACCGCCTCGGCAAAGCGCGAGCGGATGATGCGGCCCTCGGCGCTGATGGTCATCTCGCAGACCATGCACAACCGGTCAACCTGGGGCTTGAGCGAGCACAGGCCGTTGGACAGCGCCTCGGGAAGCATCGGAATGGCCCGGTCCGGAAAATACACCGAGTTGCCGCGCTTGCGGCCCTCCTGATCCAGCGCCGTACCGGGACGCACATACCAGGACACGTCGGCGATCGCCACCAGCAGCCGCCAGTTGGCGCCGCGCCGCTCACAGTAAACCGCATCGTCAAAATCGCGCGCGGTGATCCCGTCGATCGTCAGCAGTGGCGTACTGCGCAAATCCCAGCGCCCGGCCAGCGCCGCCTCCGGCACCTGATCGCCAAAGCGCTGGGCTTCGGCAAGGGCGGCAGCGGGCCAATCGACGGGAATGCCATGGCTGGCGATGGCAATGCGGATTTCCATGCCCGGGGCCATGTGCTCGCCGAGCACCTCCTTGACCCGGCCAAGCGGCCGGCTGTGTGCGCTCGGCTGCTCGATCAGTTCGGCAATGACGATCTGCCCGGCGCGGGCCTCGCCCCGGCTGTCGGCGGGGACGATGATGTCCTGATTGATGCGCTTATTATCGGGGATGACGAAGCAGACGCCCCGTTCCTCGCACAGCCGCCCCACCACGGTTTCGGTGTTGCGTTCCAGCACCTCGACCAGTGCGCCTTCGCGGCGGCCGCGATAGTCGACACCGATCACCCGCACCACCGCCCGATCGCCATGCAGCAGTTGACGCATTTGCCGCGGCGACAGGAACAGGCTGTCGCCACCCTCGTCCGGGATCAGGAAACCGTGGCCTTCGGCATGACCGACCACGCGGCCGGTAACCAGGTTCATCTTGGTGACCGGGCCATAGCCCTCGCGGCGGTTGCGCATCAACTGCCCGTCGCGCACCATCGCCCGCAGGCGCCGCGCTAGGGCATCCACCTCCCAGGCGTCGTCCATCTGCCATTCAGCGCAGAGCTCCTCCAGGGTCAGCGGCATGCCGCGCTCTTCGAGATGCTGGAGGATAAATTCACGGCTAGGCGCGGCCCGGCCGCCGTATTTTTCTTGTTCCCGTGTCAGGAAGGGATCCATCTGACGCCAGGAAGCGCGTTTTTTTGAACTCATGGGTATTGCAGTCATCCGTTTGCAAAAAAGTAAAATGGAGATATTGACAGGCTTCGGGCCAATCCGTATAGTCCGCACCCGTCGCCACGGTAACCCGGACGACGGAAAGACAAGCCGAAGTGGCGGAATTGGTAGACGCGCTAGGTTCAGGTCTTAGTTGGGGAAACCCAGTGGAGGTTCAAGTCCTCTCTTCGGCACCAGATTCGCGAAAGGCCCGATCGAAAGATCGGGCTTTTTTCGTTGCCGCTCGACAATCGATGCCACTGCATCCAGTCCTGCGGCGCCTGCCCCATCCGGGCCAGCAGGCACCGCGCAACGATCAGGCCGCGAACGGATCACGCATCACGATGGTTTCAGCCCGATCCGGACCGGTGGAAATAATATCGATCGGCGTATCGGTCAATTCAGCGATACGCTGCAAGTATGCCCGCGCATTGGCCGGCAACTCCTCATAGCAGCGCACGCCGAACGTAGATTCCT
>DAITNL010000009.1:16806-34794 GCA_036834665.1 Candidatus Competibacteraceae bacterium | reverse complement strand
GTGCTCTTGCCGGCGCCATTGGCGCCAATCAGGGTGACGATCTCGCCGGGATGCACATCCAGCGACACACCCTTGAGCGCCTCGATCTGGCCATAGAAGGTGTGGACCTTTTCCAGTTTCAGCATCATCACTCTTCTCCCAGATACGCCTTGATCACCTTGGGATTACTGCGAATCTCCGCAGGCGTACCGGTGGCGATGGGCCGACCGTATTCCATGACCAGGATGCGGTCGGAAATGCCCATGACCAGACTCATGTCATGTTCGATCAGCAGCACCGCTACGCCATGTTCAGCGCGCAGTTCGTTGATCAACCGATCCAGATCGCGGGTTTCCTGCGGATTCAGGCCCGCGGCCGGCTCGTCGAGCATGAGCAGCTTGGGGTGAGTGATCATGCAGCGGGCGATCTCCAGGCGGCGCTGTTGCCCGTAGGCCAGGTTGCCGGCCTCGCGGTTAGCGACCGCCAGCAGCCCAACCTTTTCCAGCCAGAACGCGGCCCGGTCCAATGCCTCGGCCTCGGCGCGGCGATAGCGGGGCGTCTTGAACAGCCCAGCCAGCAGCCCGGTTTCCAGTTGGGCGTGCTGCGAGATCAGCAGGTTCTCGACCACGGTCATGGTCTTGAACAGGCGCACATTCTGAAAGGTGCGCACCAGTCCCTGGCGGGCAATGCGATGGCTGGGCAGATGGTGGATCGGCTGACCATCCAGCACCACACTGCCGGTGGTGGGCCGATAGAAGCCGCCGACGCAATTGAACACCGTGGTCTTGCCGGCGCCATTCGGGCCGATGATGGCGAAAATCTGATCCGGCAGCACATCGAACTGCACACCATCTACAGCCAGCAAACCGCCAAAGCGCATGCTCAGATCGCGTACCTGCAGCAGCGGCGCCGCACCCGTGGCAGGAGTGGTCTTGGCCAGGTCCGGGCTCATCGCATTGCCTCCGCGTGTTCCGGCAGTTGCAGTTCGGGACGGGCAGCGGGCAGCAGACCCTGCGGCCGCCAGATCATCATCAGCACCATCACCAGGCCAAAGGCCAGCATCCGGTATTCGTCAAACTCGCGCGCCAGTTCCGGCAGGGCGGTGATCGCGATCGCCGCCAGCATGACGCCAAGCTGTGAACCCATGCCGCCCAGCACCACGATCGCCAGCACCATCGCTGATTCGATGAAGGTGAAGGATTCCGGGTTGATATGGCCCTGGCGGGCAGCGAAAAAGGCTCCGGCCAGACCGGCGAAGGCCGCACTCAGCGCCAATGCCGACAGTTTGATCCGCGTCGGATTCAGGCCCAGCGAACGGCAGGCGATTTCATCCTCGCGCAGTGCCTCCCAGGCCCGGCCCAGTGGCATGCGCAACAGCCGGTTGATCACGAACAAAATCAGCAGCACCAGCGCCAGACCGAGCAGATAGAGGAAAATCACCCCATAGTCGCCGCTGTAGTCCAGGCCGAAAAACTCGTGAAAGGTAGTGCCGCCTTCCTTGGCGCGCCGGCTGAACTCCAGGCCAAGCAGGGTCGGTCGCGGAATGTTGCCGATGCCGTCCGGACCGCCGGTAAGCACATTCAGGTTATTGAGCAACAGGCGGATGATCTCGCCAAAACCGAGCGTGACAATGGCCAGGTAATCCCCGCGCAGGCGCAGCACCGGCATGCCGAGCAAAAAGCCGGTCAGCGCCGCCAGCGCTCCGGCCACCGGCAGGCTCAACCAGAACGACAGACCAAACTGCTGGGCCAGCAGCGCGTAGGTATAGGCGCCAACCGCATAAAAGGCGGCATAGCCGAGCACCAGCAGGCCCGCGAAGCCGACCACGATATTCAACCCCAGGCCGAGCATGACGTAGATCAGCGCCAGGGTCATCACGTCCACCGCGCCGCGCGAGGCGGTGAACGGCCAGATCAGCGCCGCCGCCAGTAGCAGCATCCAGAACAGTCGCTGCCAGCGCGCCTGCTGGCGCATCTGGCCCAGGGTGCTGCTCAGGGCACTGTCACGGTAAAACGCCGCCAGATGCACACGGTCCCACAGGTGCCGCAGCGGCGCTTCAAACAGCCGCAACAGGAACACGATGATCACCGCGACAATCACCGGGGTCGGCGTGCGATTCAGCGAAACGTTGATGCCATCGACATGGACGCGCAGGCCAAGAATCGGAATCAGCAGCACGGCGGTCAGCACCGCCGACAACAGGGCTCCAGGCAGTACACGGCGCATGGCTTACACCTTTTCCACGTCGGGGCGGCCCAGCAGGCCGGTCGGTCGTACCAGCAGCACGCCAATCAGCAGACCAAAGGCCACCACGTCCTTGTATTCGGTTTGCAGATAGGCTGAGGCGAAGCTTTCCGCCAGCCCCAGCACCACCCCGCCGAGCATCGCCCCGGGAATGCTGCCGATGCCGCCGAGCACCGCAGCGGTAAAGGCTTTCAGCCCGGCAATGAAACCGATGAAAGGATTGACCAGGCCGTAATACATCGACACCAGGACCCCAGCCACCGCCGCCAGCGCCGCGCCCAGCACAAAGGTCAGGGCAATCACCCGGTCGGTATCGATGCCGAGCAGGTTGGCCATGGCGCGATCCTCAGAGCAGGCGCGGCAGGCACGCCCCATGCGCGAGCGGCCAATAAACAGGGTCAGGCCGGTCATGAAGGACACGGTAACCACCGCAATCAGCACCTGCATGTAGGACAGATAGACCTGAAAGTCGCCTTCCGGCCCGAAGCGCCAGCCACCGGTCAGCACCGGCTGCATCGACACATCGCGGGCGCCCTGGCCGAGCTGTACATAGTTCTGCAGGAAGATCGACACGCCGATGGCCGAGATCAGCGGCACCAGGCGCGGGCTGCCGCGCAGGGGCCGGTAGGCGAGCCGTTCCACCGTCCAGCCATAGGAACCGGTGACCAGGATGCTGATGGCCAGCGTGGCCAGCAGGATCAGCGAGATGCTGTCTACGCCGAGCAGGCCAAGCACGGTGATGACCAGCAGGCCGACATAGGCGCCGATCATATAAATCTCGCCATGGGCGAAGTTGATCATGCCGATGATGCCGTACACCATGGTGTAGCCGATGGCGATCAGGGCGTAGATGCTGCCCAGGGTCAGACCGTTGATGATCTGCTGGATGAATTCGAGGATGGAGAAACCGGACATGGGCGCCGCGTCTGCAAGGTGAGGGGGGATGCGTGAAACCTGAGGGGTGGGCGCGAGACGCGCTTGCGCCTCACCCCTGACCCCTCAACCCGGACTCATGGATTACTTGACTGGCGTCTTGGTGGCGTCGGCGTGCCACGCGAAAATCACGAACACGAATTCCTTGAGGTCGCCATTTTCCTTGAACGCGACCTTGCCGATCGGGGTCTGGAAGCTGTTCTTGCGGATGTATTCGGCCAGCTTGACCGGATCCTCGGTCTTGGCGCCCTTGATGGCGTCGGTGATGATTTCCACTGCCGCGTAGGACGGCATCACGAACGGGCCGCTGGCGTCCTGGTTCTTGGCCTTGAAGGCGGCGACCAGTTCGGCATTGGCCGGATCGGTGCTGAAATCAGCCGGCAGCGTGACCAGCAGCCCTTCCGAGGCCGGGCCGGCGATGGCGCTGATGTCCTTGTTGCCGACGCCTTCCGGACCCATGTACTTGGCGTCAAAGCCCTGCTCGCGCGATTGGCGCAGCAGCAGACCCAGTTCCGGGGGATAGCCGCCGTAATAGACGAAATCGACGCCCTCCTTCTTCATCTTGGTGATCAGGGCGGAGAAATCGGTCTGACCCTTGTTGATGCCCTCGAACAGCACCGGCTTCATGCCGGCGGCCTCGACGGTCTTCTTCACTTCCTTGGCGATGCCTTCGCCGTACTGCTGCTTGTCATGCAGGATCGCCAGCTTCTTGGGCTTGACCTGGGTGGCGATGTACTTGCCGGCGGTCGGGCCCTGCTGGTCATCGGTGCCGATGGTGCGAAACACCATCTTGTAGCCCTGCTGGGTGATGGCCGGGTTGGTGGCGGCCGGGGTGATCATGAGGATGCCTTCCTCCTCGTACAGCTTGGAGGCGGGCTGGGTGGAGCCGGAGCACAGGTGGCCAACCACATACTTGATCTTCTGGTTGACGATCTGGTTGGCGACGGCGACCGCCTGCTTGGGCTCGCACACGTCGTCGATCAGCACCGCTTCCAGTTTCTTGCCATTGACGCCGCCCTTGGCATTGATCTGCTCGACCGCCATCTTGGCGCCGATCATCTGCATGTCGCCATACTGGGCGACCGGGCCGGTAATCGGGCCAGCCACGGCAATCTTGATCACATCGGCGGCCTGCGCCAGACCACCCAGACCCAGGATAACCGCACCGACGGCGGCGCTCAGGACACTACGGCTGAAGGTATTCATCGGGCGATTCCTCTCCTCGTGAGATGGCTTTACATGACTGCCCGCGTCGCCTCGGACGCGTAACCGGTAAAGAATTAACCAAATTCCCCGTGAGAACAAGCCAGAGCGGAAAAAAACGACCGATTAGATGACCTTGGAAAAACGGCGCTGGCCCTGTTCGCGCAGGTAGCGATCAAACGCCATGCAGATGTTGCGAATCAGCAACCGGCCCGGCGGCAGCACCCGGATGCCGCTTGCCGACACGGCCAGCAGTCCATCCGACTGCAGCTCGGCCAGCGCCGCCAGTTCAGCAGCGAAATAGTCGCCAAACACGATGCCGTACTGGCGCTCGATGGCGGCGAATTCCAGGCTGAAATGGCAGATCAGCGCGGTGATCACCGCCCGCCGCAAGCGGTCATCGCCATCCAGGCGCACGCCGCGAAACACCGGCAACTGGCCGGCATCGATGCGTGCGTAATACTCCTCCAGCCCTTTGAGATTCTGGCTGTAGCTGTCGCCTAGCATGCCGATCGAGGTCGCGCCCAGCCCGATCAGGTCGCAATCGGCATGGGTGCTGTAGCCCTGGAAATTGCGGTACAGGGTGCCGGCCTGCTGCGCCCGCGCCAGCTCATCGTCGGGCTTGGCAAAGTGGTCCATGCCGATATAGACGTAGCCGGCAGCGGTCAGCCGTTCGATCACCCGGCCAAGAATCTCCAGCTTCACCACGGGCGCCGGCAGCGCGGCGGCATCGATCTGCCGCTGGGTCTTGAACAGCTCGGGCAGATGGGCGTAGTTGAACACCGAAATCCGGTCCGGCGACTGCTCGATGATCGCCTCCACCGTGCGGCCAAAGCTGGCCACGCTCTGCAGCGGCAGGCCATAAATCAGATCGACGCTGATCGACTTGAAGCCCTCGCGGCGCGCGGCCTCCATCACACCCAGGGTCAGTTCGGGCGACTGCAGGCGATTGACCGCCTTTTGCACCGCCGGATCGAAATCCTGCACGCCCAGGCTCAGCCGGTTAAAGCCCAGCTCACGCAGCAGGGCAATCGTGCCGCCATCGGTCTCACGCGGATCGACTTCGATCGAGTACTCGCCACGGTCGTCGTCCAGCAGGCGGAAATGCGCGCCGGTGAACCGCATCAGCGCGCGCATCTCGGCAGCGCTGATAAAGGTCGGCGTCCCGCCACCCCAGTGCAGCTGGGTCACCGGTCGCTCGCGGTCGAACAGCGCGCCCTGCAGGGCAATCTCGCGCTGCAGGTGGTCAAGATACGGTGCGGCATGGCGCCGATTCTTGGTGACGATCTTGTTGCAGGCGCAGTAAAAGCACACCGTGTCACAGAACGGGATATGCAGATACAGCGACAGCGGCCGGCCGCTGGCATTGCTGGCCCGCGCCTGCGCTTCATACTCGCTGGCGCCAAAGCCATCGTGAAACTGCACGGCGGTCGGGTAGGAGGTGTAGCGCGGCCCGGCCTTGTCATACTTGCTGATCAGGGCCGGATCGAAGACGAGCGTGGTATCCATGACTCTTCCTCAGAAGCGGCGCAATTGCGCGGCGTTGAGCAGAAACACGCCCTGGCCGCCGCGCTCGAACTCCAGCCAGGTGAACGGTGCCTCGGGAAAGGCATCGCTCAGCGCATACTGGGCATCACCGACCTCGACGATCAGCAGGCCCTCTGGCGCCAGGTAATCGGCGGCTTCGCTGAGAATCTCCACCACCACGTCCAGTCCGGCAATGCCGGCGGCCAGGCCCAGGCGCGGCTCATAGTGATATTCGGCTGGCAGGGCATCGAGCTCGGCCTGCGCGACGTAGGGCGGGTTGCTGATGATCAGATCATAGCGGCGGCCCTTGAGCGCCGAAAACAGGTCGGACTGGATCACCTCGACCTGCTCTTCCAGGCCATGCTCGGCGACATTGCGCCGCGCCACCTCCAGAGCATCGGCGGAGATATCGACCAGATCGACCCGCGCCTCGGGGAAGGCGTAGGCGCAGGCGATGCCGATGCAGCCGCTGCCGGTGCCCAGATCGAGAATGCTGTTCACGGCATGGCTGCCGGTCAGCCAGGGCGCGAACTGGCGTTCGATCAGCTCGGCCAGCGGCGAGCGCGGCACCAGCACCCGCTCATCGACATAGAACGGCAGACCCATGAACCAGGCGCGCTGGGTCAGATAGGCGGCCGGCCGGCGCTCACTGACACGCCGCTCCAACAGGCGCAGCGCGGCCTGCTTTTCCGGTGGCGTCAGCCGCGCCTGGAAATAGTCGGATTGTAGATCCGGCGGCAGGTGCAAGGCGTGCAGCACCAGAGCCGCCGCTTCATCAAGGGCATTATCGGTGCCGTGGCCAAAGTGCAGGCCGACCTCGTTCATGCGGCTGGCACCCCAGCGGATCAAGTCGCGGATGGTATCCAGATAGGGCAGGACGTCGTGGCTGGTCATGGAATCTCAAAGCCTGGGCGGGTAAGGAAAGCACTGCGATGGAATGCCGTGCATTCTACTGGTTTGCGGATCGACCGGGTACCGGAGCGGTTTTTGGTATGCTGCGCGGGCCTTGGAAAAAACCGTTGCCCTAGAACAAAAGGACTACTCCATGTCGAACCCCGTCGCGCCCAACCCTACTCCCGTGGCGCACCTTGCCTCAGTCAGCCTGGGCGAGCGGCTGCGCAACCTGCCGCAGTATCTGTTGCCGCAGCGCCTGCTGACCACCCTGACCTATCGGGTGACGCGGGTTCGCGCACCCTGGTTCAAGGATGCGCTGATCCGCGGTTTCAGCCGTCATTTCCGGGTGGATCTGAGCGAGGCGCTGGAGCCGAACCCGCGCGCCTATGCCGATTTCAACGCCTTCTTCACGCGCCCGCTCCGTCCCGGCGCCCGGCCGCTGACCAGCGGTGAGCGGGCGCTGTGCTGTCCGGTGGATGGCGCGGTCAGTCAGGCCGGCACGGCTGATGTCGATACCCTGTTGCAGGCCAAGGGGCGCCTGTTCTCGCTCACAGCGCTGCTCGGCGGCGATGGGCAACTGGCGCAGCCCTTCCAGAATGGCAGCTTCGCGACGCTGTATCTGTCGCCGCGCGACTATCACCGCATTCACATGCCGCTGGCCGGTCAGTTGCGCACCATGCTGCATATTCCCGGCAGGCTGTTCAGCGTGTCGCCCCTGACCACCCGCGTGGTGCCGGAGCTGTTCGCGCGCAACGAGCGGGTGGTGACCGTATTCGAGACCGCCGCCGGGCCGATGGCGCTGGTGCTGGTCGGCGCGATCAATGTCGCCTCGATCGAAACGGTGTGGGCCGGGGCGATCACGCCGCCGCTGGGCACGACTGTGCGCCGCTGGGATTATCCCCGCAGCGGCGATGGCGCGGTGCAGTTGGCGCGCGGTGCCGAAATGGGCCGTTTCAACATGGGTTCGACGGTGATCGTGCTGTTCGGACCGGGCGCGGTGCGCTGGGAGAATGAGATCCGCGCCGGCGCAACTCTGCGCATGGGCCGGCGGCTGGGCAAGGTGACGCGGACAGCCGGCGCGGCGTGATCCGCTACCCGGGCGCAACTCAGGCGCGATCGAAGGGAAAAGCCAGCACCGCATCCAGCGCGGTCGCGCCGGTCGCCAGCATCACCAGCCGGTCAAAGCCCAGCGCTACCCCGGCGCAGGCCGGTAAACCTGCGGCCAGTGCCGCCAGCAGATGCTCATCCAGCGGCACCGGCGCCTGTCCTTGCGCCTGCCGTGCCGCGTTTTCCTGCATGAAGCGGCGGCGCTGCTCGGCGGCATCGCCCAGTTCGTGGAAGCCGTTGGCCAGTTCAACACCGTGCAGATACAGCTCGAAGCGCTCGCCCAGCGGGGGATCATCCGGCCGCAGCCGGGCCAGCGCCGCCTGCGAAGCCGGATAGTCGTACACGAAAGTCAGGCGACCCTGCCCCAGATGCGGCTCGATGCACTGGGTCAGCAGCAAATCCAGCCAGGGATCGACCGCATCGTCCGGCATGCCAGGCGGAATCGAGATCCCGGCGCGCTCGGCACAGGCCGCCAGTTCCGCCACCGTGCTCCGGTGTGGGTCCACACCCAGATGGCGCTGAAAAATCTCCCGATAGCTGAGCCGCTCCGCCGCCGCCAATGGCAGCCGCCCGGCCAACAGCAGGGTGACCAGTTCAGCCACTTCGTCCATCAGCCGGTGATGGTCAAAGCCAAGCCGGTACCATTCCAGCAGGGTGAATTCGGGATTATGGCGGCGGCCGGCTTCACCATCGCGAAACACGCGCGTGATCTGATAGATGCAACCGCTGCCCGCCGCCAGCAGCCGCTTCATCGGGAATTCCGGCGAGGTGTGCAAATACAGCGTCCGGCCATGGCGCGGCCCAGGACCGTGATAGACCGTGGCGAAACTGTCCAGATGCGGATCGCTGATCGCCGCCGCCGACAGCAGCGGCGTTTCCACTTCCAGCACGGCGCGCGCGGCGAAGAAGGCGCGAATCGCAGCCAGCAGCGCAGCGCGCAGGCGCAGCGTGTCCCAGCAGGCGCTCGGCCGCCACGCCGTATCGACCGGAGGCATCGCTCAGGCGTGCCGCGCGTGCAACAGCGGCGCGGGCGCCGCGCACACCTGATTGCGGCCGCCGTTCTTCGCCCCGTACAGCGCCATGTCGGCACGCTGGATCAGGTCCAGCAGGGCCTCGCGCGGCTGGCGCACCGCCACGCCGATGCTCACCGTCACCACGCGATCGGCCATCGGCTCGGCAAAGCGCAGCGCCGCGATGCGCGCCCGCAGCCGTTCAGCAAAAAGCGTGATATGCGCCACCGCCTCGCCGACCGCGAAGACTGCGAATTCCTCACCGCCAAGACGCACCGGGATATCGCTGCTGCGCACGCCCTCGATCAGGGCAGCGGCCACCTGACGCAACACCACATCGCCCTGATTGTGGCCATAGGTATCGTTGATGCTCTTGAAGTGGTCGATATCGATCATCAGCATCGCCACCGGATTGCCGGGGTTGCGATCCTGAATCTCGCACAGGCGCTGCACCACTTCCTGCATATAGATACGGGTGAACAGCCCGGTGAGCGGGTCACGGATCGAGCGCTCGTAGATGCGCTGCCGCTCCAGGTCGAGCTGGCGATAGATCACCTCGCGCTCCACCGCGACCTGCAGCGGCACGCTCATCTGTTCGACCACCTGCTGCAGTTCCTCGGTCGAACTGGCCGGGGCGCTGAGGTGAATGATCGCCACCGCCTGCGCCGTGCCGCGCTCCGGGTCAAACAGCGGCAGGGTCAGGGACGGCCCGATGCTGGAATCGCTGGCCAGGATGAAGCTGTCGGCCGCGCCCGCAGCATTCAGCTCGCGCCACTGCTTGTGATCCAGATCCAGAATCCGCGCGACTGCCAGCGGCGGCTCCGCCTCGATGCCACGATAACGGCTCTCGGGCGACAGGTGCAGAACCCGCCCGCCGTCGAGCCGGGCATAGAATTCCAGCGAGAGCGCCGGCAAAAAGCGCTGGGTAATATCGAGCAGGCTGCCGGCGATATCGCGAAAATCGCGATAGACCAGCATGGTCTTGGTGATATCGCGCAAGGTCTGGTTCAGCTGCGACAGCTTCTGGATATCGGTATTGCCGCGGGCAATCAGATACAGGCCGCATTCCAGGGTCTTGAGCTTCTCGATCATGAACGTGACCAGATGCTCGGGAATGATCGAACCGTGCTGCGGTGCGATCAGGCGCACCGGGTGTTTCTCAATCGAGCGCAGCGCATAGCCGAGAATGTCGCGGCTGGGCATGTAATGCTCGTGGAAAGGCCGCAGCGCCTCGAAGTAGTTCTCGTCCTGCGCAACCAGGGAAAACTCCGGGGTCAGGCCGCCAAACAGGTCGCTGGAAAACAGCACCCGCGACACCGGATCAAAGCTGCAGATCGCCCCGGGGAAATGCGCGTAGGGGGTAAAGACGAAGTCCAGGCGCCGATCCTGCAGTTCCAGCGTCCAGTCGTGCGCATCGACCAGCCAGAACGGCAGATTCAGACCGTAATGCTTGACCAGCATCTGCGTACGCCAGTGCGTCACCAGCAGGGCATCGTCGCGACTGATCAACTGGTCGATCAGCGGCAGTGCGCCGGTGATATCCGGGTCCTGATGATGGCAGACGAAGTAGCGAATCGCCGAAAAGGGGATGATTTCCTCGACCTTGCGCAGGGTGTGCCGGAAGGTGAGCTGCGAACCGGGGTCGAACAGCACCGACTGATCACCCTGCTCCAGCAGGTAGACGTGGCATTGAAAAATATCGTTTTCCTGCCGATGCCCCACCCACCAGATCCGGTCCGCCACCTGGATTGCGTGGTTAGTATCCGCATGCTCAAGATCGTTGATCGTATAGGGTGTCATCGTGTGCGCTCCAGCGGCGTTATCGACGGGGAATCGACGGGAAAACGGATTGCCACGGCAGCGGCGTTATTCCTTGACCCGGGAGACGTATTCGCCGGTGCGGGTATCGACCTTGATCACCTCGCCGCTCTGCACGAACAGCGGCACGCGCACCACCGCGCCGGTTTCCAGGGTCGCCGGCTTGCCGCCGCCGCCGGAGGTATCGCCGCGCAGGCCCGGATCGGTCTCGATGATGGTCATGATCACGAAATTGGGCGGGGCCACGCTCAGCGGTGCGCCGTTCCACAGCGTTACCTGACACAGCGCTTCTTCTTTCAGCCATTTGGCGCAATCGCCCATGGCGGCAGCGTCGGCGGTGAGCTGTTCGTAGCTCTGCGGGTCCATGAAATGCCAGTATTCGCCGTCGCTGTAGAGATACTGCAATTCAACATCGACCACGTCGGCGCCCTCGACGGTATCGCCCGACTTGAAGGTGCGCTCAATCACCCGGCCGCTCTTCAGATTGCGCACCTTGACCCGGTTGAAGGCCTGGCCCTTGCCGGGCTTAACGAACTCATTCTCGACGATGGCATAAGGGTCGCCATCCATCATGATCTTCAGCCCGCTCTTGAATTCGTTGGTACTATAAGTTGCCATGCCAAACCCGCCTGAATTGTGAACGTGGGATCAAAAAGGAATCTATGATAACGGCAAAGTCGACCCTGCGTCAGGTGGCGCTCTGGCAGCGCGAACTGGCTCAGGCCATCACCGATCCGGCGGAGCTGCTGCGAGTACTGGAACTCGACCCGGCGCTGTTGCCGGCGGCGACTGCGGCGGCGGCCCGCTTCGCGCTGCGCGTGCCACGCGGTTTCGTCGCCCGGATGCGGCGTGGCGATCCTGCCGATCCGCTGCTGCGCCAGGTCCTGCCACTTGATGCCGAGCTGGCCGAGAGGCCCGGTTTTATCGCTGATCCGGTCGGCGAGCACGCAGCCCTGGCAGCGCCGGGCCTGCTGCATAAATACCACGGCCGGGCGCTGCTCATGGTCACTGGCGCCTGCGCGGTGCACTGCCGCTACTGCTTCCGCCGCGAATTTCCCTATGCCGGGCAGCACAGCGGCGCTGGCCACTGGAGCACGGCGCTGGCTTATCTGCGCGCCGATCCGGACATTCACGAAGTGATCCTCAGCGGTGGTGATCCGCTGTCGCTGTCCGACCGGCGCCTGGGTGAAATACTGGCCGCACTGGCGCATCTGCCACAGCTGCGCCGCCTGCGCATTCACAGCCGCCAGCCAATCGTCCTGCCCGAGCGGATTGATGATGGCTTGCTGGCGCTGCTCAGCGGCTGCCCGTGGCCGGTGGTGCTGGTGACGCACGCCAATCATCCCCAGGAAATCGACGCTTCGGTGATCGCAGCGCTGCGCCGGCTGGCCGCTGCCGGCATCACCCTGCTCAATCAGGCGGTGCTGCTGCGCGCGGTCAATGACGATGCCGCGACCCTGGCAACGCTGAATGAAACCCTGTTCGCCGCGGGTGTCTTGCCCTATTACCTGCATCAGCTCGACCGGGTGCGCGGCGCGGCGCACTTCGAGGTGAACGATGCCCAGGCATCGGCTATCATGGAGACACTGCGCCAGCGCCTGCCGGGTTATCTGGTGCCGCGCCTGGTCCGGGAACAGCCCGGACAGCCGGCTAAAACCCCACTTGCCTAAGGCGTCGGCTCGTTCCTGTTTGCTACGGCAGCGTCCGGCTACCAGAGAGGTTGGAAAGCGTGCCCGAATCTCCCGTCGTTAATCTGCTGATCGTCGACCGCTCGCGGCCCGACATTGAGCACATCACCAAAACCCTCGAAAGTGACGGTTACCAGCTGGAGCTGACCCAGGCCAGTGACGTGGAGGCCGTGCGTAGCGCCATCGATTACCAGCCTCTGGATCTGCTCCTGCTGCGCCTGGGCGAAGAGTTGCCCACCGTCGTCGAAGTGCGCCTGATGATTATCGAAGCCCGTCAGGACATCCCGATCATCGCCGTTATCGACGATGAACAGCGCTCGCTGCGCAAGCCGCCCCGCCTGCTCGAAGAAGGCGCCGACAACTACATCTACCTCGACGACGCCGATCATCTGGTCGCGGTGGTGCGCAAGGAACTGCGCCACCTGCAGGATCGTAAGCGCGAACAGTCCTTCGAGATTCGCTTCAAGGAAAGCGAAAACCGCAGCGCCGCCCTGCTCGACAATATCCAGGAAGCCATCACCTACATTCACGAAGGTGTACACGCCTACGCCAATCCCGCCTATCTAAAGCTGTTTGGCTACGGCCATGCCGACGAACTGTCACAGATCCAGATGGTACACATGGTGCCGCCCGGCTACCGCGACACCCTCAAGAGCGTCATGCGCCGCAGCATCCGTTCCGGCAAGGCGGTCGAACCGATCGAATTAGTCGGGGTGCGCAGCAACGGTCAGACCTTCCCGATCCTGCTCGAATGCGCGCCGACGCGCATGAACGACGAACCCTGCACGCAGATCATCGTCCGCGACGCCACCCCGGAAAAAAGCGCCTACAACCAGCAACTCGAAGACCTGCTCAAGTACGACGACGCCACCGGCTTCTACACCCGGCGCTTCTTCCTGGAAACCCTGGAGATCGACCACGACGGCACGGTCTTGTACATTCTGTTCAATGACTATGCCTCGATCCGCTATGCCCTTGGCTTTGAAGCCATCGAGCAATTCATGATCGAATCCGCCGGGCTGTTCAAGGAACTGCTGTCCTCGCAGGATGTGCCCTCGCACTTTGCCAGCGGCGTGTTCACCGTCTACATCCCGGCGCGCTCACCGACCGATCCGGCGACGCTCGCCGAGCAGATTCGCGCCGCCGTCGCCGCACACAGCTACCAGCTCAGCGGTAAGCTGTTTACCACCACCTGCTCGATTGGTGCCTGCCGCGCCTATGACGGCCAGGAAAGCGCGGTACAGATTCTCTCTCACGCCGATCGTGCCTGCGAAGGCGCCCGGCAAAAGGGCGGCAATCAGGTCGAGTTCTATCAGCCGCCGCGTGAGGAAAGCAGCCGGCGCATCCTCAGCGAGCAGGACGAAGCCACGCTGCGCATGATCCGCGATGCCCTGACCAAGGGCCGCCTGAGCCTGGCCTACCAGCCGATTGTCAGCTTCGAAAACGCCGATGAAGCGCGCTATAAGACCTATCTGCAATTACAGGATCCGACCGGCAAGCCGCAGGCCATGGACAAGCTCGGCGCCATCGCCGTGCGCTATGGCCTGATGGGCGCACTGGACAAGTGGACGATCATCCGTGGCCTGTCGGCACTGATCGAGCTGCACAAGGCCGGGATCAAGCCACCGGTGCTGTTCATGCGCCTGTCACGCAACTCGCTAGCCGATAATGAATTCTTTGACTGGCTGAGCAAGCGCTTCAAGGATTGCCGTCTGCCCGGCCATTATCTGGTGCTGGAGATCAAGGAAGATAACGCCGAGGAAAGCTTCGAGGAAACCAAACAGTTGCGCGCTCGCCTGCGCGAGATCGGCTGCGGGCTGGCCCTGTCGCACTTTGGCGGCAAGAGCCATTCCGACCGCCTGCTGAGCGAACTGGTGCCCGATTACATCAAGCTCGATGGCAGCCTGATCGAGCGCCTGGCCAAGGCCAAGGACGAGAAGAGCCGGCAGGCCATGGCGCTGCTCACCGAGCAGGCCCGCAATCTGCGCACCCGGGTGGTGGCCGCTGGCGTATCCACCGCACCGCAGATGGCCAGCATCTGGCAATTTGGCGTTACCCTGGTGCAGGGCAACATGGTCGCCGAGGCCGGCCCGCGGCTGGATTTCGACTTTCGCCAGTACGCCGGCTAGCGGGCGACCTGCAGGGCAAAGCGGGTCATATCGCCGAGCACACGCTGCGCTGCGATCCCGGCGGCCCGTGCCGCGCCCTGCGCATCGTCGCTGGGTGCTGGCTCCAGCACATCGAATACCCGAGTACCCAGGACGTGCCCGCTCTTCATGTCCACCACCTTGATGCGCGCCGTCAGCCGCACCTGACTGGGCTGGCTCATAAGCTCCTGCTGCAGGCGGATCACATCGACATCCACCCGGACATTGGCCAGCACCGGCGCCGGCGGCGCCACCACCGCCTTGAAGGCACCGGTCTGCTCGAAGGCCCGCACCAGCGCCGGCAACAGCATCTTCGCTGGCGTATCGCCCCAGACACTGTCGCTGTAGTAATCCAGCTTGGGCGGCTGCCGGGTATAGGCGATGCGATTGGAATCATAACCGGACGCAGCCCGGGGCTCGGTCACCAGCAGCACCCGGCCACGGCTGCGCCGCGCCGCCTGGGCCACAGGCGCCGGTGCCGGCGTAGCCTCCAGCAGATAGGCCTGTGGCGGTGGGGTCTTGTCCTGCGGCAGGGTGCAGCCGGCCAGCGCCAGCAGTGCCACCACGACTCCGCCCAGCCAGCCGGCTGTGCCTGCGCCCCTGCGGGCAATGACGCGCATCATCATGATTCCACTTCTCCTGGTTGATCGGGTAGGGAAAAACGGCCCTTCGACAGGCTCAGAAACCAGCGCACTCACCCGTGCACCCGGTGGTCTGCAGATCCATTTGCAGGATGTCCCGCACAGCTAGCATTCGCAACAGACCCGTCGTAAGGCCCAAGCGACCGGACGCACGCACTGCTCAGGGCTCCTCGCCCGGGCCCGGCCGGCCACGCGGCTTGCCCAGCAGCAGGGCACGCGGGTTCTGCTCCAGCAGCAGCGACAGGCGCTGCAGCACGGCGAGCAGATCGCGGGCCTGCATCAGCGTCGCATCCAGCTCGGGCAGGGTGTTCTGGTCCAGGCGCTGCAACTCACGCCGCCCATCCTCGGCCAGGGCCGTGAACGCTGCCCCGGTGCGATCGAACTGGTCGGCCACCTTACGCACCGATTGAGCACTGGCGCGAAACTCGCGCAGAGTCAACTGGGCCTGCACTCCCAGATCGCCACTGCCCTCCAGCGCCGCCGCCAGTTGATCCAGCGCCCGGCCCAGCCGCTCGGCACGCCCGGCCAGGGTCGCCGTGAACGTTTCCACATGGCCCAGGCTGCGACCGATGCTGTCACCGCGCGCGGCCAGGGCACCGCTGAGCGTGCTCAGGTGCTGTAGCGTCTCGGTGAGCGCCTTCTGATTGTCATCGCCGAGCAGACGCTCCAGGCGCTTGGATAGACTATCGAAATTAGTCAGGATGCTATTGAAGGCATCGTCCAACCGCGCCACCAGCGACGGGCCAGCCTCGATCACCGGCAAATCCTCGCCGGACTGCGGCTCCAGCGGTGCCGTTGCGCCACTGCTTCCGCTCAGTTCCACCGAGGCCACCCCGGTCAGGCCACGGGTTGACAGGGTAGCAATGGTATCGCGGCGAATCGGTGTACCCCGCTCAATATCCAGCACCACACCGACCCGGTCCGGATTGCGCGGATCCAGCCCGATCGACTCCACCTGCCCAACCTGAACACCGCGATAACGCACGGTCGCCTTAGGATTCAGGCCCGCCACCGACTCGCGAAAATAGACCCGATAGCGATCATAAACCCGGGTATCGCCGCCCAGCGTCAGCCAAAACACCACGCCAAGCAGCGCCGAGCCGAGCACGATCACAAACAGGCCCACCAAGGCATAATTCACGTTGCTTTGCACAGTTACCATCCTCGGGATTGCGCGCCCTTCGGCAAGCCCAGGGCAGCGCGGTTCAGCCCCCGCCCGCGTCCGACCTGGAGCGGAGCGTAGCCGCCCGCCCGCGCGGCCCAGCAAAATAGGCCTGAATCAAGGGGTGAGCCGACTCGACCAGCTCGCGCATCGGCGCATAGCCAATCACCCGCTGCTCGCCCAGAAACGCCACCCGGTCAGTCGCCTGCCACAGCGAATCCAGGTCATGCGTGACCATCACCACGGTCAGGCCCAGCGACTCCTTCAGCTGCACCACCAGATCATCAAAGGCGCCGGCGCTGACCGGATCCAGACCGGCGGTCGGCTCGTCCAGAAACAGCAGCGCCGGATCCAGCGCCAGCGCCCGGGCCAACGCAGCGCGCTTGAGCATGCCCCCGCTCAGTTCGCGCGGCAGCTTGGTGGCCGCATCCGCCGGCAGGCCCGCCAGGGCAATTTTCAGATCGGCGATCTCGGCGATCTGCCGCACCGGCAGGCGGGTATGCTCGCGCAGCGGCACCGCCACGTTCTCGCGCACCGTCAGCGAACTGAACAGCGCACCCTGCTGAAACAGCATGCCAAAGCGGCGGCGCAGGCGAAAGGCGGCGCGCTCACCGATGCCGACCACCTCCTGATCAAACAGGCGGATCGAACCGGACACCGGCGCCAGCAGCATGATGATCGCCCGCAGCAGCGTAGTCTTGCCCGAACCGCTGCCGCCGACCAGCGCCACCACCTCGCCCGGGGCAATATCCAGATCAAGATCCTGATGAATGACGGTTTGGCCAAACCGGGTGCATAGGCCGCGTACTGCAATCACCGGTGGCGTTCCATCCGGCGCAATCACAGCCCGACCCCACCGAGCACCACGGAAAAAACTGCATCGGCGGCGATCACCAGAAAAATCGACTGCACCACGCTCACCGTGGTCTGCCGGCCAACGCTGTCGGCGCCGCCGCGCACCCGGAAGCCCTGATAGCAGCCGACCAGGGCAATGATCGCCGCGAACACCGGCGCCTTGCCAATCCCGATCATGAACGAGGTCAGCGTCACCACGCGCGGAAAGCGGTCGAGAAAATCCTGAAAGCTGACATCCAGCATCACCTGGGCCATGACCATGCCACCGAACACGCTGAGGGCATCGGCGAACAGCGTCAGCAGCGGCAGGGCCACGGTCAGCCCTAGCAGCTTGGGCAAAACCAGCAGATCCATGGGCGGAATGCCGATGGTGCGCAGGGCATCGACCTCCTCGGTGACCTGCATGGTGCCGATCTGCGCGGTATAGGATGAACCGGTGCGGCCGGCGACGATGATCGCGGTGATCAGCGGCGCCAGTTCGCGCAGCATGGTCAGCGAGACCAGTTCGACGATGAAGATGTTGGCGCCGTAGAACTCCAGCTGCCGCCCGCCCTGATAGGCAATGACAATGCCCATCATGAACGACAGCAGGGCAATGATCGGCAGGGCGTTAACGCCAGCGGTCTGGATCGCGACCATGAGCGCCCGAGCACGCAAACGGGTCGGCTGCACCACCACCCGCGCCAGGGCCAGCGCGGCTTCGCCGACAAAGCTCAGGAACAGGAAACCGCTGCTCAGATGCAGCAGCGTCGCCTGCCCGAGCCGCACCAGCCCACTTTC
>DAITNL010000009.1:0-16796 GCA_036834665.1 Candidatus Competibacteraceae bacterium | reverse complement strand
CTTTCCGTCTTGAGCTGGGGCGTCAGCGCGCCGGCAGCCTCGCGGCGGTTGCGCACCAGCTCCAGCAGTTCGCGATGGGTCTCGCGCAGCCCATGCAGATGCACGCGGCTGCCCTGCTGTTCCAGGGCCGTGATCAGTTTGAGCAGCTGCAAAGCCCCACTGGTATCCAGCGCTGCAATCGCCGCCGTATCCAGAGGCACGGTTTTAGGCGCTGCCGGCAGTCGAGCCAGACGCTGCTCCAGACCGGGAATACCATCCAAGGTCCAGGCGCCCGCGCAGGCCCAGCCGTCCGCGCCGATCTCAACCACCGCTGGCGTGATCCCAACCGGAGATGGCGGCTGGGCAGTCATCGTGGATTCAGACGCCGCCAGGTGGCCGGGTCCTGCTGGCCGCCAGCCTGTTCCCAGATGCCGCGCCGGGCCTGCCGCGCCTCGGTCTCGGCCTGCCGGTAGGTGATGGAGTCGTTGTACTGGGTATACACCACTGCCCGTCCCTGGCGCACCAGCTCCAGCCCGGCATCGCGCTCGCCGACAAGCACCTGGGCGACGGTGCGCCCATAGCGGTCCTGGTCACGCACCCGCAGCGTGATCTCCGCGCGCTGCGGCAGCAGTGCCCGCAGCGCATCGCGTGACTGCGCGCCCCAGGGCTCCTGCTTCATCTCCGGGGCGTCGATGCCAAACATGCGCACCGTGACCGTGCCATCCGGGCAGCGCGCGCGCAGGGTATCACCGTCATAAACCGCCTGCACGGTGCAGAGCAGATCCATGCCCTGGGCCAGCGCAGCCGCCGGCAGCCGGGGTTCGTGCAGGATCGCACTGAGGGCGATGATGGCCACGGCCAAGCCGGCCAGCGCCCAGGGGGAGCGGCTGCCACGGCGACGGGCGCGCCGCAGTTCAACGCGCAGCGCCGAGAGTAACCGTTGCAGCAGGTCGGCTTTCACGGAGGCAGGCGGCATGATGGGCGAGATGTTCGCCAATGAAGCTGGCGATGAAATGGTAGCTGTGATCGTAGCCCTCGCGCAGCCGCAGATTCAGCGGCAGGTGGCGGGCGGCACAGGCGGCGGCGAGCGCTTCGGGATGCAGTTGCTCGGCCAGGAATTCATCCGCCGTGCCCTGATCGATCAGCAGCGGTGGCGGCGTCGCGCCGGCTTCGATCAGGCAGCTCGCGTCGTAGGCCCGCCAGGCGGTCGGGTCGGCACCGAGGTAGGCGCTGAAACAGCCCTGTCCCCAGCTGCAGCCGGTCGGCTGGCAGATCGGCGCGAAGGCGGACACCGAACGGTACAGACCCGGTTCCCTCAGGGCGCAGACCAGTGCGCCATGCCCGCCCATCGAATGGCCGCTGATGGCGCGCAGGCCAGGCAGCAGCGGCAGCTCCGCTTCTACCAGCGCCGGCAGTTCACGGGTGACGTAATCGTACATCCGGTAATGCCGCGACCACGGCGCCTGGGTGGCGTTGACGTAGAAGCCAGCGCCCTGACCGAGATCGTAACGGTCCGGAACATCGGGCACTTCGGCGCCGCGCGGGCTGGTATCGGGAATCACCAGCGCCAGACCCAGCTCTGCCGCATAGCGTTGCGCGCCAGCCTTGACCCGGAAGTTGTCATCGGTACAGGTCAGGCCGGACAGCCAGTAGACCGCGGGTACTTTCGCCGTCTGTGCCTGGGGCGGCAGGTAGACGGAGAAGGTCATCGCGCACTGGCAACTGGACGAGGCGTGGCGGTAGCGATTCAGCCAGCCCCCGGACTCCTTGATGGTTTCGAGCAGTTCCACGGTCGCCGCACCTCAGAACACAATCACCGAACGGATGCTCTTGCCTTCGTGCATCAGGTCGAAGGCGGTGTTGATCTGCTCCAGCGGCAGGATGTGCGTGACCAGACGATCCAGCTCGATCCTGCCTTGCAGATAGTCCTCGACGTAGCCGGGCAACTGGCTGCGGCCCTTGACCCCGCCAAACGCAGTGCCTTTCCAGGTGCGGCCGGTGACCAGTTGAAAGGGCCGGGTGCGGATTTCCTGCCCGGCACCGGCCACGCCGATGATGGTGGACACGCCCCAGCCCATGTGGCAGCACTCCAGCGCCTGACGCATCACCTCGACGTTGCCGATGCACTCGAAGGAATAGTCGACGCCGCCGTTGCTCATGTCCTTGATGGCCTCGACCAGATTGCCGCCAACGGTCGCCGGGTTCAGCGTATCAGTCGCGCCCAGCGCCGTGGCCATGGCGAACTTGTCGGGGTTGGTATCAATGGCGATGATCCGCCCGGCCCGGGCCATGACCGCGCCCTGGATCACCGACAGGCCGATGCCACCGAGGCCAAACACGGCGACCGTGGCGCCCGGCTCGACCTTGGCAGTGTTGAGCACCGCGCCGATGCCGGTGGTGACGCCGCAGCCGAGCAGGCAGACCTTGTCCAGCGGCGCGGCCGGATTGATCCTGGCCAGGGCGATTTCCGGAACCACCGTGTACTCGGCGAAGGTCGAGCAGCCCATGTAGTGAAACAGCGGCGTGCCCCGGCAGGAGAAGCGGCGGCTGTGGTCGGGCATGTAACCGGTCCACACCGTGGCGGCGATGGACTGGCACAGATTGGTCTTGGGCGAGCGGCAATAGTCGCAGTTGCCGCATTCCGGGATGTAGAGCGGAATGACGTGATCGCCCGGTTTCAGGCCCTTGACGCCCGGCCCGCATTCCACCACCACGCAGCCCCCCTCATGACCGAGGATGCAGGGGAACGCGCCTTCCGGATCGTCGCCGGACAGGGTAAAGGCGTCGGTGTGGCAGACACCGCTGGCGATGACCTGCAGCAGTACTTCGCCCTCACGGGGACCTTCGACCTCGACCTCCTCAATCACCAGGGGCTGCCTGGGCGCCCAGGCCACGGCGGCGCGTGCTTTCATCGGGGTGATCTCCTGCGGTGGTGGTGGATAGCGGACGGACGGCCGGCGGCTACTTTGCAGCGGCCAGCGCCTGCTCCAGATCGATAAGGATATCGTCGATGTGCTCAATGCCGATCGACAGCCGCACCAGGTCCTCGCTGACCCCGGCCCGGGCCAGTTCCGCCGGCGACAATTGCCGGTGCGTAGTGGTCGCCGGGTGGCAGGCCAGCGACTTGGCATCGCCGATATTGACCAGCCGGGTCACCAGTTGCAGCGCGTCGATGAACCGAGCGCCGGCCTCGCGACCGCCCTGGATGCCAAAGCTGAGCACGCTGGAACCACGCCCGCCCATGTACTTGTCCACCAGCGGCTTGGCCGGGCTATTGGCCAGCGCCGGATAATTCACCCAGCTCACCTGGGCATGGTTCTGCAGGTATTCGGCGACCTTGAGCGCGTTCTCGCAGTGCCGGTCCATGCGCACCGGCAGGGTCTCGATGCCCTGCAGGATCAGGAAGCTGTTGAAGGGTGAGATTGCCGCGCCGGTATTGCGCAGCGGCACCACCCGCGCCCGGCCAATGAAGGCCGCCGGGCCAAGTGCCTCGACATAGACCACGCCGTGATAGGACGGGTCCGGCTCGTTCAGGCGGGCAAAGCGTTCCTTGTGCTGATCCCAGGGGAAGCAGCCGGAATCGACGATGATGCCGCCGATGCTGGTGCCGTGGCCGCCCATGTACTTGGTCAGGGCATGCACCACGATATCGGCGCCGTGCTCGAAGGGCCGGCACAGATACGGCGTCGGCACGGTGTTATCGACAATCAGCGGCACGCCGTGGGCATGGGCGATCTGGGCCAGGGCGCCGAAATCGACCACATTGGCCGCCGGGTTGCCAATCGATTCGCAGAACACCGCCTTGGTCTTGCCATCGATCAGGCGGCCCATGGCCTCGATATCGCGATAGTCGGCAAAACGCGCCTCGATGCCAAAGCGCGGCAGGGTATGGGCGAACAGGTTGTAGGTGCCGCCGTACAGGGTCGAGGTGGTGACGATGTTGTCGCCGACTTCGGCAATGGTCATCAGCGTGTAGGTGATCGCCGCCATGCCCGAGGCCACCGCCAGCGCGCCAACCCCGCCTTCCATGGCCGCGACCCGCTGTTCGAGCACCGCCGTGGTCGGATTCATGATCCGGGTGTAGATATTGCCCGGCACCTTCAGGTCGAACAGGTCGGCGCCGTGCTGGGTGTCGTCAAAGGCGTAGGACGTGGTCTGGTAGATGGGCACCGCGACCGCCTTGGTGGTCGCTTCCGGGGTATAGCCGCCGTGGATGGCGATGGTTTCAATTTTCATTGTGCGGATTCCAGCGGTTGCGGGGGAGACACAGGCAAAGTCTGGACGCGAGCCTTAGCCCATGTCCAGTAGGCGCACGCCATAGGCCAATCCCTGCAACAACAGCCAGGCATAGCCGGCCGCCAACAGGTCATCGAACATGATGCCAAAGCCGCCGCCGATGCGCTGATCGGCGCGGCGAATCGGCCAAGGCTTAAGAATATCGAACAGCCGAAACAGCGCGAAACCGATGACGATCCACAGCCCGCCCGGCGGCGCAGCGATCATGGTCACGCAGTAGCCAACCACTTCATCCCAGACGATCGCCGGGTGATCATGCACCCCCAGATCGCGGGCGGCGCGGTCGCAGATCCAGATGCCAAGCACGAAACCGGCGCCGGTCAGCAGCAGATAAATCCACAGCGGCAACGGCTGCATCAGCAGATAGATCGGGATCGCCGCCAGCGTGCCAAAGGTGCCGGGCGCTTTGGGCGCACAACCGGACCCAAAGCCGAGGGCGAGAAAATGCACCGGGTCGCGGAAAACCCGCGCGCAGGGCCGTTCAGTTGAAATGGTCATAACCACCTCGCTGCAGAGGAAAAGCGCAGCCATCGGCGCGCAGCAGGCGCAAACCCGGCTGCGCCGTGATGACGCCCAGGCGCGTGCAGCGGCACTCCCAGTCCGCCGCCACCCGCTCCAGCTGCGCCACCCGGTCCGGCGGCACGCTAAAGCACAGTTCGTAATCATCGCCACCGGCCAGCGCCAGGGTCAGCGCCGCGTCACGATTCGTCTGCGCCAGCAAGGCCGGCGACAGCGGCAACTGGTCGACCACCAGGTGCGCGCCGACGCCACTGCGCCTGAGCACATGGCCCAGATCCTGCGCCAAGCCATCGGAAACATCGATAGCGGCACTGGCAATGCCGCGCAGGGCCAGCCCCTGAACCATGCGCGGCTCCGGGCGTTCCAGCCGCTGCTGGACAAAGGGGCGATGTTCAGCCGCGACCGTCGCCGTACCCAGGGCCGCTGCCAGCGCCAATCCGGCATCGCCAAGCGTGCCGGTGACATACAGCACATCGCCCGGGCGCGCGCCATCGCGGCGCAGGGCCTGCCCCGGCGGCACAAAGCCATGCGCCTGAATCGAGATCACCGGGCCCGGGCCGTGGGTGGTGTCACCCCCCACCAGTTGCACGCCATAACGATCCGCCAAGGCAAACAGACCCTGGCAAAAGCGCGCCAGCCACGGCGCATCAGCCCTGGGCAGGGTCAAGCCCAGCGTGATCCAGGCCGGCGTCGCGCCCATCGCCGCCAGATCGCTCAGATTCACCGCCAGCGCCTTGTGGCCCAGCCCCTGCGGATCGGTATCGGCGAAAAAGTGCACATCGGCAACCAGCGTATCCAGGGTCACCACCAGGTGCTGACCCGCTGCCGGCAGCAGCAGCGCACCGTCATCACCGATGCCCAGCACTACATCGGGCCGCTGGCAATCCTGCGCAGCAAAATAGCGCTCAATCAGGGTGAATTCGGACGCGGCGGGTTCAGGAGGGATATTGGACATCGCGCCGCGCGCTGGAAATGGTCACGGTAAAGCCGGCGATCACGTCGATCAGGGTCATGGCCACGATCAGGAAAAAGGTCATGTTGGCCATGCGCGGCAGCACCAGCAGCTCAATCAGGGCAACGATGAACACCACCAGTGACAGCACATGGTTGAGAATGGCAGCGGTGGAACTGCTGGTAGCGCGGTAGATTTCAATGCACAGCAGGAACAGGCTGATCACCAGCAGCAGATCACCGCCCTGGAACGGCAGGCCGTAGCCGGACAGCAGCGGCAACTGGAACTGCACCGCGACCAGCCAGCCCGGCGCCAACAGCGCCAGACCGGTATAAAGGGCAACCACAAAGACAAGCAGGGGCACACTGGCCATGGCGAGACTCTCCCGGCAAACAAAGAGGCCGCCCACGGGCGGCCCCGGAACGCGCGGCACGTCCTCAGTCGGTCAAGCGCCGCAGCACCAGCGTGGCGTTGGTGCCGCCAAAGCCAAAGCTGTTGGACATCACCACCTTCAGATCGGCGTTATCGACCCGCTCGCGCACGATCGGCATGTCTTCAGCCGCCGGATCAAGGGTCTCGATATTGGCCGAGGCGGCGATGAAGCGATTATCCATCATCAGCAGCGAATAGATCGCCTCGTGCACGCCGGCGGCGCCGAGCGCGTGGCCGGTCAGCGACTTGGTGGCGCTGATCGGCGGCACCTTGGCGCCGAACACTTCGCGGATCGCCTCCAGTTCCTTGACATCGCCCACCGGCGTGCTGGTGCCGTGGGTGTTGATGTAGTCGATCGGCTCCTCGACACCCTCCAGCGCCTGACGCATGCAGCGCATCGCGCCTTCGCCGGAAGGCTGCACCATGTCATAACCGTCCGAGGTGGCGCCGTAGCCGATCAGTTCGGCGTAGATGCGCGCACCGCGTCGGCGGGCATGCTCGAGCTCTTCCAGCACCACCACGCCACCGCCACCGGAAATGACGAAGCCATCGCGCTTGGCATCATAGGGCCGCGAGGCGACCTGCGGCGTGGCGTTGTACTGGGTGGACAGCGCGCCCATGGCGTCGAACAGGTGGGTCAGGCTCCAGTGCACTTCCTCACCGCCACCGGCGAACACGATGTCCTGCTTGTTCCACTGGATCAGCTCGGCGCCATGGCCGATGCAATGGGCGCTGGTGGCACAGGCGGAACTGAGGCTGTAGTTGACGCCCTTGATCTTGAACGGTGTCGCCAGGCAGGCCGAAGTAGTGCTGCTCATGGTGCGCGGCACCATGTACGGCCCGACCCGCTTCAGACCCTTGTTGCGCAGCAGGTCGGCGGCTTCGACCATGTGTCGTGGACTGCCGCCACCGGTACCGGTGATCAGCCCGGCGCGCGGATTGGAGACCATCTCCTCCGGCAACTGGGCGTCGGCAATGGCCTCGCGCATGGCGATATAGTTGAAAGCTGCCGCGTCGCCCATGAAGCGCAGGATCTTGCGATCAACCGCCGCTGCCAGATCAACGCGCAGCGGCCCGCGCACATGCGAGCGCAGCCCCATTTCCTGGTAATCCGGAGCGAATTCCAGGCCGCTGCGACCCTGTCGCAACGACTCCAATACTTCCCAGCGATCGTTGCCAATGCTGGATACGATACCGATACCGGTGATGACCACCCGTCTCATGATTGCCGTCCTCAAAAACCGTCGGTCGAAGTGAACAAGCCGACCCGCAGGTCCTTGCCGGTGTAAATGGTCCGGCCGTCAACCTCCAGGGTAGCGTCGGCGATGCCCATGACCAGTTTACGCAAGATCACCCGCTTCATGTGAATGTGATAAGTCAGTTTGCGCGCTTCGGGACGCACCTGACCGGTAAATTTCACCTCACCGCAGCCCAGCGCACGGCCACGCCCCGGCCCACCCATCCAGCCGAGAAAGAAGCCGACCAGTTGCCACATGGCATCCAGACCCAGGCAGCCGGGCATCACCGGGTCGCCGATGAAATGGCAGCCGAAAAACCACAGGTCCGGGTGGATATCCAGTTCGGCGACGATCTCGCCCTTGCCGTACTGGCCACCCTCGGCCGCAATATGGACGATGCGATCCATCATCAGCATGTTCGGCAGCGGCAACTGCGCATTGCCGGGGCCAAACAGCTCGCCGCGCGCGCAGGCGAGCAATTCTTCCCGGTTATAGCTGGATTTTTTATTCACGAGCGTGATGATCCTCTGGTGACAGGCGGCGGTTACGGCCAGCGGCGGACCGTAACCGGAGTGAAACCGGGTGATTATAGGAATTTTCCGGCACGGATGCAGATTACGGCGCGTGGCGCCTTCAACAGGTTCAAGGCAAGGCTAAAAGCTCATGCTTTTTTGACCTTTGACCTTCATCTGCAACCCAGCGCCAGGTGCACTGCTCAGCCCTCTGGCCGATCGGTGCCGATCTTGTCCTCGGTGCCGGCGCGCAACTGCTGGATGTTGGAGCGGTGCCGCCAGACCAGCAGCAGCACCATCACCAGGATGGTCACGCCATAGACCCAGGGCACACCCAGCAGCGCTGCATACAGCGGGGTCAGCGCCGCAGCGGTCAGCGCCGCCAGTGAGGAAATGCGCAGGCCAAAGGCAATCGCCAGCCAGGTGACCAACGCCGCCAGCGCCACCGGCCAGGACAGACCGAGAATCACGCCAAAGGCCGTAGCGACGCCCTTGCCACCCTCGAACGCAAAGAACACCGGATACAGATGACCAAGAAATGCTGCCAGACCGGTCAGCGCCAGACCGATCTCGTCCAGACCGGCCAGATGCGCCAGCAGCACCGGCAGCACGCCCTTGAGAAAATCACCGGCCAGGGTAATGGCAGCGGCCTTCTTGCCGCCAAAGCGCAGCACATTGGTCGCGCCGGG
Source organism: Candidatus Competibacteraceae bacterium (assembly GCA_036834665.1). Lineage (GTDB taxonomy): Bacteria > Pseudomonadota > Gammaproteobacteria > Competibacterales > Competibacteraceae > RXIX01. The sequence goes on along the minus strand of DAITNL010000009.1, from coordinate 8,179 downwards.
ATTACGCGAACCCTCGCTGCGTGGATCGGGCAGACCCATCGCCCGACACACCAGGATCGCGGTGGAAATGGAGCCGGCCAGATAGCCGAGCACAACAAAAAACACGGTCATGAACATGGAGTGTCGCCACCAGACAAAAACTGTGGGGGATCAAGATTGCTGACTGTTAAAGTGTATCACGCACCCATGGCCAACCGGCGCGGCGCACAGGCGGCCTAGCGCGGCGGTTTTAGGCTAAGATAGACCACCGCTCGGAGCCCGGCCAATGGACATCATTTTCATTCGCGAACTGCGTATCGACGCACTTATCGGCGTTCATCCCTGGGAACGCCAGATTCGCCAGACGCTGCTCCTGGATCTGGAGCTGGGCACCGACATCCGCCCGGCCGCGGCCAGTGACCAGCTTGCCGATACCCTCGATTACCAGGCCATCACGCGGCGCATCGCGGAACTGGCCCTCGCTAGCCAATTCGCGCTGCTCGAAGCCCTGGGCGAGCTACTCGCCGCGCGGATTCGCGCCGAATTTGCCGTGCCCTGGCTGCGGCTGCGCCTGAGCAAGCCCGGGGCGCTGGATGCCGCAGCCATGGTCGGCATCGTCATCGAACGTGGGCACCGCGACTAGCGTCATGGCCCGGGTCTATATCGGTATTGGCAGCAACATCGAACCGCGCCGACATATTCGCGTCGGGCTGCAGCAATTGCGCCGGCGCTTTGGCGCACTGATCCTGTCCACCGTTTACGCCAATCCGCCGGTGGGTTTTCACGGCGCGGATTTTCTCAACCTGGTGGTGGGCTTTGATACCGGGTTGTCGGTACGCGCAGTACTGGCCCAGCTGCATGCCATTGAGGCGACCCACCGTTATCGCGGCGAGGGCCGCCGCTTCGCCCCACGCGCGCTGGATCTGGATCTGCTGCTTTACGACGAACTGGTGCTGCACGAACCGCAGCTGCATATTCCGCGCGCGGAGATCCTGCGCTATGCCTTCGTGCTGTGTCCGCTGGCCGAGGTGGCCGGCGAGCGGCGCCATCCCCAGCTCGGCCGTACCTTTGCCGAACTGTGGGCGGCCTTTGACCGGACCCACACCCGGCTGACGCCGGTGGCCCTGGACGTGGATTAAAAGATTAAAAGCATCGCCCGCTACAGGCGGCTCCACTGCGCCCGGCGCTGTTCACGCAGTCGTGGCACCATCACCACCACCAGCAGCACCATCACCAGCAACACCACGCCCAGCATCAGGCGACTGCTATCACTGTCATAGCGCAGAGCACGGTTTTCCTGCTGCACCACCTGCAGATCTCGCTCCAGCGCTACGACCTGCTCCTGCAACACCCGATTGCGCTCGTCGATGGCCACGGTATCGGCAGCAACCTTGCGGTACTGAGCGAGTTGCTGGCGTAGGCGCAATGCTTCCTCATACAACTGCGGGTAACTGAGACTGTCGTTACCCGGTCGGGCAACGACTTCGTCCATATGCTGCTTTAGATCGGTATGACGGGCCTGCAGACGCTCAAGCTCCTCACGGGCGCCGGCCAGTTGCTCGCGGCTGCTGGGCGTATCGGTCAACTGCTCGCTGGGCAGCCAACCGCGCACGCCGGTACTGGAGCGCACCTGGGTATAGCCACGCGCCGCATCGACCTTGAGAATATTCACTGCGGTACCGTTGCGCACCGAGCCGATCACTTTGTAACGCTCGGAAGCACCCGCGCGCAGTGGCACCTCGATCTGGTCGCTGACATAGGCCGCGGTCTTCTGTGGCACGACCGGCGCCGGACCCTGTGCCCAGGCAGGCAGAGTCACGCACAGCAACAGAACCAGTAAAATTGGATCAATAGATTTCTTCATAAAGGACGGCGATCAGGGGAATGGGGCGCATTGCGGACACTAGCAGGCAACGATTCTAGCCGGTTTGCCGCGCCTATCGATATCCATTCATCGTGAAAATTCACCAGAATGCGCAAAATAGCCGCGCACGCGATTTCCAGCCACCCGGCGCGAATCGCGCCCGCGCCCTTTCCGCCTGCCACCGGACCTGTCACCCAAACCAATGAACCGTAGCCCCGATCCCCGCAACACGCTGCCTGCTCCGGATGCCGCCGCCGCCGCACACAGCGCCCGCCTGCTCGATCACCTGCGCGCCGCGATCAACGCCGCCGGTGGCGCAGTATCCTTTGCCCAGTTCATGAATCTGGCGCTGTACGCGCCGGGACTGGGCTATTACCGCGCCGGTGCTGCCAAGTTCGGTGCGGCGGGTGATTTCGTCACCGCGCCGGAACTGTCGCCGCTGTTCTCGCGCTGCCTGGCGCGCCAGTGCCAGGAAATTCTTGCTGCACTGGGCGGCGGCGTACTGCTGGAACTGGGCGCCGGCACCGGCATCATGGCCGCCGATCTGCTTAGCGAACTGCGCGCGCTGCAGGCATTGCCCGAGCGTTATCTGATTCTGGATCTGAGTGGCGAACTGCGTGAACGGCAGCGCCAGACCCTGGCGGCGCGGGTACCTGAGCTGCTGGAGCGGGTGCAGTGGCTGGATGCACTGCCGGAAGCCGGGTTGCGTGGAGTGATTCTCGGCAACGAGGTGCTGGATGCGCTGCCGGTTGAGCGCTTCCACATCACCGCCGCCGGGCCGCGCCGTCTTGAAGTCATCTGGGATGAGGCTTACGGTGCGCTGGGCTGGCGCGAAGGCGCCGCTGATGCCGCGCTCAGTGCCGCGGTCGCCGCCCTTGAAACCGGCCTCGACCAGCCGCTGCCGCTCGGCTACAGCTCGGAATATGTGCCGAATCTGGATGCCTGGCTGGCGGCCATCAGCGCGCCGCTGGCAGCCGGCGTGGTGCTGCTGATCGACTACGGCTATCCGCGCCGCGAGTACTACCACGCCGAACGCAGCAACGGCACCCTGCTCTGCCATTACCGCCACCGCGTTCATTCTGACCCGCTGTACCTGCCCGGCCTGCAGGACATCACCGCCAGCGTCGATTTCACCGCAGTCGCTGATGCGGCGCTGGCCGCCGGGCTGGAGGTAGCCGGCTATACCAGCCAGAATCACTTCCTGTTCGGCTGCGGGCTGCTGGAGATGCTCGCCGAAACCGATCCGGCCGACACCGTGCACTATCTGGAGCAGGTGCGGCAGATCAAGCTGCTGACCCTGCCCGGCGAGATGGGCGACCGCTTCCAGGCCATTGCCCTGAGTCGTGGACTAGAACACCCGTTGCGCGGCTTTGCCTTCCGCGATGAGCGTGGCCGGCTATAGTTGAGGAAAATAGCGACCTTCGCGCCGCACCAGCCAGAGACCGCGCACATGGGCCAGGAGATTTCCCGTTCGCACTTCAGCCGCCAGGATTTCCGGCGCTTCCGGGCCTGTCTGCGTCAGGAAACCGCGCAACTGGCCGACTGGCTGGCCAGTGGCCGGCTGGCGGATACCAGCCGCGTCGGCGGTTTCGAGATCGAGGCCTGGCTGCTGGATCGTCAGGGGCAACCGGCTCCGCTGAACGAAGCCTTCCTGGCGCGCCTGGACGATGCCCAGGTGGTACCGGAGCTGAGCGTGTTCAACATCGAACTGAACACGCCACCGCTGCCGCTGCACGGCGCTGCACTACGCCAGATGCACGCCAATCTCGACGCCCTGTGGCAGCGCTGCCAGACGGCCGCTGCGGCGCTGGATGCCCATGTGGCGCTGATTGGCATTTTGCCCACGCTGCGCGCCAGCGACCTGCGCCTGGAGCATATGAGCAGCCGGCAGCGTTACCGGGCCATCAACGAGCAGATTCTGCTGCGCCGACGCGGCCAGCCCTTGCATCTGCTGATTCGCGGCCTTGATACCCTGCAACTCACCCAGCCCGATGTGATGCTGGAAGCTGCCACCACCTCGTTCCAGACCCATCTGCAGGTCAGCAGCACTGTTGCGCCGGCCTATTTCAATGCCGCGCTGGCGCTGGCGGCGCCGATGGTGGCGGTCGCGGCCAACTCGCCCCTGCTGTTTGGGCGTCTGCTGTGGGCGGAAACGCGCATCCCCCTGTTCGAACAGGGCGTGGCCCTGCCTGGCGATGCCCGGGCCAATAATCCCAGCTACCGCCGGGTCACCTTCGGCAGCGGCTATGTGCGCGAATCGCTGCTGGAACTGTTCAACGAGAATCTGCTGCACTATCCACCGCTGCTGCCCGAGGCGCTGGACACGGCGCAGGCCGGACCCCTGCCGCATCTGCGCCTGCACAACGGCACCATCTGGCGCTGGAACCGGCCGCTGCTCGGCTTCGACGCCAGCGGTACGCCGCACCTGCGCATCGAACACCGGGTCATGCCCGCCGGGCCGAGCATCCCCGACACCATCGCCAACGCCGCGCTGTACTACGGTCTGGTGCATGCCCTGGCGCGGCTGACACCACCGCTGAGCGCGCAACTGGAATTTGCCCAGTGCCGGGCCAACTTCTACGCGGCCGCGCGCAATGGCCTGCGTGCCGAGGTGGTCTGGCTGCACGGCCGGCGTGGATCGCTGCAGCGCCTGCTGCTGGATGAACTGCTGCCGCTGGCACGGCGCGGCCTGCAGACACTCGACATCGATGCTGCGGATATCGCGCTGTATCTGGATATCATCGCCACCCGGGTCGCCCAGCACCGCACCGGTGCCGATTGGCAGCAGCGCTTTTTCACCGCGCACGGTCGCGACCTGAACCTGTTGACGCTGGCCTATCTCGAACAGCAGCGCGGCGGCCGGCCGGTGCATGACTGGACCGATCCAGAGCGTCTCTAAACGCGCCACGCTGCGCAATCCTGCCTCCTGCCGAGGACACGCCGATGACACACGCAATCCGCATTCATCACTACGGTGGCCCCGAAGTACTGCGCTGGGAAGAGGTCGCGGTTGGCGATCCTGGTCCCGGCGAGTTGCGCATCCGCCATGGCGCCATTGGCCTGAACTACATCGACGTTTATCACCGCACCGGTCTGTATCCACTGCCGGCCCTGCCGTGGACGCTGGGCATGGAAGGCGCTGGCCGGATCGAGGCGATCGGTCCCGGCGTCACCGAATTCAAGGTCGGCGACCGGGTCGCCTATGCCAGTCCGCCGGTCGGCGCTTATGCCGAACTGCGGTTGATGCCCGCTGATCGGGTCGTGGCGCTGCCCGATACCATCGACGAACGCACGGCGGCGGCGATGCTGCTGCAGGGCATGACCGCGCAGTATCTGCTGCGGCGCAGCTATCGGGTGCAAGCGGGCGATACCATCCTGCTGCATGCCGCTGCTGGTGGAGTTGGACTGATCGCCAGCCAATGGGCGCGGCATCTGGGCGCAACGGTGATCGGCACGGTGGGCAGCGAGGCCAAGGCGGCACTGGCCCGCACCCATGGCTGTGATCACGTCATCGACTACCGGCGCGAGAATATCGTCGAACGGGTGCGCGAGATCACCGGCGGCGCAGGCGTGGCAGTGGTTTACGATTCGGTGGGCAAGGAGACCTTCATGGATTCGCTGGACTGTTTGCGGCCGCTGGGGATGATGGTCAGCTTTGGCAATGCCTCCGGGCCGGTGCCAGCCTTTGAACCCGGCCTGCTGGCTGCCAAGGGCTCGCTGTTCTTCACCCGGCCGAGCCTGATGCACTACACCGCCCGGCGCGCCGATCTGCTGGCCAGCGCGGCTGAATTATTCGCGGTCGTGACCAGCGGCGCAGTGCAGATTGAGGTGAACCAGACCTATCCGCTGGCCGAAACCGCCCAAGCGCACCGCGATCTGGAAGCGCGACAGACTACCGGATCGACGGTGCTATTGCCCTGAGCCGGCGCGCCTTGCGATAAGGCTAAAGGTCAAAACGTGCAGTGATGCGTTTGTTTTAGTCTTTAGCCTTGTCCACTATCCCTTATCCCTGAGCTGCCGCCCGCCGGGCTTTCTGGCGTTGCAGAATATTTTTGATCAGCGAACGCTGCGCAGCCTTGGGCGCTTCGATCAGTGCCCGGACATGTGCCGCCACGCTGGATGCCAGCGCCGGGATGCTATAGCCACCTTCCAGCAGCGAAACCACCCGCCCTTCGCAACACTCCGCCGCCACCTGCAGAATCTGCTGCGTCAGCCAGGTGTAATCGTCCTCGTTGAAGTTCAGTTCCGCCAGCGGATCCATGTAATGGGCGTCGAAACCAGCCGAGATCAGGATCAATTGCGGCTGGAATTCGCGCAGCGCCGGGGCGATATCCCGTTCCCAGACCAGGCGCAGATCCGCCGAGCCGCTCCCTGCGAGCAAGGGCACGTTGAGGATATTGCCCACACCGCATTCTTCGCGGCGACCCGTGCCCGGATAAATGTGCGCCTGATGGGTGGAAATGTAGAAGTAAGCCGGATCATGCTCGAAGGCAGCCTGGGTGCCGTTGCCGTGATGCACGTCAAAATCGATCACCGCGACCCGCTGCAGGCCGTGAACGGCGCGGGCATGTGCGGCGGCGATGGCGGCATTGGCGAACAGGCAAAAGCCCATGGCCTGCTTCGGCTCCGCGTGGTGACCGGGCGGTCGGGTCGCGCAAAAGGCATTGCTAGCTTCGCGCTTGATGATGGCATCGACCGCCGCGCAGGCCGCGCCCGCCGAGCGCAGCGCCGCTTCACCGGAACGCGGGGACAGGATGGTATCGCCATCAAGGGCATACTGGCCCTGCCTGGGCACCTGGGCGAGCAGATGCTCGATATGGTCCTGGGGATGGATACGGGTGAGCTGTTCCAATGTCGCTGCCGGGGCATCCCGCCATTCCAGCGCGGCAAAAGGCGAGGTGCGCAGGGTATTGAGCACGGCGGTCAGGCGCGCCGGGCATTCGGGGTGACCAAAGCCGGTGTCGTGTTCCAGACAAATCGAGTGGGTGAATAACAGGGTGGTCATTGCGGCTCGTCCGCGTGAACCGGTATCTCATGCTTGATGGTGGCGCGGCGCAGGGCCTTCAGAACGTCCTCGCGGGCGACGATGCCCAACAGCCGTCCATCTTCGGCTACTGGCAGGCTCTTGGTGCGCATCTCCACCAGCTTTTGCAGCAGGCGACTCAGCGGCAAGTGCGGGGTGACACTGACCGGATTACGGGTCATCACCGCTTCGGCGCTTTTTTCCATGATCTCGTCGTAATGCGGCACCAGCAGATGCGAATCGAGGGTGAAGGCCTTGAGCAGATCAAACTTGGTCAAAATGCCCAGCAGGCGCCGCTCGCCATCGACCACCGGAACACCGTTGAAATCATGATTTTCAAACAGTTCCTCGACCTCGCGCAGCTTGGTATCGGGACCGATGGCAATCGGGTTGGCGGTCATGGCGTCGCGGACCTGATATTGCAGGAATTCATACATGGCAAGGCAATCCTCGGTGGTGGAAAGCGTGCCATGATACGGCAAGAGTTGGCTGGGATGCTTGATGCGATCGGTTGCAGAAGCAAGGGTTTTGTGAGTGGAAACATCCGACTGTAAGGGGCTGGCCTAGATAGCTGATAAAGGCTATACAGGTCAAATGATTAAGAGAAGACGCAGAAGCAGGCTTCCTGAAGGCACTCAAGACGCCTTGATTCGACAATTTGTAGCGGGAACGACGGCCCGAGCGACCGCCGATCTCGTAGGAGTGAACCGCCATACGGCCACACTCTATTTTCGCAAGCTCAGGGAAGTGATTGCTCGGCGGGTGGAGACGGAAACTCCGTTCTTGTCGGGCGAAGTCGAACTGGACGAAAGCTATTTTGGGGGTCGTCGCAAGGGCCAACGCGGACGCGGGGCGGTTGGAAAGGTCGTCGTGTTCGGCCTGCTTAAACGCGGCGGGAAGGTGCATACGCTGGTTGTGCCGGATACGAAAACGGCAACGCTAGAGCCGATTATCCGGCAATCGGTCAAACCCGACAGCGTCGTTTACACCGACGGATACTCCAGCTACGACGTGCTGGATGTTTCCGAGTTCAGGCATCATCGGATCAACCATTCCGAGCAGTTTGTCGATGGAAAAACTAATCATATCAACGGTATCGAGAACTTCTGGAACCAAGCCAAACGACATCTACGTCGCTTCAACGGCATTCCGAAAGACCAATTCCCCCTCTTCCTCAAGGAGTGCGAGTGGCGTTTCAACTACCGACCTACCGCAAACCTTTATAAAACATTGCTTCAATGGGCTAAACATGATTTGCTTTAACCTTATCTAGGCCAGCCCCTAGAAAAATTATGGATTTGCCTATTATGAAT
>DAITNL010000008.1:22048-34869 GCA_036834665.1 Candidatus Competibacteraceae bacterium | reverse complement strand
TTGGCCGCATCAAACGATTTGGACAACGACGCGAAACCGTCGATATGCTGAATCTGGATGTGGCGCAAATAGGCACGGCCGGACAGTGTGGTCTCAAAGGCGAAGCTTTCCCCCACCCGGAAGTGTCGTTCCAACTCCGCCAGCATCAGTCGTCCGGCCTGTACCGCGGCAGTTTCAGGGGCAAACGGCGCCAAGCCTGCGGCGATCAGGTCTGCGTTGACGAAAACCGGGCAAGCCGCCTCGTTGGGCAAGAACTCCCGGGCAAAGGTGGTTTTTCCCGCCCCGTTGGGGCCAGCAATGATGATGACCTTGCGATCTGGATGCGCCATCACACCTCCAGCGCATAAGGGGTTTGCTTGAAGGTGATGCCTTCGCGTGCGGCGCGGCTTCCCATGCGATTGGCCGCGGCGTAGATCACTTTCGGGCCAGCGAATGGGGGCAGCACATCGAATACCGCGCCGGTGAGTACATTGCCGCCGGCAGCGGTACGGTCCTTGAGGATGCCGTTGTAGAGCAGATAGATGGCGCGGCCTTCGTGAATGCCCAGCAATGGCGAAAGGGGCGCTTCGTCATTCCCGCGCAGGCGGGAATCCATGCCTGCATGCTGGATTCCGGGTGTGACTGCGTCGCCCCGGAATGACGGGCGGGTGTAGCCGCTGCCAGTTTCGGCAAACCAGACAAACTCAGCCAGTTGTGCGAAGCTCACATCGCTGCGGATTTGGCCATCGGCATCGAACAGTGATTCTGCGGACAGGCGGCAGAATTGGAAGCCGCCGCCAAGACCGTCAACGGTTTGGCCTTTCGCATTGGTGTAGCCCTGCGCTACGCGCTTGATCCGTTCGTGGGTGACGTTCTGGGCAATGTTTTCATCCATTTCAACAAGGATGAAACGACGCTTGCCGCCGTCTTCGGCGTTTTGTTTGAGCACCGCATGGCCCGTTGTACCGGAACCCCGTTCCTTATTGCGTGCGAAGCAAAGGATATACTCGTGTAGATTGACAACCTGCTTTGACTTCGCGCCGCCGCCATAACTTTTTTTCCAGACGAAAGTCTCAATGCGATTCGCAGCGCCAAAAATCTCGTCTAGCAATACCTCGGCATATCGGTGCTCGTTGCTGTCGAGTGACATAAGAATCACGCCGTCCTCGCGCAGAAACTGCTTCAGCAGCACCAAGCGCGGATACATCATGCACAACCAGCGATCATGCCGGTCCAGCGTCTCGCCTTCCTTGCCGACTACCTCGCCCAGCCAGCGGCGAATCTCCGGGCTATTGACGTTATCGTTATAAACCCAGCCTTCGTTGCCGGTGTTGTACGGCGGGTCGATGTAGATGCACTTCACCTGACCAGCATAACGCGGCAGCAGCGCCTTGAGCGCGTGCAGATTATCGCCCTGCACAATCAGATTGCCGCTGTAATCGCCCTCACCCCCAACCCCTCTCCCGGAGGGCGAGGGGAGTGATAGCGCTGGTACCGGCTCCAGCAGTCTGAAAGGCATATCCTTGTGGTGTTTGACGACGGCATCCTTGCCGATCCAGTTCAAACAAGCTCGGAGAGCAGGTTTTGGAGCGCGCAACTGCCTACCAATCGCCACCCGCACCTGCGGCATACGCCGCGACGACGTGTTGACAACGGCTACACGTCTGGCCATGATTTGCGTATCTGTTGTGTATGCGTGAATAGGAGAGGTCAATGCGTGACGCCGCCATCAATCTGCGGGCCTTGCCCGAACAGCGTGATCTGATTGATCATGCTGCCAGCCTGCTTGGCAAGAACCGCTCGGACTTCATGCTCGAAGCAGCTTGCCAACGAGCTCAGGCCGTGGTCCTGGATCAGGTGTTCTTCAGCCTGGACGCCGACAAGTTCAAGCAGTTCACCGCAATGCTTGATGCGCCCCCCGGCCCGAATACCGGGCTTGAACGCCTCATGGCTGTCAAGGCACCCTGGAGCACCGGCGCGGCATGAGCTTGCAACTTAGCGCACCGGTCCCGCTCGCTGCCACCCACGTCCTGGACGAATTCGCTTGTGGGGAAGCCAGCCTCGATGACTGGCTCAAGCGCCTGGCACTGACTAACCAGTTAAGCGGCGCGAGCCGCACCTTCGTCGTCACTGATCAGGACAGTCGTATCTACGGCTACTACGCGATGGCCGCAGGTGCGGTTTCACACCAAGTGGCAACCAGCAGCGTGCGGCGCAACATGCCCGATCCGGTTCCGGTGATGGTTCTGGCCCGGCTGGCCGTTGATCATCGGGCCCAAGGCATCAAGCTTGGGGCATCACTGCTGCAGGACGCAGTCGGTCGTGCGGTCAGCGTTTCGCAGAACGCCGGTGTCCGAGCGCTGCTCGTCCACGCCCTTCATGACCGCGCCAAGCAGTTCTACGAGCACTATGGTTTCCAGGAATCGCCGCAGCATCCGATGACGCTGATGCTGCGTTTGAATTCCGTTTTGGAGTTGCGCCATGACTGAATTTCGCCTTGTTCCTACCCAGGCTCATCCCTGCGCCAGCGCCTCGGGCGTCTGCTGCGCAAAACCCTGGCGTTCTCCACATGCCCCAGAATGCATGAACGCGTCATGCAACGCGATAACCTGAATCATCAAACATTCTGAATTGGGTCACTACCAAAAAAAATCCCAACCGGATCAGGGTTGGGATTTTACTTGATGGTGGAGGCGGGGGGAATTGAACCCCCGTCCGCAGATCCTCTGCCGTTGGCCCTACATGCTTAGCCTGGTCTTTAATTTAACCTTTCGTTGCCCGACCGGCAGGGCGACGAACGGCGGTTCCGGTAAGGTTTTAGAGCCGCCCCCCCGGACAGGTTTGGCGCGAGCTTGTGTTAGTCGACCCCTGAAGCGCCCCGAAAGGCTCCGGACCTCACAAGCAAGTTCCGGTCAGAGGCTGGCGGGCTTAAGCCGCCAGTGCGTAGCTGTCGTCGTTGGCGACTATAATTTGCAGCCGGATTAACGAGGGAGAGCTGCATCCTCGGCATGCGCCTCGGGTTTTGCAATCCACGTCGAAATCCGGATCGCCCCCGTGCGTAAACCAGTATGATAGCCTGCCGCGGCAAAAGTTCAAAGCAACAAACTACGCCGCGCCGCTTAACGCTCACGCATCAAACGCTGCTTATCGCGCGCCCAATCACGGTCCTTCTCGGTAGCACGCTTGTCGAACTCCTTCTTGCCGCGCGCCAGCCCGATATCCAGCTTGACACGGTTGCGCTTCCAATACAGCGCCAGCGGGATCAGCGCATAACCCTTGCGCTCAACTGCACCCACCAGCCGGTCGATTTCCTCACGGTGCAGCAGCAGCTTGCGGGTACGGGTCGGATCAGCCTGCACATGGGTGGACGCCGAGGTCAGCGGCGTCATATGGCAGCCAAACAGGAACGCTTCGCCATCGCGCAACAACACATAGCTTTCCTTGAGATGGGCGCGTCCGGCGCGCAGACTCTTCACTTCCCAGCCCTGCAGGGCCAGGCCCGCTTCATGGTGCTCCTCGATGAAGTAGTCGTGATAGGCTTTCTTATTACCAGCGATCTGGGGATTTTCGGTGGGTTTCTTGCTCATGACGGGGTCGTGAAGGCTTGAGGTTGACATCCTCCCCGTCCTGACTGGTACTGAGCGCAGTCGAAGTAAGGGCGGGGTTTATCGCGGAACAGCCTGATAAACATGGGTTCAAACAAACTGCTGTGGCCAAAGTCCAACAACACATCAAAATACCGCAACGGAGATTGATTCGTGGCGACGATCAAAAAAAGCGCCCTGGTCCTGTATTCAGCGTCCGAAATGTACGCCCTGGTAAACGATATCGAGGCTTATCCCCAGTTCCTGCCCTGGTGCCGTTCCACTCAAATCCTCAGCCGCGCCGAGGACGAGGTGCGGGCAACCATCGAAATGGTCAAGGGTGGAGTGCATAAGTCCTTTACCACCAGCAACCGCATGCAAAAATACAAGATGATCGATATTCGCCTGCTGGAAGGGCCGTTCAAGCGCCTGGAAGGCTACTGGCGCTTCGAGCCGCTGCGGGGCGATGCCTCCAAGGTCGCCCTGGATATGGAGTTCGAGTTTTCCAACCAGTTGCTGCGCATGGCGATTGAACCGGTCTTCAAGCAGATCGCCAACTCCCTGGTCGATGCCTTCTGCAAGCGCGCGGTGGATCTCTATGGCAAACGATAGTCCGTCCCGTCCAACCCTGCTGCGCGTCGAAGTGGCCTACGCCCAACCCGACCGGCAGATGATCGTACCGGTCGAACTGCCAGAAGGCGCCACTCTGGAACAGGCCATTATTGCCTCACGCCTGCTCGAACAGTTTCCGGAACTGAACCTGTCTGGCCTCAAGGTCGGCGTGTTTGGCAAGCTCGGCAAGCTGTCGGCAACGCTGCGCGCCGGCGATCGCGTTGAAATCTACCGGCCACTGCTGGCTGATCCCAAGGAAGTGCGCAAAAAACGCGCCGCCGAGGGCAAACGCATGCGCCGCGGCGGCGGTGATCTGGAGCCGGAGGGCGGCTAGGCCGCAGGCCACGCAGCCCGCGCCGGCCTAGTTCGCGCGCGGCAGGTCGTTGCTGGCGTGGCTGAGCAGGTCGCCGTTGAAGAACAGCGTGATATGGCGCTGTTCCTGCACGGTGCCGCCGCGACTGTAGCTGTAGTAATAATCCCAGCGGTTCTGGTGAAAGGGATCGGCAACCAGGGGCGTGCCCATGATCCGCTGAACCTGCTGGCGGGTCATGCCTGGCTGCAGCCGGTCAACCATGTTTTGATCAATATAGTTGCCCTGGCGGACCGGAACGGAGTAGAAACTCGGCAGCGGCGTGCCGCCGCACCCGGCAGTCAGTGACACCAGTAGAACGGCGGCGGCGCGTAAGGACGTAGACAGCATGGAGGGCAGAATCCGGGTTGCTCGAAACTGGACGACATCATAGCGTACATCGGCAATCCGTGGGTAAGGCGCAACCGCTGGAGAGCGTTCCGCGTGGGCTCCAAAGAACTCAAACAAGCCGGCCTGAAGGTTACGCTGCCGCGCATGAAGATCCTCGACATGCTGCAGCATCAGGAAAGTACCCACCTAAGCGCCGAGGCGATTTATCGGGCACTGGTTGATTCCGGCGAAGAGATCGGCCTGGCTACGGTATACCGCGTGCTGACCCAGTTCGAATCGTCTGGGCTGGTGCGGCGCCACCACTTCGAGGGCGGGCAGTCGGTCTTTGAAATCAACCACGGTGGACACCACGATCATATCCTGTGCCTGGAGTGCGGGCGGATCGAGGAGTTTTGCGATGAGGAAATCGAGCGCCGCCAGCGTGCCATTGCTCAGCAGAGTGGTTTCACCCTGGCCGAGCACTGCCTGATTCTCTATGGCCATTGCAACAACGCCGATTGCCCGCATCGCCCACTCCCGGAAGGCGCAGAAGGCGATGTGACCGTGGAACGGGGCGAGAATTAGGCCCGTACTTCAGAGCAGTCGCTGAGCGTCGCCTGCGCTGCGCCAGGGGTTGCGGCTTTGTCGAGCATTTCCTGGGCATGTGCCAGGGTGTTGGCGGTCAGCTCCAGCCCACCGAGCATACGCGCGATCTCGTTAACCCGTTCTTCCTGCGCCAGCATGCGCACGCCGGTATGCGTGGTCGTGGCATCGCTGTGTTTTGCCACCTTGAAGTGCTGATGCGCCTGTGCCGCGACCTGCGGTAAATGGGTGACGCACAGCACCTGCCGCTGTGCGCCCAGTGCGCGCAACTGTCGGCCCACCACCTCGGCGACACCGCCGCCGATGCCGGTATCGACTTCGTCGAAAATCAGCGTCGGGATGTATACGGCATGGGCGGTGATCACTTGAATCGCCAGGCTGATGCGCGACAGTTCGCCACCGGAAGCGACCTTGGCCAGCGGTCGCAGCGGCTGGCCGGGATTGGCGCTGACCTGAAAGTCCACCGTTTCCAGCCCGGTCGGGGTCGGCTTGTCCAGCCGTTCCAGGACAATGGCCAATTGGCCGCCGGGCATGCCCAGGCCGGCCAGCGCTGCAGAAATACGCTCACTCAGTGCACGCGCGGCCTGCTGGCGCCGTTCGCTGAGCTGTGCGGCCTGGGCCTGATAGGCGGTTTGCGCGGCCTGCATCGCCTGCTGCAGTTCGTCAAGGCGGGTTTCGCTGTGCTCCAGGGTATCGCGTTCGGCGGCGAAGCGCGCCCGCAGTGCGGGCAGTTCCTCGGCGTTGATCCGGTGCTTGCGGGCGAGCTGGTGGGCGGCGGCCAGACGCTGTTCGATGCGGGCCAGATGCGCGGGGTCGAGATCAAGCGCCTGCACATAGCCGCGCAGCTCGCTGCTGGCTTCCTGCACCTGGATCAGGGCGGCGCTGAGCAGTTCGCTGATGGGCGCAAGACGCTCGTCGAGCCGGCTGAGGCCGTCCAGCTCGCGCAGGCTGTGGCTGAGGCGGTCGATCACCGCCGTATCCTCGCTTTCACTGAGCCAGCCGAGCAGGCTCTGGCCCGTGTCGAGCAGTTGCCGGGCATGCGCCAGCCGGCGCTGCTCCTGTTCCAGCTCAGTGATTTCGCCCTCGGCGAGATTGAGCGCGTTCAGCTCGTGCAGGTGATAGCGCAGGATGTCCAGGCGGGCATCGCGTTCGCTGGCGGCCTGACGCAGATCGCGCAGCGCCTGGCGGGTCTGCTGCCAGTCGCGCCAGGCCGCAGCCAGCGTGACCAGCAGGGCCTGATTGCCGGCATGCTCGTCAAGCAACTGGCGCTGGGCGTCGCGGCGCAACAGCGATTGGTGTTCGTGCTGACCGTGGATATCCACCAGTTGCTCGCCGAGTTCGCGCAGCGTCTGGGCCGGCTGTGGTACGCCGTTGATGTAGTTGCGTGAGCGGCCGCTGCTGGCAATCACCCGGCGCAGGTGGCACTCGCTGCCGCTGTCCAGATCACGCTCGGCCAGCCAGGCGCGTGTTTGTGGGTGCTGCCCAAGGTCGAAGACTGCGCTGATGTCGGCACGCTCGGCGCCATGACGCACCGTGCTACTGTCGGCACGGTCGCCAAGCAGCAGACCGATGGCATCGACCAGGATCGATTTGCCGGCGCCGGTTGCGCCAGTGACCGCGCTCATGCCAGCCGCCAGCTCCAGTTCCAGTGCTTCGACGATCGCGAAGTCGCGGATGCGCAAATGGGTCAGCATGGCCGGCGATCAGGTAAAGGGCGAAGATTCCGGACTCAGGCCCCAGCGCAGCTTGGCCCGCAGCAGCTTGAAATAGTCGTGATTGACCGGGTGAATCAAGCGCACCTTATTTGCCTTCTTGCGGATCACGATGCGGTCGCCCGGTTCGATGGCCAGGCTGACCTGTCCGTCGCAGGTGATCTGGGTCTGGGTGGTGTTGGCACTGTTGAGCACCACTTCGATCACGCTGTCGGCGCGGACCACGATCGGCCGGTGGGTGAGGGTGTGCGGGCAGATCGGCACCAGTACCACCGCTTCCAGCCCCGGATGGATGATCGGGCCGCCACCGGCGAGAGCATAGGCGGTCGATCCGGTTGGCGTGGAAATGATCAGGCCATCGGCCCGGTAGGCATTGAGGAAGCGGCCATCAACGAAGGCATCGACCTCGATCATCCGCGCCACTTCGCGCTTGTGCACCACCACGTCGTTAAGGGCGTCGGTCTCGCTGGCTACCTGACCGTCGTGCATGACCTGGGCGTGCAGCAGTGAGCGGGTCGCCTCGCGGAAATGCCCGGCCAGCACCGCATCCAGGCTGTGTGGAATCTCGGCGGGCGAGACATCGGCCAGAAAACCCAGCCGACCCAGGTTCACGCCCAGGATGGGCACTGCAAAATCCACCAGCGAGCGCGCGGCATTGAGCATGGTGCCGTCGCCGCCCATGACAATCGCCAGATCGCATTCGGTGCCGATGGTGGCGCGGCTGGCGACTTCGAGATCATGGTCGGTGATAAGGCGGGCCGAACTCTCGTCGAGCAGCACCCGTCGCTGGTGCCGGCGCAGGTGCGCGGCAATCTGCTTGAGGGTGCCGGCGACGTTGGGTTCGCCGAATTTACCGATGAGGCCGATGGTGTGAAAAACCGGGGTGGACATCGTTCCGTACCGGGTGGTGAGTGCGCGCAAGTTATCACTTTAAAGGAAAACGCGCCAAGCGTCGCGCCTGCCTATTTCACTTGACAAAAGCAGGGCTTTGCGACAAGTAGTGATCATTCAAAGCGCTGATCTTGAAAGTCCGCGCCTGACACATCCGATGGTAACTCCCATGATGTCTTCCCTTGACCAAGGCTGCGCCCAGACCGTTCTGGTTGTAGACGACATGCCAGAAAATCTCAGCGTGCTCGGTGAGCTGTTGCAGCCGTATTATCGGGTGCGGGTGGCCACTTCCGGTGCGCGGGCCTTGCGGGTGGCGGCATCTACACCGCAGCCGGATCTGATTTTGCTGGATGTGATGATGCCGGACATGGACGGCTACACCGTGCTTGACCGGTTGCGCGCCGATCCTGCCACCTGTGACATCCCGGTCATCTTCATCACCGCGATGGATGCCGCCGAGGATGAGGCCTATGGTCTGGCGCGCGGCGCCGCCGATTACATCACCAAGCCGGTGCGTCCGGCCATCGTCCTGGCCCGGGTGCGCGGACAACTGGAACTGAAGCAGGCGCGCGACGGGCTGCGCCAGCAGAATGATTTCCTCGAAGCTGAAGTGGCGCGGCGCCTGGCGGACAATCAGTTGGTGCAGGATGTCAGCATCCACGCCCTGGCGCATCTGGCGGAGATTCGCGACCCGGAAACCGGCAATCACCTGCGCCGTACCCAGGGCTATGTGCGCATCCTGGCCCTGCATTTGCGCGATCACCCACGCTTTGGCGCACTGCGCGGCCATTCCGCCATCGAAATCCTGGTCAAGTCGGCGCCGCTGCATGATATCGGCAAGGTGGGTATTCCCGATTCCATTCTGCTCAAGCCCGGCAAGCTGACCGGAGAGGAATGGACGATCATGAAAACCCACGCCCGCCTTGGCTATGAGGCCATCGAACAGGCCGAACGCGACGCCGAACGGCCAGTGGTGTTTCTGACCGTCGCCAAGCAGATTGCCTTGTATCACCATGAAAAGTGGGATGGTTCCGGTTATCCGGAAGGTCTGGCCGGTGAGGCGATTCCGGTCGCGGCGCGACTGATGGCGCTGGCCGATGTATTCGATGCCCTGATCTCGCGCCGCGCCTACAAGGAACCGCTGCCGCTGGACAAGGCGGTGCGCATCATCGAGGAAGGACGCGGCAGTCATTTCGACCCGGATATCGTCGATGCCTTTCTGGTCCTGCGCGATGAGTTCGCGGCCATTGCCCAGCGCTATGCCGATCACGAGGATGATCTGCGCGCCAAGCGGGCACAGCGCTATGGCGTCGCAGCCATGCCCGTAAGGGAAAGCTGAAACCAGGGGCTTTGTCGGGCCTGAAGTGTTCGCGAACACTGCTTTGTTCTACTGTAAATTTGTTTGAATTATTGATCGCGTCAATCCTGCCGGGTCTGACGTAAGGCGAATGCTTCATCAGTTCGCCGCTCTGCGGTGAGTCGTTAAACAACACGCGACGGGGATACGGCAGTGCGGCTCACGAGAACCACGGGATAACGGGGCGAGATGACCGTTACCGCGAAAGCGAGCGCGCGTACGCGCAACCCGCCCGGCTGGGGGCTTAACCGCCAAACGCCGGGGACTGATTTTCAGGACTTTCGCTGACCTGTCTTTTCCCGTCATACCCGCGAAAGCGGGTATCCATTTGTTCAACACGTTGCTGGATTCCCGCATACGCGGGAATGACGAAAAGCGAAAGTCCTGATTTTTAAGAACCGCTGGACGCCCTGTTTCATGCCGATGAGCGAACGCGAGATGCGTTGCCCATCGAGTCATGACGCAAGGGCTTGAACCAACGGGGTCGTCATCCATCCATAGATTCCTTCGCGGAAATAAGAAAACGTGACTGCTGACGAACCGTGTTGCGATATCACCGCTCTGGAACGCGAGCGCGCCCTGTTCAAGGCGCTGATTGCGACCATTCCGGACCCGGTCTGGGTCAAGGACCCCGATGGGGTCTATCTGGCCTGCAACCGTGCGTTTGAACAGCTCTATGGCGCCAGTGCCGCTGCGATCATCGGCCGTACCGACGACGATTTCGTCGCTGTAGAACTGGCCGAGTTCTTTCGCGCCCGTGACCGGGATGCTCTGAATGCCGACCGGCCGCTGCGCAACGCGGAATGGCTGGTGTTTGCCGCGACCGGCTATCGCGGCCTGTTCGACACGACCAAGGCACCGCTGCATGATGCCAGCGGCCGGTTGATCGGCGTGCTCGGTATCGCCCATGACATTACCGAATTGCATGCCTCGCAGGAGGCGCTGCGCGAGCGCGAAGCGATTCACAGCGCCATCGTCAACCAGGCGCTGGATTCAATCAGCCTGATCGATCCCCGGGATGGCTATTCCATTGAGTTCAACGAGGCCGCCTGTCGCAATCTGGGCTATAGCCGCGCCGAATTCAGTCGCCTGCGCATTCAGGATATCGATGCGGTTCTGACTCCCGAGCAGGTGATGGCTGCTTTTGCCGCCATCATCGCCAAGGGCGGCGAGGTGTTTGAAACCCGCCACCGGCACCGCGATGGCAGCGTGCGCGATGTGCGCGTCAGCACCCGGGTGATCCAGAGCGCCGGGCGCGACTACCTTGCGGCAATCTGGTCCGATATCACCGAGCGCAAGCAGATGGAACAGGCCCTGCACGAATCGCGGCAGCGCCTGCATGACATTATCGAGTTTCTGCCCGATCCGATGTTTGCCATCGACCGTCAGGGCCGGGTGATGGTCTGGAACCGGGCCATGCAGGAGATGACCGGGGTGAGCGCTGCGGACATGCTCGGCAAGGGCGATTATGAATATGCCCTGCCGTTTTATGGCCAGCGGCAGCCGCTGCTGATCGATTTCGTGTTTGCTGACCACTTACCGGACTTGCCGCACTATCAGCGTATCCAGCGGGTTGGCACCACGCTGGTCGCTGAGAACTGTCATTGCCAGGTGGGCGGCCAAGCGCTGGACCTGCTCGGTAAGGCCAGCCCCTTGTATGGTGCCCAGGGCGAAGTGGTCGGCGCCATCGAGATGATTCGTGACCTGACCGAGCAGCGTCAGGCCGAGGAGGAACTGCAGCGCTATCGCCAGCACCTGGAGGACGAAGTAGCGGCGCGCACCGCCGCGCTGGAAGAGGCTAATCACCGCCTGCGCATGAGCGATATGCGCCTGCAGGCGCTGTTCAATCTCAGCCAGCAGGCCGGCAATCTGGCCGAGCTCGAACTGTTGCAACTGGGTATCGACGAGGCCGCCCGGCTCACCGGCAGTCCGATCGGCTATCTGCACTTTGTCAACGATGACCAGGAAACCCTGGAGCTGGTCACCTGGTCGACTGAGACCCAGCGCCAGTGTGCGGTGGTCAACGACCGCCATTATCCGCTGAGCAAAGCGGGTGTCTGGGCCGACAGCGTGCGTACCCATCAACCGGTGCTGCATAACGATTATCCAAACCTGCCCAACCGCAAGGGCTATCCGTCCGGTCATGTGCCCTTGCAGCGTCATCTGGGCGTGCCGGTTCTGGAAGGCGACCGGGTGCGCATGTTGCTGGGCGTGGGTAACAAGCCCAGTGATTACGATGCCGCCGACCAGCGCGAACTGCGCCTGATCGGCGATGACCTGTGGCGGATTGTCACCCGCCGCCGGGTCGAGGAGGCCTTGCGCGCCAGCGAGGCACGCTATCGCACCCTGTTTGAATCCTCCACCGACGCGCTGGTGATCATCGACGGCGCCAGCGGTCGCTTTGTCGATTGCAACCGGGCCGCGCTGACGCTGTATGACGTTGACAGCCGCGCGCAGTTGCTCAGCCGGTCGCCCAGTGAATTCTCGCCGCCCTGTCAGGCGGATGGCCAGCCTTCGGCGCTGCGGGCCGCCCAGTACAACGAGCAGGCCTTGCGCGAGGGCAGCGCGGTCTTTCAGTGGCTGCATTGCCGCCGCGACGGCATGTTGTTTCCGGTGCTGGTGTCGCTCAGTGCATTGCGCGAACAGGATGAACAGCGGCTGCTGGCGATTGTCCGCGATATTTCGGCGATCAAGCGCTATCAGGAGGAACTGGAACAGGCCCGCGATGCCGCTGAGGCCGCCAACCGCGCCAAGAGCACCTTCTTGGCCAATATGAGCCACGAGATTCGCACCCCGATGAACGCCATCATCGGCCTGACCCATCTGCTGCAGCGTAGTGCCTGCGAACCGCGCGCGCAGGAACAGCTCGGCAAGATCGCCGAGGCTGCGCAGCATCTGCTCAGCTTGATCAACGATATTCTCGATCTGTCCAAGATCGAGGCCGGCAAACTGGTGCTGGAACAGACCGATTTCGAACTGGAGCGGGTGTTTGCGAATGTCTGCACGCTGGTCGGCGATCGGGCCGAGCTCAAGGGCCTGCGCCTGGGCTATGAACTGGATCCGGCGCTGCCAGCGGTGCTGCGCGGCGATCCGCTGCGCCTGAACCAGGTGCTGCTGAATTTCGCCAGTAATGCGGTGAAGTTTACCGAACACGGCTCGGTGCAGGTGCGCGCCCACCTGCTGGAGGACACCGCGACCGCAGTGCGCCTGCGCTGCGAGGTCACCGACACCGGCATCGGCATTACCGCTGCGCAGCGGCAGCGGCTGTTCGAGGTGTTCGAGCAGGCCGATGGCTCGACGACGCGCAAGTACGGTGGCACCGGGCTGGGGCTGGCGATTTGCCGGCGGCTGGTGCGCCTGATGGGTGGCGAGGTCGGTGTGGACAGCGTGCCGGGCGCGGGCAG
>DAITNL010000008.1:0-22038 GCA_036834665.1 Candidatus Competibacteraceae bacterium | reverse complement strand
CCTTCTGGTTTACCGCCAGCCTGGCCCGTGGGCAAACGCTGCCGGCCTTGGCGACGGAAGATGGGGTGGTCGAACGGGTGCTGGAAGCATACCGGGGCGCCTGCGTTCTGCTGGCCGAGGATAATCCGATCAATCAGGAAGTGGCCCTGGAACTGTTACAGGAAGCCGGTCTGCGCGTCGAAGTGGCCGAGAATGGCGCTGTGGCCGTGGCCATGGCCCGGCAGCGGGTGTATGACCTGGTGCTGATGGATGTGCAGATGCCGGTGCTGGATGGCCTGGAGGCAACCCGCCAGATTCGCGCCCTGCCGGGTTGGGCACAGGTGCCGATCCTGGCGATGACCGCCAGCGCCTTCGATGAGGATCGCGAGCGCTGCCTGCGCGCCGGCATGAATGCCCATGTGGCCAAGCCGGTTGAGCCGGATCGCCTGTTTGTGTCGTTGGCGCACTGGCTGGCGATCGGGCAGCAGGATGTGGCCGCAGCGGAACCGGTTGTAACGCCGGTGTCAGTGCCGGTGGTGTTGCATGCGGCGCCGGCCTTGCCTGCCGATGCGGCGGACTGGCGCGCCCGTCTGGATGGCATTCCCGGTCTGGCGCTGATCCAGGGTCTGCAGCGGGTGCGCGGCAACCCGATTCGCTATGCGCGCCTACTGCACCAGTATGCGCAGGCCCATGTTGAGGACATGGCCCGGCTGCGCGCCTGCCTGGACGCCGGCGACAGGCACGCTGCCGCGCAGATCGCCCATGCCCTCAAGGGGGCTTCGGCAACGCTGGGCGCGGTGACGGTGCAGGTCCATGCCGCAGCCCTGGAAGCGGCGCTGCGTCGCGCCGGGACCTCGACAACGATCGAGCCGCTGATCGTGGCCGTGGAACAGGCGCTGGCACCGCTGACTGCCGCCGTGCTGACGCGCCTGGCCGAGACGGACAGCCCACCCGCAGTTGATTCGGCCACGCTGCAGGCGGCACTGACACAACTGGAAACACTGCTCGCGGAGGATGATCTGCGCGCTGCAGCACTGTTCCGGACGCTGGAAAGCGGATTGCGCACCCTGATCGGCGACCGGGCAGCCCTGCTGGCGCGGCAGATTGCGGCCTTCGAGTATGAGCAGGCCCTGACGACGCTGCGCAGCGCGCCTGATCGCGCTGCGCCTTGACAAGTGAGTGGATGAATCGCTATTTTGGCCAATGAATTAGCACTCGTAAACAGAGAGTGCTAGGCAGATAATCAACCCGAATGAACAGGATGGAATTCACGGCTGCAGGCTATCCCGCGCTCAATGAGCGCACCCAGCACGTTCTCAAGGTGCTCGTCGAGCGCTATATCCGCGACGGCCTGCCGGTCGGCTCGCGGACTCTGTCGCGCGATACCGGTCTCGATCTGAGTCCGGCGACCGTGCGCAATGTCATGGCTGATCTGGAGGAATTTGGTTATCTGCGCGCGCCGCACACTTCAGCCGGGCGGGTGCCGACTGCGCGCGGCTACCGGTTTTTCATTGATGCCCTGCTGCAGTTGAAACCACTGGAAGAGCAGGAAGTGGCCGCGCTGCGCCGGCGCATTGATCAGCCCGCCTCCAGCAACGCTGCGCTGGCGCATACCGTATCCGATCTGCTGTCAGGCATTACCCGTCTGGCGGGCGTGGTGATGTTGCCGCGCCGGCACAGCGCGACTCTGCGCCATGTCGAATTCCTGCCGCTGTCCGACAATCGCGTGCTGGTAATCCTGGTGCTCAATGCCCAGGAAGTGCAAAACCGCATTATCCAGACCCAGCGTCCCTACAGCGCCAGTGAGTTGCAACAGGCCGCCAATTACCTTAACGCCCACTTTGCCGGTCATGACATCCAGCAGGTCCGTGGCAGCCTGCTGGATGAACTGCGCCAGACCCGCGCGAACCTCGACCACCTGATGCAGACCGTGGTCGAGATGGCTGAGCAGAGCCTGAGCCCCAGTCCCGATGTTGACGATTGCGTGGTCGTCGGCCAGACCCAATTGATGCAGTACGCCGAACTGTCTGATCTGGACAAGCTGCGCCAGTTGTTCGAGGCCTTTAACCACAAGCGCGATCTGCTGCACCTGTTCGACCAGTGCCTGCGCGCTGAGGGTGTGCAGATCTTCATTGGCGAGGAATCCGGCTTTGAAGTGCTGGAGGGCTGCAGCGTGGTCACCGCGCCCTATACCGTCGAGGGTCAGGTGCTGGGCGTGCTGGGCATCATCGGCCCGACGCGCATGGCCTACGACCGGGTGATTCCGCTGGTTGATGTGACCGCGCGGCTGCTGGCGGCGACGCTGGACGGCCAGGCCTGAAGCCGCTGGTGTGCCCTGGTTAAGCTTCCGGCGCCGCCGATGGTTCCGGCGTGGCCAGCCAGTCATGGATGTGCTGGTACACACGCGGCGTATTCAGCAGCTCCATATGATGCAGGCCGCCGAGCCGGACCGTATCCACATCATCGGCCAGGTCGGTGGCGGTGGCGCTGCCGAGCGTGACCAGGCCATCGCCAAGGAGCTGGCCGATGGGGTGGTCAATCCGCTGGGTCAGACTGGCGCCGATCAGGCGATAGGCGATGCCGGGTGATCCGGGTGGCGTGCCGGTGGCGCGCAGACCATGGCGCAGATCCTTGATGCCGGCGCTGCGGGCGTTGGCGATCTTGCCCAGTGGCGCTACCAGGCTGGAAAGTCCCAGGGCCACGGTGGTCAACTGCCCCAGCTTTTCCAGGGGCGCGCCCTGATGTGGCGAGCCCAGACAGATCACCATGCGGGTCAGGCTCGGCCACGTTTGAGGCGTCGTAGCGGCCTGCTCGCAGGCACTGCGGGCAACCAGTCCGCCCATGCTGTGGCCGATCAGCACCAGTTCGCGCACTGGCAGCGGATAGACCGCCAGCAGCAGATCCAGCAGCCGCGCCAGTTGCTCGCCATTGTCAGCAATCGGCAGGCCGGTGTTATAGCGCAGATAGAGCGGCGTGTAGCGCAGCTCGGCGTGCAGGCGCTGGCCATAATCCTGGCCCGGCGGATCCCAGGCGGTGTCGGCGTACAGCCGCCAGGACTGCTCATCGCAGCCCAGGCCATGGATGAAAACGCACAGGCGGTCGCTTGGATCAATGAGGCGGTCGCGCAGGCCGTCTGCAGCGAGGGGCAGGGGTTGGCCGTCGGTGTAAAAGCCCATGTGGATGGCCAGAGGGTTGGCGCTGCTGGCCAGGAAATCGCCCACTGCGGCATTGATCGCGCTTTGCAGGACGGTGGCGCGCCGGCTGGCGAGTGGCGCAGCGCTGGACGCTGGCTTAACGGCGTGCTGCTCGATCCAGGCTGCCAGCGACAGCAGGCCGACCCCGCTGTGGCGAATCGCCGCATAGACCCCGTCAGCAATGAGCCTGTGCGCCTTCTGTGTCAGCGCAACCGGCTGGCCCAAGCCGGGTACCTGGCGCAGCACATGGAACGAGGTGTGGGCGATGGCCTGGTGCATTTCCTGCACCCGCAGGGTGGTTTCCTGGAAGCCGGTTTTCAGCGCCTGGCAATAACCGCCGCGCGGTGCCGGGCTTTCAGTGCGATCCGATGAATCAGGCTGCGACATGGAGTATCCTCTTGGGCCGATCAAGCAGCGGTGCCGCGGTCAGGCCCAGGTGCGCGGACGCCGAGCGATAGCTTCATAGTCCACCTTACTCCATGCCGCCCGCCATGCCAGCCCCGTGCCCTTGAATTCCGATCATTGAGCCCCACTTCTTCCGCCATGAGGGGGGCAGTGCCCGCCTGGCCGATTTGATTGAGCGATTGAGCGACGGAGAACATACCCGATGACCCCAACCGAACCTACCCTGGACCCCCGTACCCGCCCGGAGGCCGCCGCAACGAACCATCCTTTCAGCGAGACCGAACTCGCGCCGGCGAGCGGCGAAGAGCAGGAACTCACGGTTGAGCCCGAGGAATTCGCCGCGCTGCAGCGTGAACTGGATCAGGCTCTGGCCAAGGCCGATGAGCACTGGAAGCTGTATCTGGGCGCGCACGCCGAGATGGAGAATCTGCGCAAACGTGCCGAGCGTGAAGTGCAAAACGCCCACAAATTTGCCCTGGAGCGCTTCTTTGGCGAACTGCTGCCGGTGCGCGACAGCCTGGAACTGGGTCTGGCGGCGGCCAGCGAGAGCGTGGATGTGACCCAGTTGCGCGCAGGTGTCGAGCTGACGCTCCGGCAACTGGTGGCCGCGATGGAAAAATTCGGCGCCCGCGACGTGAATCCGGCGGCCGGTGTCCGGTTTAACCCCGCCGAACACGAAGCGATGGCGATGGTGCCGACCGATCAGGCCGAACCCAACACCGTGGTCCAGGTCGTGCAGAAGGGCTATTCGCTCAACGAGCGGCTGATTCGTCCCGCCAAGGTGCTCGTCGCCCAGGCCGCGCCCAAGCCAGCGGGTTCATAAAACCGCGCCCGCCGCGCGCCATTGAAAAAAGCCGTCGCCGTCCCCACATCCCGGGGTAAGCCAGATTTATAACCCGCATTCCTGGAATTCCGAAGAGAGCACGATCATGAGCAACAAGATTATCGGTATCGACCTGGGCACCACCAATTCCTGCGTAGCGATCATGGAGGGTGGCAAGCCCCGGGTGATTGAGAACAGCGAAGGCGACCGCACCACACCGTCGATTGTTGCCTTCATGGAGGATGGCGAGATCACCGTCGGCCAGCCGGCCAAGCGCCAAGCGGTCACTAATCCGCAGAACACCCTGTTCGCAGTCAAGCGCCTGATCGGGCGCCGTTTCAACGAGCCGGAAGTGCAAAAGGACATCGATCTCGTTCCCTATAAGATCGTCAAGAACGACAACGGTGATGCCTGGGTGCAGGCGCGCGACAAGAAAATGGCGCCGCCGGAAATTTCCGCGCGCGTGCTGATGAAGATGAAGAAGACCGCCGAGGATTATCTCGGCCACCCGATCACCGAGGCGGTGATCACCGTGCCGGCCTATTTCAACGACAGCCAGCGCCAGGCCACCAAGGATGCCGGGCGCATCGCCGGTCTGGAAGTCAAGCGCATCATCAACGAACCGACTGCGGCGGCGCTGGCCTTTGGTATGGACAAGTCCAGCACCAAGGATCGCAAGATCGCGGTTTATGATCTGGGCGGCGGCACCTTCGATATCTCGATCATCGAGATCGCCGAGGTCGATGGCGAGAAGCAGTTTGAAGTGCTCTCGACTAATGGTGACACCTTCCTCGGTGGCGAGGACTTCGACAAGCGCATCATCGACTACCTGATCGAGCAGTTCCAGAAGGAGAGCGGTATCAATCTGACCAGCGATCCGCTGGCGCTGCAACGGCTCAAGGAAGCGGCGGAAAAGGCCAAGATCGAACTCTCCTCCAGCCAGCAGAGCGAGATCAATCTGCCGTACATTACCGCCGATGCCAGCGGACCGAAGCACCTGAACCTGAAGTTGACCCGCGCCAAGCTGGAATCGCTGGTCGAGGATCTGATCGAGAGGACCATTGCGCCGTGCCGGGTGGCGCTCAAGGATGCCGGGCTGGGCGTCGGCCAGATCGACGATGTGCTGCTGGTCGGTGGCCAGACCCGTATGCCCAAGGTGCAGGAGAAGGTGCGCGAATTCTTCGGCAAGGAGCCGCGCAAGGATGTGAATCCCGATGAGGCGGTGGCGGTTGGCGCGGCCATTCAGGGCGGCGTGCTCGGCGGTCAGGTCAAGGATGTGCTGCTGCTCGACGTGACTCCGCTGAGCCTGGGCATCGAGACCCTGGGCGGGGTGATGACCAAGCTGATCGAGAAGAACACCACCATCCCGACCAAGGCCCAGCAGACCTTCTCGACCGCTGACGATAACCAGACCGCAGTGACCGTGCATGTGCTGCAGGGCGAGCGCGAAATGGCGCAGGCCAACAAGTCGCTCGGCAAGTTCGACCTGCAGGACATCCCGCCGGCGCCGCGTGGCGTGCCGCAGATCGAGGTGACCTTCGACATCGACGCCAACGGTATCCTGCACGTCTCGGCCAAGGACAAGGCGACCGGCAAGGAAAACCGCATCGTCATCAAGGCCAGTTCCGGCCTGTCGGACGACGAGATCCAGCGCATGGTCCGCGATGCCGAGGCCCACGCCGAGGAAGACAAGAAATTCCACGAACTGGTCAATACCCGCAACCAGGCCGAGAATCTGGTACACGCCACCGAGAAGACGCTGCGCGATCTTGGCGACAAGGTTGAAGGTCATGAGCGTGCGGCGATCGAAGCGGCGATCAGCGACCTGCGCAGCGCCGCCAAGAGCGACAACAAGAGCACCATCGAGGCCAAGACCCAGGCCCTGGCGGAACTGTCGGGCAAACTGGCCGAACGGGTCTATGCCCAGGCGGGCGGTGCCCAGGGTCCGGGCGCTGCCGGTGGTGCCCAGGGTCCAGGCGGTGCGCACAAGCCGGCTGATGAAGGCGTGGTTGACGCCGAGTTCGAGGAGGTCAAGAAGTAAAGCGCCGCATGCGTGGCACGGCCGGATCCGGGACGCGGACAGTGTTCCCGGATTTCGGCGCTTGAATTTCCTGGCAGGCACCCGCAACGCAAGACCGAATCATGGCCAAACGCGATTACTACGAAATCCTTAATGTGGCCCGCAACGCCAGCGACGCCGAAATCAAACAGGCGTACCGGCGGCTGGCGATGAAGCACCACCCCGACCGTAATCCGGGCGATGCGGTGGCCGAGGAACACTTCAAGGAAGCCAAGGAGGCCTACGAGGTCCTCAGTGATTCGCGCAAGCGGGCCGCCTACGATCAGTTCGGGCACGCCGGCGTGGATGGCTCGGGCGGCGGCGGCTTTGGCGGCTTTGGTGAATCCGCCGACCTCGGCGATATCTTTGGCGGCGTGTTCCGCGATATTTTCGGCAACATGCGCGGTGGTGGCGGCGGTGCCCAGACCTATCGGGGCGCCGATCTGCGCTACACCCTGGATCTGAGCCTGGAAGAGGCGGTGTTTGGCACCACCGCCAAGATTCGTGTGCCGACCCTGGTCAGTTGCGCGGCCTGTGCCGGCAGTGGCGCCAAGCCCGGCACCAAGCCGACCACCTGCCCGACCTGTCGCGGCGTCGGTCAGGTGCGCATGCAGCAGGGCTTTTTCTCGATCCAGCAGACCTGTCCGCGCTGCCAGGGACGCGGCACCATCATTCCCGAACCCTGCGAAAGCTGTCGCGGCGCCGGTCGCGTTGAGGAGCAGAAAACGCTATCGGTCAAGGTGCCGGCGGGTGTCGATAACCGTGATCGCATCCGGCTGTCGGGCGAGGGCGAGGCCGGCGAGCACGGCGGGCCGCCGGGTGATCTGTACGTCGATATCCGTGTCGCGCAGCACCCGATTTTCACCCGCGAGGACAGTGACCTGTACTGCGAGGTGCCTATCGGCTTCCACACCGCTGCACTGGGCGGTGAGTTGGAAGTACCGACCCTCGATGGGCGGGTCAATCTGAAAATTCCCGCCGAGACCCAGACCGGCAAGGTGTTCCGCATCCGCGGCAAGGGTGTCAAGCCGGTGCGCGGCGGTGCCACGGGCGATCTGCTGTGCCGGGTGGTGATCGAAACCCCGGTCAACCTGACCCGTGAGCAGAAAGACCTGCTCGAACAGTTCGCCCGGACCATGGAAGACGGTGGCAAGCGCCATACGCCGCAACACGGCAGCTGGCTGGATGGGGTGAAGAAGTTCTTCGAGGATCTGGCCTCACGCGCCTAACGGCCATCGAGCAGCTCACCGAGCGTGCGCAGGATCAGCACCAGATCCTGCTCGCGCGACAGGGTATGCTCGCCATCCTTGATCAGCAGCACCCGCGTATCGCCACTGTCCAGTTTCTCCGCCACCCGCGTACTGATCTGCCACGGTACGTCGGCATCGCCCATACCGTGAATCAGCCGCACCGGTTGCCCGATGGGCAGCGTTGGCTGTTCCAGCAGCGCGTGCTGGCGCGCCTCCTCGATCAGTTGCCGGGTAATCAGGTACGGCGCGCCATACGGTGAGGGTAGACTCAGCAGGCCCTCGCGCCACAGCCGTTCACGCTGTCCGGCATCCAGCCGTTCCCACAGCAGGTACTCGGTGAAATCAGCGGCACAGGCCAGCCCGAGCAGCCCAGTGATGCGCTCCGGGCGCTGTAGCGCCACCAGCAGCATCAGCCAGGCGCCCATCGACGAACCCACCAGCACCTGCGGTCCATCGGTCAGCCGATCGAGCATTGCAACGCTTTCCGCCGCCCAAGCGCCAATCGTGCCGTCAGCGAAATGCCCGGCGGATGCACCATGTCCCGAGTAGTCAAAACGCAGGAATGCCTGGCCACGCACCCGACACCAGCGTTCCAGCGCCTGCGCCTTGATGCCGGTCATGTCCGAAGTGAAACCTCCGAGGAACACCACGCCCGGCGCCGCACCCGGGCTGCGCTGATAGGCAAGGGTCAGGCCGTTGGCCAGCGCCAGCCGCGCCGGCGCATTGTCAGAGGGAGGCATGCGCTATTTCTCCTGGTGAAATGCGAACCGCTAGTCTATTACTGATACAAGGCAGGGAAAACCTGAGCCGGCGCATCGTCTTGATCAGCCTGTGTGCTGAAGGCCCGCCGAGCTGAGCCAAGATCCGCAAGAGCGCGGGCGGCAGTGGCAAATAAAAAAATGATCCCGGCATCCCGCCTGGTAACCCCGAGGAGCAAAATGATGAAGAAGCGCTGTGCGATTCTCTGGCTGCGCAATGACTTGCGTCTGCATGACCACGAAGCCCTGAACCTGCTGGCCGAGACCATGGACCAGTTATTACCGGTCTACTGCTTCGATCCACGCGACTTCGAGAACCAGCCACTGGGGTTTCCGCGCATCGGCGCACTGCGTGCCCGGTTTCTGGTCGAGAGCCTGGAAGATCTACGCGCCGCGCTGCGTGCCCGGGGCAGTGATCTGCATGTGGCCCTGGGGGCGCCCGAGCTGGTGATTGCGCGTTTGGCGCGGGACTGTGGCGCCGCGGTGGTGTTTACCGAGCGCCAGATGCTGGGTCCAGCGGTGGAAGTTGAGCGGCGGCTGGCGGCGGCATTGGAGCCGCTGGGCGTGCCACTGCGCAGCTACTGGGTTAACACGCTGACCCATCCGAACGATCTACCGTTTCCGATTGCCAATCTGCCGGAGCGCTTCGACCAGTTTCATCTGACGGTTGAGAGGGCCGCCGAGCCGCGCCTGCCGTTATTGCCGCCGCATCGTTTGCCGGCGTTTCCGGCCGGTATCAGCGGTGACAGCCTGCCAACGCTGCTGCAGGCCATGGGCTTGAGTGCAACGGTGTTCGCGGACGCTGCTATCCGTGTACCGCGTGGCGGCGAGTCCACTGCTCTGGCGCGCCTGGAGGATTATGTGCAGGGACGGCGTGCATCGTTGGCGACCCGACGCGGCGGTGCGGGTGATCCCGAGCTGGCGCGCGGCGATACCTTTGGTCCCTGGCTGGCCTGTGGCGCCCTGTCGCCCCGGCAGATTTATCAATACGTCAAATATTCAGGGCTGGAAGCCTGGGCCGATGAGCTGGCGACCGGCCTGATTGATGATCTGCTGTACCGGGATTATTGCCGGCTGCGGGTGCTCAAGCGGGG
Source organism: Candidatus Competibacteraceae bacterium (assembly GCA_036834665.1). Taxonomy (GTDB): domain Bacteria; phylum Pseudomonadota; class Gammaproteobacteria; order Competibacterales; family Competibacteraceae; genus RXIX01. The sequence continues at coordinate 12,476 of DAITNL010000008.1, read as the reverse complement.
TGTTCAGGTTGCGCGCGTCGCCGAGCCGGCCGGTGAGCATGATGCGGCGGCTGGCGAGCGCTTTGCCTGCTGGCAGCAGGGCGCTACCGGTGAGCCGTACGTCGATGCCCATCTGCGTGAACTGGCCTGGAGCGGCCGTCTGGATGGCTTTGGTCGCCGCCTGGTGGCGAGCTACCTGTTTCATGATCTGCGTCTGGACTGGCGCTGGGGCGCGGCCTGGTTCGCAGCGCAATTGCTGGATGACGATCCCTGCGTCAATCTGGCGCTGTGGCTGGAGGTGACGGGGCTTTGGCATATCGCTGAGCCGGCCATCCGCCTGGATCCGGTTGCCGAAGCGGCGCGCCGCGATCCACAGAGCCGCTATCGGCACGACTGGCTGGATGACAAGGCGCACGCACTGCGCCGCGCTGGCTGAATCTATCCTGCAGACTCAGTACGGCGACGCCTCACACCAGGTTTGGGCGACCAGTGCCGGCAGTACCACGCCGGCCGCGCCGTGCAGGGCAAAGCTGGCCTGCGCACTGAGCGGGGTCGGCTGGGGGTTGATCTCCACCACGGTCGCGCCGGCAGCGAGTGCCTGCAGCGGCAGATCAGCAGCCGGATAGACCTGCGCTGAGGTGCCAATGCTGAAAAACACCTCAGCATGGGTGGCGGCCTGCGTCGCGGCGTGCAGTATCGCTGCTGGCAGCATTTCCCCGAACCAGACCACATCCGGCCGCAGCAGACTGCCACAGCGCGGGCAGCGCGGCGGCACTGCGTCGCCCTCGCTGTCACCTTCCACCGGCCGATCCTCGGCAAAGCACTTGCTGCGAAACAGGTTGCCATGCAATTCCAGCACCTGATGACTGCCGGCGCGGCGGTGCAAGCCATCGACATTCTGCGTGATCAGGGTGAAGGTGGCGATGCGCTGTTCCATGATGACCAGGGCCTGATGGCCCGGATTCGGCATGGCCTGCCGCACGATCTGCTGACGCCAGGCATACCATTCCCAAACCAGACGCGGATTGCGCCGAAAAGCCTCGGCGTTGGCCAGTTCCTGTGGGGAATAGCGCGCCCACAGGCCGGTCTGGGTGTCACGGAAGGTCGGGACACCGCTTTCGGCGGAAATGCCCGCGCCGGTGAGAACGGCAACCCGCTGGGCACCGCGCAGCCGCTCGATCAGTGCAGCGGGGATGGGGAATGGGCCGGTCATGGGAATCGTGCCAGAGAGGGATTTAATCGCTGTAGTCTATCACGTTGCTGCGCTGCGCCCGTTGTGCGGCAGGCGCAGGGTGTGCATAATAGTGGCGTAAAGCAACTAATAGGCATGATGCCGGTGTCGCCGGCAGGGTTCGCGTCCGCGGTCGGGCGCGCCGGAGCATTGCCGGGAGTACTGCCGTGCGACTCGAATTCCTGATCATCGATCCGCAGAACGATTTCAGCGATACACCGGGCGCGGCCCTGCCGGTGCCGGGTGTCAGCGCCGATGCCGTGCGCCTGGCCGCGCTGCTGGAGCGCCTCGCTGAGCGCATTGACGCCATCCATGTCACCCTCGACACCCATCAGCTGGTGGATATTTCCCATCCGGTATTTTGGTGCGATGGCGCCGGCCAGCCACCACCGCCCTTTACCCAGATTGACGTTGCCGCGGTCGAAAATGGCCTCTGGCGGGCGCGGCAGCCGCAGTATCAGCAACGGGTGCTGGATTATGTGCGGGCGCTGCGCGACAACGGCCGCTACATCCTGACCATCTGGCCGCCGCATTGTCTGGTGGGTACCTGGGGGCATAACGTGATTCCCGTGGTGGCGGCGGCGCTGCGCCATTGGGAAGAGCAGGGCTTTAAGCGGGTCAACTATGTGATCAAGGGCCACAATCCCTGGACCGAGCACTATTCGGCACTGCAGGCCGATGTGCCCGATCCGGCCGATCCGGGCACGCAGCTTAACCTGGACCTGCTTGAGACCCTGAAACAGGCCGATCTGGTGGCCTTGTCCGGGCAGGCGCTGTCGCATTGTGTGGCTAATACCGTGCACGATATTGCGGCGCACGTCGGCCCGGAGCAGTTGCATAAGCTGGTGCTGATCGAGGACACCACATCGCCGGTGGCCGGTTTCGAGGCACTGGCCGGTGAATTCATGGCGACGATGAAACAGCGTGGCATGCGAACCGCGCGGGCGGCGGATTTCCTGCGCTGAGCGAGAGTGATGATGAAGATGATGACGCGATGAAACTGGCTCTGGATTCGCACTACACCATCGGCAAGCTGCATCTGTGCTGTGAGGATTATGGCTGCCACGGGCGTACGCCGTTGCCGCATGTGATTCTTGCCGATGGCTGTTCGGCGGCACCGGATAGCGATGTCGGCGCCCGGCTGCTGGTACTCAACGCCCGCCGCCTGCTGCCGCAGTTCATGCGCCGCGATCTGGATGCCAGTGGTCGGCAGGCCCAGCATTGGCGGCTGGGGCGGCGCGTGGTGCGCAGCGCAGCACGCCAGGCTCGCGATATGGGTCTGCATCTGGCGGCGCTGGATGCTACCCTGCTGGTAGCCTGGTGCGATGGCGTGACCGTTTACGTTCACCTGTACGGTGATGGCTGCATCCTGACCCGCAGCCGCGATGGGATGCTGGCAGCGATCCAGGTCGAATACGCCGAGAACATGCCCTATTACCTGTCCTACCTGCTCGACCGCCAGCGCTGGGCGCTGTATCAATCTGCGGTAGGCGATTCACGAGTGGCGCAGCGCGTACGCCACCTGCGCGAGGGCGGCGACGAGGGTCGGCTGGAGGCCTTCGACACGCCGGCGGTGTTCAGTTTTCCGCTGGCGGCATGTCCTACTGTTGCCGTGGCTACCGATGGCCTGCATTCCCTGATTGAAGCAGACACCGGCGCGCGTCTGGATCTGCTGGACGTGGCGCGGTCGGTGCTGGATTTCGACAGCTTCGACAATGACTTCGTCCGCCGCCGCCTGCGTAAGACCCTGGCCGAGTATGGTCGTCGGTTGGTATTCAATCTTGATGATCTCAGTCTGGGGGTGTTTGCTGCGGCTCGCTAAGGCGTGGCGCTGGCGTGCCCCGGTTTCCACCTGTCTGCCCTGATATGAGCACCTCGACGCCTGATCTGGAAGAAGCGGCCTTTCTGCTCCACTATGACCCGGCGCAGTATGACCGACCTTCATTCAGTGTTGATCTGGTGATTTTCACCGCGCACGACGCTCAGTTGCAGGTTCTGCTGGTCAAGCGCGGCGAGCATCCCTACAAGGGCTGGTGGGCGCTGCCGGGTGGCTTTCTCGATCTGCACCGCGATTCGACCCTGGAAGCCTGTGCCGAACGCAAGCTGCTGGAGAAGACAGGCGTCAAGGCGCCCTATCTGGAACAGCTCAGAACCTATGGCTCGCGCGATCGCGACCCGCGCCACTGGACTGCTACTGCTGTCTATTTCGCGCTGATCGCCTCACAGGCCGTGCATCTTGGCGGTGGGCCGGACACGGTGCGCTGGGCGCCGGTACACGACAGAGCCGTTGCTGATCCACTGGCCTTCGACCACGCGACCATTCTCGCTGATGCCATTGAGCGGCTGCGCGCCAAACTCGAATACACCCACATCGCCGTGCATCTGCTGCCGGAAGAATTCACCCTGCCGCAGCTACAGCAGGTCTACGAGATCATTCTGCAGCAGCCGCTGGACAAGAGCTCCTTCCGCCGCCGGGTGGCTGAGGCCGATATGCTCGAACCGGTCGCGCGTCAGTCGCGCAATGGTTCCGGTCGTCCGGCGCAGTTCTATCGCTTTCGCGACTACGACCGGCGCACCTTCTTTCCGCGCAGCATCAGCCGCAACGCCCGCTGACCCGATCGTGCCTAGAAAAAGCGCAGATAAGCCTCCAGCACGCGCAAGGTATAGCTGCTAGTGGAGCCGCTGCGGTACTGGTTGGGATCGCCGGTCATCCACCAGGCGGCCACGCGCTGCACGGCAATAATCTCGTTATGGTCGCTGGCGGTGAGCTGCTCGACCAGAACCGGCTTGATCACGCAGATCAGCACCCGTCGGGCCAGCGCCGGATCAGCGGCAAACTGTTCCGGTGTCACCGGCTGTTCCAGGCAGCGCTGCGACCAGCGGCTGATGTTATCCGGCTTGACCCGCCAGTCGCTGTACAGGCTGGAATCGGCACTCGCCGGCGGCGCGGCCAGCCGCAGCGCCTCCACGAGGGCCTCGACCTTGGCGTCGGACAGCGGTGCTGGTGCCGGTGTGGCGGTCAGCGGCGGTATCAGCAGCATCCAAAACAGCAGCAGAGCCAGCGCTAGCGGCCAGTGACGTGGTTGAGGAGCAGGAGCAATAGCAGGCAGTTGATGCGACATCGGTTTTTGCTCGCGATAGGTGAAGAAAGCAGTAGGCAGGCAGCACCCTAGCGATGCACATTGCGGTCCAGGGCGCGGTAGCTGATCGCCTCGGTCAAATGCAGGGTGCGAATCGTATCGCTGCCCGCCAGATCCGCGATGGTCCGGGCGACCTTCAGGATGCGGTGATAGGCACGTGGTGACAGGCCCAGCCGCTCCAGCGCTTGCTCCAGCAGGCGATAGTCGGCCTCACTCAGCGCACAATCGCGCTCGATTTCGCGTGTACCCAGGGCGCTGTTGGGTTTGCCAGCCCGGCGCAGTTGTCGCTCGCGAGCGGTGCAGACCCGGGCGCGCACCGTGGCGCTGTCTTCCTCGACGGTATCACCGCGCAGGGCCCGGTGCGCCAGGCGTGGCACTTCGATGTGCAGGTCGATGCGATCGACCAGCGGGCCGGAAACCCGTGCCCGATAGCGGCGCACCTGTTCGGCACCACAGGCGCACCGCCGCTCGGCATCGCCCAGATAGCCGCAGGGGCAGGGGTTCATCGCGGCCACCAGTTGAAAGCGTGCCGGAAAATCGGCCTGCCGGGCGGCACGCGAGATGGTGATGCGGCCCGATTCCAACGGTTCGCGCAGAACTTCCAGCACGCGCCGTTCGTACTCGGGCAGTTCGTCGAGGAACAGCACACCATGGTGGGCCAGGGAGATTTCCCCGGGCCGCGGCTGACCGCCACCACCGACCAGCGCAACGGCCGAGGCGGTGTGGTGCGGGGCGCGGAACGGGCGTATGCCCCACTGCGACAGGTCCAGACCCTGGTTGCTGACCGAGGCGATCGCCGCAGTTTCCAGCGCTTCGACTTCATTCAGCGGTGGCAGGATGCCGGGCAGGCGGCTGGCCAGCATGGTCTTGCCGGTGCCCGGTGGTCCGATAAACAGCAGGTTATGACCGCCGGCGGCGGCGATTTCCAAAGCGCGCTTGGCATGCTGCTGACCGCGCACCTCGTTCAGGTCGCGCAGGCTGCCGATGGCAGGTGCTGGCGGTGGCCGTTCCGGAACCTGCAGGGCCGTGCCGGTGTTCAGTTGCCGGCAGATATCCAGCAGATGCGCGGCGCCCAGGACCTGCGCGCCGCTGACCAGCAGCGCTTCCGGGGCGTTATCGCCCGGCACCAGCAGGGTACGCCCGGCATCGCGACAGGCCAGCGTCGCCGGCAACACCCCGCGTACCCCGCGCAGCTCGCCACCCAGGGCCAGTTCGCCGAGGCACTCATATTGACCCAGCCGCGCGTGACTGATCTGGCCCGAGGCGGCCAGGATGCCCAGTGCAATGGGCAGGTCGAAGCGGCCGCCTTCCTTGGGCAGGTCAGCCGGCGCCAGATTGATGGTGATGCGCCGCGCCGGGAATTCAAACTGGCTGTTGAGAATTGCGCCGCGTACCCGGTCTTTGCTTTCCTTCACCGCCGCTTCCGGCAGGCCGACGATGAATAAGCCCGGCAGGCCGCCGGACAGATGCACTTCCACGCGGACCAGCGGGGCATCGATACCGATTTGGGCGCGGGTGTAGACGATGGCGAGCGACATGGCGATTCCGTTAGCAGCCGGGCGGTACGGCGGCTATGCCCGCCCGCCGGTTTATCATGGTGCAGAGAGAGCGACGAGCGGGCGCGGTTTTTGAACTATTTTGGTGCAATAGGCTGTGGCAGCGTAGGCCGCATTATTCGTTGCTGTCCGTTTCGGCGGGTTTTTCCGCTGTTTTGCGGCGCTTAGTGCTGCCTGTCTTCGCTTCCAGTTCGCTGACCTGCTTTTCCAGTTCTTCCAGCTTGGCGCGCGTCTTGGCAAGCACACCCTGTTGCACTTCAAATTCCTCGCGCGTGACCAGGTCGAGCTTGGCGAAAGTCGCCTGCAGGGCAGCATGCAGGTTTTTCTCCATCTCCGCCTGAAACTGCCGTACTCCGGGGGGAACGGCTTCGGCGAAGCGCTTGGCGATGTCGTCGAACACCTTGGGGTCGATCATGGCCCTGTCTCCAGTCGTGGGTTGCGATGCTGCAAGTGTAACGGGATTTTCGGGTTTCTGCGTACTGCTGTGCGAGCACTTTTTTGGTGCAATGAACGGGTCTAGCGCGCGACAGGCGATCGAATATCGGCGCTCATGGGTGGGTAGTGGAATGATAATAGTCTGTATAAAAAAGAAAAAAAGCTGATGGCATACGATGTGCTTTGCGGTGGCAACACCAATCAAGCGCCGGTGCCGGCGGCGTGGACGTGCCGGAGAGCCGGTGTAACGCGCCCGCCCTGCGTGGGAGTTCAAGCCATCATGGAGACAAGCAAGTCATGAAACTGATCACTGCGGTTATCAAGCCGTTCAAGCTGGACGACGTGCGAGAAGCACTCTCGGAAGTGGGCGCGCAGGGCATTACCGTGACCGAGGTGAAGGGATTTGGCCGCCAGAAGGGTCACACCGAGCTGTACCGGGGCGCGGAGTACGTGGTGGATTTTTTGCCCAAGATCAAGATTGAAGTCGGCGTCGATGATGCGCTCGCCGATCGCGTCATTGAGGCGGTGACCCGCGCGGCAAATACCGGCAAGGTCGGTGATGGTAAGATTTTTGTGTATGACCTGGAGCAGGCGATCCGGATTCGCACCGGTGAATCCGGCACCGAAGCGCTGTGATGAATGGGATGATGCCGCGTCAGGGCGCCGCTGCGGTTTGCTCTGGACCTGTTTTGGAAAACTGCATTTGAAACCCTAAAACCCGGGAGAATTTCACTGATGATTCATATAAAACAAATGGCGAAAAGCGGCAGCCTGTTGCTGCTAGCGGCGCTGATGCCGGCGTTGGCGCTTGCGCAGGAAGCCGCCAAGCCGGAATTGAATTCGGGCGATACGGCATGGATGCTGACTTCGACCGCGCTGGTATTGTTCATGACCATTCCCGGCCTGTCGCTGTTTTACGCGGGCATGGTGCGTGCGAAGAACGTGTTGTCGGTGATGATGCAGTGCTTTGCCATCACGGCTCTGATGACGGTGCTGTGGACCCTGTACGGTTATAGCCTGGCCTTTGATACCACCGGTATGGAAGCGGGCGTGGTGAATCTTAATTCACTGATTGGTACCCTGAACAAGGCCTTCCTGAGTGGCGTGACGGTGGAGAGCCTGTGGCAGCCGCTGGCTGCGGTACCGAATGCGATTCCGGAAACGGTGTTCATGGTGTTCCAGATGACCTTCGCCATCATCACCCCGGCGCTGATCGTTGGCGCGTTCGCCGAGCGCATGAAGTTCTCCGCCCTGCTGCTGTTCATGGGGATCTGGTTCACGGTGGTCTATCTGCCGGTGGCGCACATGGTATGGGGCGGCGCCGGTTCGCTGATTGGCAGTACCTGGGGCGTGCTGGATTTCGCCGGTGGCACCGTGGTGCATATCAATGCGGGTATCGCCGGTTTCGTGGCCTGCTTGATGATCGGCAAGCGCAAGCATTATCCGCAGATGGCCATGCCTCCGCATAACCTCAACTTCACCATCATGGGCGCGTCGATGCTGTGGGTGGGCTGGTTTGGCTTCAACGCCGGCAGTGCGGTCGCGGCCAATGGTTCGGCCGGTATGGCCATGGCGGTAACCCAGATTGCCACCGCCGCTGCAGCGCTGAGCTGGATGTTCGCCGAGTGGCTGTCGCACGGTAAGCCGAGCGTGCTGGGTATTGCCTCGGGCGCAGTGGCTGGCCTGGTGGCGATTACCCCGGCATCTGGCACCGCCGGACCGATGGGCGCGCTGCTGATCGGTTTTGCTGCGGGCGTGGTCTGCTTCCTGGCCTCGACCAAGCTCAAGCGGGCGCTAGGTTACGACGACTCGCTGGACGTGTTTGGCGTGCATGCGGTCGGCGGTATTCTCGGTGCCATTCTCACGGGCCTGTGCGTTGACAAGAGCCTGGGTGGTGTTGGCTTGGCCGAGGGCATGACCATTGGCAGCCAGCTGTGGGCGCAGACCAAGGGCGCGCTGTTTACCATTGTCTACTCCGGTGTGCTGAGCTTCTTGATTCTCAAGGTAATCGATGTAGTGATCGGCCTGCGGGTGACCGAGGAACAGGAAACCGAGGGTCTGGATATCGCGCTGCACGACGAGCGCGGCTACAACCTCTAAGGATGTGGCGGGCGGATATCGCGTGCCGGCAAGGCGCCGGTGTCCGTCCAACATCGCATGCAGGCGCGGATTTCGGTTATATTCCCGCTCAGGTTTTGGTTTTGGATTAGGCGAAACGCCAGAGGGTATCCATGAAGCTAGTCACTGCAATCATCAAACCGTTCAAACTGGACGATGTGCGGGAAGCGCTATCGAGTATCGGCGTCCAGGGGATCACGGTCACCGAGGTTAAGGGTTTCGGTCGCCAGAAGGGCCATACCGAGCTGTACCGGGGTGCCGAGTACGTGGTCGATTTCCTGCCGAAGGTGAAGCTGGAAATCGCCGTTGACGATGGCCTAGTCGATCAGGTGGTGGAAGCCATCTGCACCGCGGCCAACACCGGCAAGATCGGTGACGGCAAGATCTTCATTTATGACCTGGAGCGCGCGATCCGGATTCGCACCGGTGAAATCGGACCGAGCGCCTTGTAAATCGCGCCGCGAGGCGCAGGCAGCTACAGGGCGGAGCTACGGCTCCGCCCTTGCTGTTTGCAGCGGGCAAAAAATGCGCGACTGGCGAGCATGTCCGGTGTGTGCCGTGGTGAATCTGTCGTGACTGAGATCCCCGAAACGGGCGCGGCGTCGCCGCTGATCGTGCTGCGGGATGCGGCGCGCGGCGTCTGGCTGCGCTTTGGCGGGCCGCGCCGCCTGCTGGTGGCCTGGCGCGTCGAAGAGGTATTGCCGTGCCTGGCCGAACTGGAGACCGCAGTAGCTGCCGGTTTGCACGCAGCCGGCTTTATTGCCTACGAGGCCGCACCGGCCTTTGATCCGGCACTGCAGGTGCGCCCGCCTGAGACGCAGTGGCCCCTGCTGTGGTTTGCACTCGGTCCGCCGCCGGAACCCTTCGCATGGCCCGCGCCGCCGGTCCCCGTGATCGCGCCAGATTGGCGGCCGGACCTGACAGCGGCCCGTTACCGGCAGCGGCTGCGCCACATCAAGGCGCTGCTCGGCGCAGGCACGGTCTATCAGGTCAATTTCACCTATCGCCTGCGCAGCACCTTGCGCGCTGATCCTTGGCTGTTCTTCCAGCAGCGGGTAGCGGCGGAGCAGCCCCGCTATGGCGCCTACATCGACGGCGGCGACTGGGTGCTAGCTAGCCTGTCACCGGAACTTTTTTTCCGTCTCGATGGGCAGTGCATCAGCTCGCGACCGATGAAGGGCACGGCGGCGCGGGGCCTGTGGTATCAACAGGATATGGCACAGGCTGCGGCGTTGCGGGCATCGCCTAAGGAACGCGCCGAGAATCTGATGATCACCGACATGGTGCGCAACGACCTGGGGCGCATCGCCACGCCGGGCAGCGTCACGGTGCCCGAACTGTTCGGCGTTGAACGCTACCGCAGCGTCTGGCAGATGAGCTCGACCGTGTGTGCGACCACATCGGCATCGCTGAGTCACATTCTCACCGCGCTGTTCCCGGCCGCATCGATCACCGGCGCCCCCAAGGCCATGGCCATGGCGACCATCGCCGCCCTGGAAACCAGCGCCCGGCACAGCTACACCGGCGCGATCGGCTTTATCGCCCCGGCGCGCCAGGCCCAGTTCAATGTGGCGATCCGGAGTCTGTGGCTGGATCGGCGTCAGGGTCAGGCTGAATATGGGGTGGGTGGCGGCATCGTCTGGGATGCGCGGCCGGCACAGGAATGGCGCGAATGCCAGATCAAGGCCCGCGCCCTGGGTTCGACAGCGGTGGAGTTCGAGCTGCTGGAGACGCTGGCCTGGACGCCGGCCGAGGGCTATCGACGGCTGTCGCGGCATCTGCTGCGCCTGGCGCGATCGGCGGCCTACTTCGCCTTCAAATTGGATCAGTGCGCAGTTCGCCGCGCTCTGGCCAGACTGGTGGCGCGCTTGCCACCGCAACCGCATCGTATCCGCCTGCAATTGAGTCGCGATGGTACGCTGCAGCTCTCATTCCAGGCCTATGCGGTGCTGCCGGCCATGCTGCAGCGCATTATTCTGGCGCGAGCGCCCATCGATCCAGCCGATCCGTTCCTCTACCACAAGACCACGCAGCGCCGTGTGTACCAGCAGGCTCTGGCGGACCGGCCCGGCTGGGACGATGTCCTGCTCTACAACAGTCGCGGTGAAATCACCGAATCGACCATCGCCAACGTAGTGGTTGAGATCAAGGGTGTGCACTATACGCCGCCCTTGCGCTGCGGGCTGCTGCCCGGCACCCATCGCGAGGCGCTGCTGGCGTGCCGGCAGCTTCGTGAGCGGGTGCTGACGGTCGAGCAGCTGCTGAGCGGCGCCCGGATCTATTTGATCAACTCGGTGCGCGGTATCGGGCAGGTCGAACTGCAGGCCGGCCCGGACTAGCACCGCGTAGCGCGGTTGCGGCTGTCAGGAGGGCGTGGTCAGGCGCAGGGCCTGGGACAGGCTGTCCAGCTCGGTCATGCTGGCCTGCACCCGTAGCAGTGCATCAAAGGCCTGATCACGGTTGATGCCGAGGGTGAACATGGCCAGCGCAGGCAGGCGGTTGTTGTTTTCCTCGCCGAGGCCGATGTGTTGCAGCAGCCGGTTGGCGATCAGCACCAGATTGGCATATTCGGCGTGCGGCTGGGTGCAATCCTCGCTGTGATGCCAGCGCACTGCGGCGATGACCTCCTCAGGCATCGACCAGGCCTGCATCAGCCAGGCGCCGATATGCCAGTGCTCGACACCCAGCACATAGCGTTCCACTGCGTTCAGCGCCACGTTGCGGTTAACAGCCAGGAAGCGGTTGAACAGGAAAAAGCGCGCCGGCAGGACGTGCCCCAGCACCAGATAGCCAAAATCGTGCAGCAGACCGCACAGATAGGCCAGTTCGGGGCGGATATTGATATCGCCAGGCAGCAGCTTGGCCAATTCACCGCTCAGCGAAGCGCAGTAAACGCTATGGCGCCAGAAGGCCTCCAGGCCGGCTGGCCCATCAACCGGCAGGTGGAAGGTCTTGCCTATGCAGGAGCCAAGCAGCAGGTTGAGCGTGTTATCGGGGCCGAGGATGCGCTCGACCGCTGTTTTCAGCGAGTCCACCGTGCCGTGATAGCCATGCAGGGGTGAGCGTGCCCAGTACACGACTTGGGCAGCCAGACTGGGGTCCTGCTCGACGATTTGCAGAATGTCGTCGATCGCGAGCTGCGGGTTGCTGCGCAGGCCGAGGATTTGCTGGACGGTCTGGGGCATGATCGGCAGCTCGGTGATGGCCTCGATGCCCTCGCGCAACTGCATGGGTGTGTAGCGCCGGGTGAGGTTGACCAGGTTTTGCGGGGTCAGCGCTTCCTGGTTGATCATAGTGTCCAGATCATCGGTCGACACTGCAAACTGCGCCCAGCGTGCCCGGGAGAGCATATGGCGGAAGTCAGCGCCGCGCATGCCAATCAGGGCTTCGCTGCCGCCGCTATCGAAGTAGATTTCCTCGTCCTCGTCGATTAACAGGCTGGTATCGACCAGGGCTGGCACTCCAAAAGCCTCGGCCAGGGGCGGGTGAGAGTAGGCGGCGCAGCCCTGATCTTTAAAAAAACTCAGGGTGTCGGCGCCATAGAGGGGTTCCAGATCGCGCTGCAGCACCTGGCAGATCAGTGAAAAATCCAGCATGTAGTTGCAGGGCAGGATGGCCATGACCAGGCCGGTGTCGTCGCGCAGCAGGACTGTGCGCGCCATCCGCCGTGTTGGCAATTGCAGTTGTGCGGCGCTTTGCCAGAGTGTTTCACAGGATGGGCTGGCAATCAGCCGATAGGACAGATGCCGTTGATCAAGAAACGTCTGGACGGTCGCGGGCAGGTTCATTGGATCTTGGCGGCAACCGTGGTTTGGGGTAGCGGCTGCAGGGCCGTCGGCGTTGCTGCGGTGGCTGGCTTGGCAACGCGTTTGGTTGTGCCAGTCGAAGCGGTCGAGTGCTGCGCGGGTGCCGTACTGCGGGTAGCGGCGGTCCGTGTCCTGGTATCGGTCTCGCTAGGGGAGGTGCGCTTATGCGCGGGTGCCGTACTGCGGGTAGCGGCGGTTTGGGGCTTGGTAT
>DAITNL010000007.1:31154-36938 GCA_036834665.1 Candidatus Competibacteraceae bacterium | reverse complement strand
AACCGCCGGGCCAGGAGGAGCTTGTCAGAAAGTGGTAAAGATTCGGCCATGCTCACCGATATTGTCTTTTTGGGCATCATCGCGCGGCCCTAGAGCATAAGCGACGATCCATATACAGGGTATTGGCGCTTACACCATAAATTGGCGAATAGAGCCGCAAACTGATATCAGTTGCCGATCGTCCATGCGGCCAATAATATTTCTAATTACGGTACCCATAACCTTTTGTACGCCTGACAAGCCAAGCGCAGCTGACTGCTGAACAACAAAGTTGGCCTTCGTAGCCTTGAGCGACTGTAGAAAGTATTGATCCATCCCGCTGTCTGTCAGCTCGAGGATAAGATTTGTGAGTTGTCCTGAGTACGCTGTTGGTTTATCAGCGCTCTCGATCTTTTCGAGAATCTCCATCGTCTTTAATCGGAGTTCCTGCGAATGATGAAAGCGCAGGAAGGGCCTTTCACTCGGCTCGGCTGTTTTCGGCTGCGCGCACTGCGCAGCTACGGGTTCTGCGGGTTTTGGGGAAGTTGTCATGGCTCATGGGGCTGTGAAGAAGAGGGACCATCATATTCACCGGCGCGGCTTTGCTGTGGGTATTCGCCGCTGAGGCGCCTTGTGCTGCCTAATTATTTGTAGACCCCCCTAAAAGTGATCTTGCCTTACGCCAGACTTGCGTATAATAAAAAATTCTACAAAAGTCACATAGATAAATCAATTGCTCCTCAAAAACCAGTCCTCCTATTGCGGCAAGCATCTGTCTCACCCGCATCACCGCCGCCGCAAGCGCCCAAGCTCCTCATCAAGGAAAATGATTTGCATCTCGGTTATGGGAAATCAGCGCTCAGAACGGACCGCTGCACGCTTCAAACGGCAGGGGTATTACCGGACAGGCTGGAAAAGCGATGGCCCTGGCGCAGGCAATAGCTAAGCCACTTATCGAGGAAGCGATTCATGCGCCAGCGGGTTTGCAGACTGGGGAGAATGAGGTTGCCGGTGCTGCCAGCGTCAAAGGCGGGGTGATGGCGCAGATGCGCGGTCATCACCTCGGCCATGCGGGCATCGTGATAGATGCGAATATGCAGATTGGGTTCGGCAACGACAGTAGCCTGTTGGGTGAAGCGGTAGGTGAGCAACAGTTCACTGGTATAGCGAAAACGCTCAATGACGTGCAGATGCAAATCCAAGCCATTTGCGACCCGCGACACGCCAGCGCCGGCAGCGGGTATCACCGGCAGCAGGCGGCGCATATGGATATAGTTGCGCTCGTACAGCTCCATCAGCGCCGGGAAATGGCCCGGCGCATCGTAGCTGCCGTGCGTAGCATGGCGTGGGTGCAGCAGGATCATGATTCAGGCATCCGCGCGCAGCACTTCCAGATGCCAGCCTTGCGCATCACAGCACAGCACGCTGCCATGCTGGTACCAGTCGCCGAGCACCGCGCGCCGCATCGGCTGGCCATCGAGCGATCCCTGATGCACCGCTGGCCGATGGGTATGGCCATGGATCATCTGATTGGTACGGTGGGCACGCAGGGCCTGTTCAACCGCATCGGGATTGACATCGGTGATGCTCTCGGCCTTGCCCTGAGTCGCGGTGCGGCTGGTTTCGCGCAACTGCCCGGCCAAGGCCCGCCGCTGCGCCAAAGGCAAGGCCAGCATCCGCGCCTGCCAAGCCGGATCACGCACCTGGGCGCGGAACGCCTGGTAATCGACATCGTCGGTGCACAGCGTGTCACCGTGCAGCAGCAGCACCGGCCTGCCGTACAGGTCGATGGTGACGGTTTCCGGCAGCAGTTCCAGCCCGGCGGCAGCGGCAAAACGTGCGCCAAGCAGGAAATCGCGATTGCCATGCAGGAAACGCACGGGCACGCCGGCATCGACCAACGCGCGCAGCGCCGCAGCAACCTCGGGACCGGGTGCGGCGTCATCGTCATCGCCAATCCACGCCTCGAACAGATCGCCAAGAATGTACAAGGCAGCAGCCATCCGGGCGCGCCGCGCCAGGAAATCGAAAAACAGCGCGGTGGTTTCCGGACGGCTGGCATCCAGATGCAGATCGGAGATGAACAGGGTGGGCGCGTTGCTCATTAGTCGATGACTTCGGCGCGCTCGATCACTACATCATCGGCGGGCACATCCTGATGGCCGCGCCGGCTGGTGGTGGCGACCTTGGCAATGCTCTCAACCACGTCCATGCCTTCGGTCACCCGACCGAACACGCAATAGCCCCAGCCCTGGCTATTGGCGGAGCGGAAATCGAGAAAATCGTTGTCCTTGAGATTGATGAAGAACTGCGCGGTGGCCGAATGCGGATCATTGGTGCGGGCCATGGCAATGCTGCCCTTCTGGTTCTTCAACCCATTGTCGGCCTCATTGCGGATCGGGCTGCGGGTGGTTTTCTGCTTCATCCCGGCTTCCATGCCACCGCCCTGGATCATGAAATTGGGGATCACCCGATGGAACAGGGTGCCGTCATAAAAGCCATCGCGGGCGTATTGCAGAAAATTGGCAGCCGTGGCCGGTGCGCGGGCCTGGTCCAATTCCAGGGTAATGGTGCCAAGCGTGGTGTGCAGTTTGATCATGTCGGAAAGCTCAGGGTTGCGGGGCGGAAGAGGGTTTTGTTGCAGCAGGGGCTGCGGGCGCGGTCTCGGGCAATACGGTAACGGACTGGATCAGCACCGGCGTTGTCGGCACATCGCCAAAGCGCCCGCCGGGACCGCCGGGACCGGTGGCAACCTGACGGATCTTATCCACGGTCGCCATGCCGTCGATGACCTGGCCAAACACCGTATAGCCCCAGCCTTGCGGCGTGGCGGCGCGGTAGTCCAGGGCCGGGTTATCCTTGACGTTGATGAAGAACTGCGCAGTGGCCGAATGCGGATCGCTGGTGCGCGCCATGGCAATACTGCCGCGCCGGTTCTTCAGACCGTTATCGGCTTCGTTGCGGATCGGTGCCTGGGTCGGCTTTTGCTGGAAGTCGCTGCTGAAGCCGCCGCCCTGGATCATGAAGCCGTCGATGACCCGGTGAAAGAGCGTGCCGTTGTAAAAGCCGCTCTTGGCGTAGGTGAGGAAATTGGCGACCGTGTTCGGTGCCTGCTCGGTGTTCAGCTCCACGGTGATTGGGCCAAGACTGGTGTCGATGCGCACCTGGGGCGCGGCCAGCGCGAGCGAGCCGGTCAGACCGGCCAGCACGGCGGCGAGCAAAGGAAAAGAGTTCATGGATGCGAGCCTGATGAAATCAGCAAAGGGTGAAAGAGAGCGAATGAGCCTGCATGATAGTTAGCACGGCGGCGCCCTGCCAGATTTGGTGGCGCCAGTGCTTTCCGCTACCATGACATCACTATGACCGGCAAAAACGTCAAAACGCGCTTCGCACCCAGCCCGACCGGCTATCTGCATCTGGGCAATCTGCGCACGGCGCTATTCAATGCTCTGTTGGCCCGCCACTGTGGCGGCACGTTCCTGCTGCGCATCGAGGATACCGATGCTGAGCGCAGCCGTCCGGAATACAGCGCCGCGCTGCTGGAAGATCTGCGCTGGCTGGGTCTGGACTGGCAGGAAGGTCCCGAAGTTGGCGGGCCCTATGCGCCGTATGTGCAATCAGCGCGGGCCGCAGTCTATGCCCAGTACTATCAGCAACTGGAAGCGCGCGGGCTGGCGTATCCGTGTTTCTGCAGTCCCGAGGAATTGGCGCTGAGTCGCAAGCTGCAGCGGGCCGCCGGACAGCCACCACGCTATGCCGGCACCTGTGCGCACCTGAGCGCAGCCGAGCAACAGGCGCGGCGCGCTGCCGGTTCTGCGCCCAGCCTGCGTTTTCGGGTGCCGGCCGGGCGGACGATTACCTTCACCGATCTGATCCGGGGGCCGCAGCGCTTTGCCAGCGATGATATTGGCGATTTCGTCATTCGCCGTGCGGATGGTGCGCCGCAGTTCTTTTTCGCCAATGCCGTGGATGATGCGCTGATGGCGGTCAGCCATGTGCTGCGCGGCGAGGATCATGTGACCAATACCCCGCGCCAGTTGCTGTTGCTGGACGCGCTGGAGCTGCCCGCGCCGGCCTATGGGCATCTGGCGCTGATCGTTGCCGCCGGTGGCGGGCCGCTGTCCAAGCGCGAGGGCGATCTCAGCTTGCGCGAGTTGCGCGCTATCGGTTATCGCCCGGAAGCCTTGCTGAACTATCTGGCGCGGCTTGGCCACAGCTATCCTGGCGATGCCTGGCGTGATCCGGCTGCACTGGCCGCCGATTTCGCCCTGGAGCGTCTCGGGCGCGCCCCGGCGCATTATGACGCCGCGCAGCTGCTGCACTGGCAGACCGAAGCGGTGCAGCGCGCAACGCCGGATGCACTGTCGGCGTGGCTGGAACCGGTGCTGCGCGAGCGGGTGCCGGCGGCGCTGCATGCCGATTTCATCGCGACGGTGCGGCCGAATATCCGCTTTCCCGCCGATGCCGCGTTCTGGGCCGAACGCCTGTTCGCCGCCGAACTCTGTCCGAGCGAGGACAGCCGGGTGGTCATTGCGGCAGCGGGGCCGGCCTTCTTCCATGCAGCGCTGGAAGCCTACGCCGCGCAGGGCGCCGCTTATCAGCCCTTGATTGAAGCGCTGAAACAGCGCACCGGCGCCAAAGGCAAGGCGTTGTTCATGCCGCTGCGCGCTGCGCTGACCGGCGAAACCCACGGTCCGGAACTGGCGCGCGTCCTGACGCTGCTGCCAGCAGACACCGTCTGTCGGCGCCTGCGCGCGGCCTGTTGAAAGGTAGGCGCCCGGTACGGCGCCGCTCCTGTCCCGTAGCGCCCGATCTTCGAATCTTCCTTTTTTCGAGAGAATCCCGCATGTTGCAGATTTTCAACAGCCTGAGCCGCCGCAAGGAAATCTTCACGCCGATCGAACCGGGCAAGGTGCGCATGTATGTATGCGGCATGACCGTCTATGACCATTGCCACGTCGGCCATGCCCGGGTGATGGTGGTGTTTGATGTGGTGCTGCGCTGGCTGCGCGCCCAGGGCTATGCCGTCACCTATGTGCGCAATATCACCGATATCGACGACAAGATCATCCGTCGCGCCCAGGAAAATGGCGAGGAATTCCAGGCGCTGACCGGGCGTTTCATCGCCGCGATGCACGAGGATCTGGCGGCGCTGGGCATTCTGCCACCGAGCGAAGAGCCACGCGCCACCGCCGCGATCGCCGATATCATCGCTCTGATTCAGACCCTGGTGGACAAGGGCTTTGCCTATGCCGGCACCAGTGGCGATGTCTATTACGACGTCAGCCGTTTTACAGGTTACGGGCGGCTGGCCAACAAGAAACTCGACGATCTGCGTGCAGGCGCGCGCATCGAAGTTGAGGAAGCCAAGGATGATCCGCTGGATTTCGTGCTGTGGAAAGCCGCCAAGCCCGGTGAGCCAAGCTGGCCATCGCCCTGGGGCGCGGGCCGGCCCGGCTGGCATATCGAATGCTCGGCGATGTCCACCCGCTGCCTGGGCGCGCATTTCGACATTCACGGCGGCGGCATGGATCTGAAGTTTCCCCATCACGAAAATGAGATCGCCCAGTCCGAGGCGGCCAGTGGCCATGCCTATGTGAACGTGTGGATGCACAACGGCTTCGTCCAGGTCAACGAGGAGAAAATGTCCAAGTCGCTGGGCAATTTCTTCACGGTGCGCGAAGTGTTGCAGCGCTATCAGCCGGAAGTGGTGCGTCTGTTTATTCTCGCCAGTCACTACCGTGGCCCGCTGAACTATAGCGATGAAAACCTGGAGCATGCCCGCGCCTCGCTGACCCGCCTGTA
>DAITNL010000007.1:29534-31144 GCA_036834665.1 Candidatus Competibacteraceae bacterium | reverse complement strand
GTCATGCCGCATACATACATGCGCACCTTGCCCGGTTCGATCGGCGTGAAGCGCCTCCCTGACCCGCCTGTATACGGCGTTGCGCGGTTTGCCGTTGCTTGATGCGCCGCTTGATGCGAACTGGCAGGAACGTTTCGCTGCCGCCATGGATGACGATTTCAACACCCCGGATGCATTGGCGGTACTGTTTGAACTGGCCCGCGAGATCAATCGGCTGCGTGGTGATGATGAAACGGGCGCGGCGCGGCTCGGGGCCAGCTTGCGCCAGTTGGCGAGTTGCCTGGGCCTGCTGCAGGCCGATCCGCAGCAGTTCCTGCAGGGCGGTGCTGCGACTGATACTGGGACGGGATACAGCGCGGAGCAGATTGAGCAGTTGATCGCCGAGCGTGCCGCTGCCCGCAAAGCCCGGCAATGGGCGGAGGCCGACCGGATTCGTGGGCTGCTGGAAGCGGCGGATATCGTGCTGGAAGATTCGCCCCAAGGTACTACCTGGCGGCGCAATGTGTGAAAACCGGCTTGACGGCAGCCCAGGACGAAAATAGAATCCACCTTCCTGCACGGAAGCGCAGGTTGCAGCATCGACATGGCAGAGACGGGGTATAGCGCAGCCTGGTAGCGCACCTGCTTTGGGAGCAGGGTGTCGGGGGTTCAAATCCCTCTACCCCGACCAGTGCATAGGCGAAGCGGTGTTTCGGGGTTCGTGGTCCAGTACCGCGCCCGTAGCTCATGCGGATAGAGCATCAGCCTTCTAAGCTGAGGGTAGCAGGTTCGAATCCTGCCGGGCGCGCCATATTCCGGCAGGGGCAGTGCTAGGTCAGTTTGGTTTCAATGGTGGGCGTAGCTCAGTTGGTAGAGCCCCGGATTGTGATTCCGGTCGTCGTGGGTTCGAGTCCCATCGTCCACCCCAGGTTTAAGCGAATTCGCCGAACGGGTCTTGCTTTTCCGTCGTAATTTTGGTGTAATTCGCGCCCACTTCATGGGCCGTTAGCTCAATTGGTAGAGCAGTTGACTCTTAATCAATTGGTTGTAGGTTCGAGTCCTACACGGCCCACCATTTTATCTTGCTCCCCCCGCATATTCTTCAACAGCTCGCTTCCTGCCCTGATTTGTTTAGCCCGAGTTATCTTGTCGTCCGCTGATATTCGTGGCTGTACGTTGTCCTGTATACTCGATCGTGTTGATTATGACCGGCATGATCGAAGCGCTTTCCGAGGGTGGAAGGCGTGGTCTTAATCGCGAGAGTGGCGGAACTGGTAGACGCGCTGGATTTAGGTTCCAGTGGGGTAACCCGTGAGAGTTCGAGTCTCTCCTTTCGCACCAGAAATCCGATGTATTTCCGTGAATCCTTGGCCGCCCGGCCCCGCAGGGCTTGGGTGGCGTTGGATTTTTGCCCAACATGCTCATGAAGACAGGCTTGAGGTGCAGCAATGCAGGTGTCGGTTGAAACGCTGAACGATCTGGAGCGCCGGGTGACTGTGCAGGTTCCCGCTGAACGAGTGGCCAAGGAAATTCAGGATCGGCTGCTGTCGCTGTCCCGGCGGGTCAAGGTAGACGGATTCCGGCCTGGCAAAGTGCGGGGCGCTCCAGGCGCGCGGCCAGGCCCTGTACAC
>DAITNL010000007.1:0-29524 GCA_036834665.1 Candidatus Competibacteraceae bacterium | reverse complement strand
ATTCCGGCCTGGCAAAGTGCCGATGAAAATGATCCAGCGCCTGTATGGCGATCAGGTGCGCTACGAAGCCGTCACTGAGTTGATGGAGAACAGCCTGCACGAAGCTCTGGTTCAGCAGAAGCTGAATCCGCTCGGTGGTCCGCGCATCGAGCCCAGGAATCTGCAGGAAGGACAGGATCTCGAATATTCGGCTACCTTCGAAGTCATGCCCGAATTTCAGCCGAGCGGCTTCGACACCATCACCGTCGAGCGGCCGGTGGCCGAAGTGGCCGATCAGGATGTCGATGACATGATCCAGAACCTGCGCCGGCAGCGCGGTTCCTGGAACGTGGCGGAGCGACCGGCACGCGAGGGCGACCGGGTGCGGATCGACTTTACCGGGCGCATCGATGGCGAGGAATTCCCCGGCGGCAAGGCCGAGAATACCGAGGTGGTGCTGGGCCAGGGCACCATGCTCAAGGATTTCGAAACGCCCTTGCACGGTTTGTCTGCGGGCGCGGAAACCGAGTTCGATCTGACCTTTCCCGCTGACTATGGCTCGGCAGAGGTCGCCGGCAAGACGGCGCGCTTCCATGTCCGGCTGCATGCCGTGGAAGAGCTGACCCTGCCCGAGGTGGATGATGAATTTGCCGCCGCCTTCGATGTTCAGGAGGGCGGTCTTGTCGCGCTGCGCCAATCGTTGCGCGAAAATATGGAACGCGAGCTGCGCGATGGCATCAAAAACCAGGTCAAGCGCCAAGTGATGCAGGGCTTACTGAAAGCCAATACGGTACCGCTGCCGCGCGCGCTGGTCGAAGCCGAAATCGAGAGTCTGGCTCGGCAGCTGCGTCTGCCGATGGACAAGGACGATGAGCGCAGCCGTCAGTTGAAGACGCAACTGTTCGACGCGGAAGCGCGGCGGCGGGTGGCTCTGGGCCTGATCATTTCCCGCATTGCGACCACGCAGCAGATCCAGATTGGCGAGCAGCAGGTGCATGATTATCTGCAATCGGTCGCCGCTACCTACCAGGATCCGAGCGAAGTCGTGCAGTGGTATGAAAAGAATCCGCAGGCGATGGAAAGCGTGCGCGCCTTGGTGCTGGAGGATCAGATTGTCGACTGGCTGCTGCAGCAGGCGCAGGTGATGGAAACTCCCAGCACCTTTGCTGCCGTCATGGCTCCACCCAAGCCGGCCGTCGCTGATGCTAAACCCGAATCCGAATCCGCCACTGGCGAGCAGGAGTCTTCCGCATGATTGAAAACGGGGCGTCTACCGCTATTCGCGGCTTGAACCTGGTGCCGGTCGTGGTCGAGCAGACCGCGCGCGGCGAGCGTGCCTATGACATCTACTCGCGCCTGCTCAAGGAACGGGTGATCTTCCTGGTCGGGCCGGTTGAGGATTATGCTGCCAATCTGGTGGTCGCGCAGTTGCTGTTCCTGGAAGCCGAGAACCCCGACAAGGATATCTATCTGTATATCAACTCGCCGGGTGGCTCGGTGAGCGCCGGTCTGGCGATCTACGACACCATGCAGTTCATCAAGCCCGACGTGAGCACGCTGTGCATCGGTCAGGCGGCCAGCATGGGCGCGCTGTTGCTCAGCGGTGGCGCAGCCGGCAAGCGTTTCTGCCTGCCGCACTCGCGCATCATGATCCACCAGCCCCTGGGCGGTTTTCAGGGCCAAGCCACAGATTTCGACATCCACGCCCGGGAAATCCTGCTGGTGCGGGATCGGCTCAACCGTATTCTGGCCAAGCACACCGGCCAGCCGGTCGAGAAGATCGCTATCGATACCGACCGCGACAACTTCATGGGCGGTGCCGAAGCCGTTGAGTATGGCCTGATTGATGCTGTGTTAAACCAACGCAGCGCTGCAATAGCCCTGGAAAAGGTATGAGCGTCTCCTGATGGCAGGGGCGTGATGGCTGTGAATGAGGGCAAGCAGGGCGAACCCCGGCGCCGGTGCGCACACGGCCCGGGGCGCGGCGTTCTGGAAAAGCCGCAACATGTGGCGCGTGGCGCAGTCGCGCGCCATGCCGGACCCAATGACCGTGCGACGACGAGGTTGGGATTATGAGTAGAGACCGCAGTGACAGGAGCGACGACGACAAGCTGTTGTACTGCTCCTTTTGTGGCAAGAGTCAGCATGAAGTGCGCAAGCTGATTGCCGGTCCGAACGTGTTCATCTGTGATGAATGCGTCGAGCTGTGCAATGACATCATCCGCGAGGAGATGGAGGAAAATGCGCCCGCTGTCGCTAGCAAGCTGCCCAAGCCACACGACATCAATCAGGTTCTCGATGAATACGTGATTGGCCAGGAACGCGCCAAGAAGGTCCTGTCGGTCGCGGTCTACAACCATTACAAGCGCCTGGAACTGCAGCGCACCGGCCATGCCAAGAGCGGTGACATCGAGGTCGCCAAGAGCAACATCCTGCTGATCGGTCCGACCGGTTCCGGCAAGACGCTGCTGGCCGAAACCCTGGCGCGGCTACTCAACGTTCCATTTACCATTGCCGATGCCACCACGCTGACCGAAGCCGGCTATGTCGGTGAGGACGTGGAAAACATCATCCAGAAGCTGCTGCAGAAATGTGATTACGATGTCGAGAAGGCCCAGACCGGCATCGTTTATATCGACGAGATCGACAAGATTTCGCGCAAGTCGGATAACCCCTCGATCACCCGCGACGTGTCCGGCGAGGGTGTGCAGCAGGCCCTGCTGAAGCTGATCGAAGGGACGATTGCCTCGGTGCCGCCGCAGGGTGGTCGCAAGCACCCGCAGCAGGAATTCCTGCAGGTGGATACCTCGAATATCCTGTTCATCTGCGGCGGTGCCTTCGCCGGTCTCGACAAGGTGATCCGCAGCCGTTCCGATAAGGGCGGTATCGGTTTCGCCGCCGAGGTCAGGAGTAAGGACAACGGCCGCTCGGTGGGTCAGGTGCTGATGGAAGTCGAGCCCGAGGATCTGATCAAGTACGGTCTGATTCCGGAATTCGTGGGTCGGTTGCCGGTGACCGCGACCCTGACTGAGCTGGATGAGCATGCCCTGGTGCGCATCCTCACCGAGCCGAAAAACGCCATCATCAAGCAGTTCAAGAAACTGTTCGAGATGGAGGGCAGCGAGCTGGAGTTTCGCGATGAAGCGCTGCGCGCGATCGCCCACCGGGCAATGGAGCGCAAGACCGGTGCACGTGGCCTGCGCACCATCCTGGAACACATCCTGCTCGATACCATGTATGACCTGCCGAGTCTGTCGCAGGTCAGCAAGGTCGTGGTTGATGATGCCGTGGTGGCCGGTCACGCCAAGCCGTATTTCATCTACGAGAAAACCGAGCGGCGCGCCGCCGCTCACGAGTAGCCGCTTGCCGATCGTCCGGTGCCACGGCACCGGGCGCCTTTCCTGATACGACCCGCGGACCGTGCGCACACACTGTGTGGCTGATTCGCGCGGTCGGTTTTTGGGTAGGCGCTGTCTAACCGGCCGTGCCCACCTTCACGACGTCTGGCTTAACCGCAGAGGGTCTATCATGCCGCAGAATGAAACCCCGTTGGACAGTTTCGCCAGTCGCGCGTCGATTCCGGTATTACCGCTCCGCGACGTGGTCGTATATCCCCATATGGTGATCCCGCTGTTCGTTGGGCGGGAAAAGTCCATCCATGCCCTGGATCTGGCCATGAAAAGCGACAAGCGCATTGTGCTGGTCGCGCAAACCAGTGCCGAGATGGATGATCCCGATATCGAGGACATTTACAGTGTCGGGACCCTGTCCAACATCCTGCAGTTGCTGCGCCTGCCCGATGGCACGGTCAAGGTGCTGGTCGAGGGTGGCCAGCGCGTCATCCTGCACCGCTTTACCGAAACCGAGGCCTGTTTTATTGCCGATGTCTCCGTGCTGCAGCCGATCCTCGACGAGGCTGCTGCCCAGGAACGCGATGTGCTGATGCGTTCCCTGCTCAGCACCTTCGAGCAGTACATCAAGCTCAACAAGAAAATCCCCGGCGAAGTGCTGACCTCGGTATCCAGCATCGACGATCCGAGTCGCCTGGCGGACACCGTCGCCGCGCACATGACGCTCAAGCTCGACGAGAAGCAGCGCATTCTTGAGATCCGTGATCTGCGCGAGCGCCTGGAGCATCTGCTGGCGCTGGTCGAAGGTGAGATCGACATCCTGCAGGTGGAAAAGCGCATTCGCTCGCGCGTCAAGCAGCAGATGGAGAAGAGCCAGCGCGAGTACTACCTGAACGAGCAGATGAAGGCCATCCAGAAGGAACTCGGTGATCTGGAGGATGCGCCCAATGAAGTCGAGGATCTGAGCCGGCGCATCGAGAAAGCCGGCATGCCCAAGGATGCCAAGGCCAAGGCCCTGACCGAGCTGAACAAGCTGAAGATGATGTCGCCGATGTCGGCCGAGGCGACGGTGGTGCGCAACTACATCGACTGGCTGGTGAATGTGCCTTGGCGCAAGCGCACCAAGATTCATCAGGATCTGGCTGCCGCCGAGCATATTCTGGAAACCGACCACTATGGTCTGGAGAAGGTCAAGGAACGCATTCTCGAATACCTGGCGGTGCAGCAGCGGGCGCGCAAGCTCAAGGGACCGATCCTGTGCCTGGTCGGGCCGCCGGGCGTGGGCAAGACCTCGCTGGGGCGCTCGATCGCCCGCGCAACCAACCGCAAGTTCGTGCGCATGTCGCTGGGTGGGGTGCGTGACGAGGCCGAGATTCGTGGCCATCGCCGCACCTACATCGGGTCGATGCCCGGCAAGATCGTGCAGAATCTGGCCAAGGTTGGGGTACGCAATCCCCTGTTCCTGTTTGACGAGATCGACAAGATGTCGATGGATTTCCGTGGCGATCCGTCCTCGGCGCTGCTGGAGGTGCTCGATCCGGAGCAGAACAACACCTTCAACGATCATTATCTGGAAGTGGATTTCGACCTGTCGGATGTGATGTTTGTGGCGACTGCCAACTCGTTGAATATCCCGGCGCCGCTGCTTGATCGCATGGAAGTGATCCGCATTCCCGGCTATACCGAGGACGAAAAGCTCAACATCGCCCTGCGCTACCTGGTACCGAAGCAGATCGCCGGTAACGGTTTGCGCAAGGATGAGCTGGCGATCAGCGCCGAGGCCTTGCGTGACGTGATTCGCTTCCATACCCGCGAGGCTGGCGTGCGCAACCTGGAGCGGGAGATCGCCAAGATCTGCCGTAAGGTGGTCAAGGAAGTGACTCTCAGCCCGACTGCGGCACAGACCTGTGTCGATTCCGAGTCACTGGAGAAGTATCTGGGCGTGCGCCGTTTCCGCTATGGTCTGGCCGAGGAGCAGGATCAGGTCGGGCAGGTGACCGGTCTGGCCTGGACCGAGGTCGGTGGCGAACTGCTGAGCATCGAGGCGGCGCTGGTGCCGGGCAAGGGACGGCTGATTCACACCGGCCAGCTCGGTGAAGTGATGCAGGAGTCGATTCAGGCGGCGATGACCGTAGTGCGCAGCCGCGCTGAGGCGCTGGGCATTGATCCGGAATTCCATCAGAAGCTGGATGTGCATATTCACGTCCCGGAAGGGGCGACGCCCAAGGACGGCCCAAGCGCCGGCATTGGCATGTGCACGGCGCTAGTATCAGCCTTGACGCGTGTGCCGGTACGGGCCAATGTCGCCATGACCGGTGAGATCACCCTGCGTGGCGAAGTGCTGCCGATCGGTGGCCTTAAGGAAAAGCTGCTGGCTGCGCACCGGGGTGGTTTGGAAACGGTGGTGATTCCTGAGGAAAACCGCAAGGATCTTGCCGAAATCCCGGAAAACATCCTGTCCAAGCTGGATGTACGGCCGGTGCGCTGGATCGATCAGGTGCTGGAAATTGCTTTGCAGGCCCTGCCAGCACCCAAGGACTGTGAGTCGGCCAGCGCTGGTGCTGTGGAGCCGGCAGCCAAATCCGGCAGCGCGCCGGAAATTGTTCGCGCACACTAGTCTAGACCGGCGGCCCTTGGTTGACACTGGTCGCAAGGCCCGGCTATAAGTCGAAATCAAGTGATTCAATCGACCCGGGGCAGGTGCGCTCACCCCGTCCCGGGCCTATCCGAGCCACGCCAGTAAATGCAAAAGGAAAGGGATCATGAATAAGACCGAACTGGTTGATGCCGTTGCACAGGCTGCTGATTTGCCAAAAACTGCAGCGGGTAGGGCCGTTGACGCGCTGCTGCTGGTGATCGGTGAGGCGCTCAAGAGTGGCGATTCTGTGGTGCTGCCCCGTTTTGGCACTTTCTCGGTGCGCGAACGGGCTGCGCGCGCGGGCCGCAACCCCAAGACCCAGGAAACCATGGAAATCAAGGCCAGTAAAATTCCGGTGTTCAAGGCTGGCAAAACGCTTAAGGACATGATAAAGTCTTAAACCTTTCCCAGGGTGCTTAGCTCAGTTGGGAGAGCATCGCCCTTACAAGGCGAGGGTCGGGGGTTCAAGCCCCTCAGCACCCACCACGGTTTGGATACCGGAGCGGTAGTTCAGATGGTTAGAATACCGGCCTGTCACGCCGGGGGTCGCGGGTTCGAGCCCCGTCCGCTCCGCCATATATCCATGTCGTGTTGCAGAGTTCGCTAGCCGTTGCAGTTGTTGCATCCGGAGCGGTAGTTCAGATGGTTAGAATACCGGCCTGTCACGCCGGGGGTCGCGGGTTCGAGCCCCGTCCGCTCCGCCAAATTCAAGAAGGGTGTCGCTACGGCACCCTTTTTCGTATGTGCTCCCTGCGTGTCGCGCCCCTGCGCGGTGGTCATCGCGACGCGCCACCTCCTTAGTGATCCGACCTGAAACCGGGTACTTGTCATGCTGCTACAGAAAATTCGCGATCACGCCCAGGGCTGGTTTGCCTACACCATTATTGGCCTGCTGATCATCCCGTTCGCGGTCTGGGGGATCAACTATTACTTTGAAGGTGGCGGGCCGATGGATGCTGCCACAGTCGGTGGCGACAAGATTTCCCTGCAGGATTTCCAGCGTGCCTATCAGCAACAGCGCCAGCGCCTGCAGGCGATGCTCGGCGATCAGGCGGACCTGGCCGGTCTGGACGGGCCACGCCTCAAGCAGCAGGTTTTGCAGCAGTTGATCGATGAGCGGGTACTGAATCGCTTTGCCCATGAGCAGGGACTGCGCGTGAGCGATCGGCAACTGCACGATGCGATCATCGCCTTGCCGGTGTTCCAGGGCCGGTTTGACAAGGATCTCTACGAGCGATTGCTGCGCAACCAGGGCTACACGCCAGCGCTGTTCGAGGAAGGCCTGCGCCAGTCGCTGGCTACCGGTCAGTTGCGGGACGGGGTAGTGGGTTCAGCGTTGCTCACTCCGGTCGAGCTGGAGCAGTTGAATATGCTGCTCGGCCAGAAGCGGGCGCTGCAGTACCTGCGCCTGTCGCTGGCGCGCTATGTCGAGCAGGCCAAGGTCGATGACGCGGCGATTCAGGCGGAGTTCGAGAAGAACCGTGAGCGCTTCGTCAATCCCGAGCAGGTTCAGATCAGTTTCATCGAGTTGCAGTCGGCAAAGCTCGCCGCCGACATCACGATCAGCGAAGAACAGCTGAAAGCGGCTTACCAGGACCATCTCGACAAGTATGGCCGGCCCGAGGAGCGGCAGGCTTCGCATATTCTGATCAAATTGCCGCCCGGCGCTGCGCCCGAGGTGGTCGCACAGGCGGAAGCGCGGGCGCGCGATATCGCCACCAGCATCCACTCGGGCACCAAGAGCTTCGATCAGGCCCTGCAGGATGCCCGCACTGACAGCTCTGGTCAGATCGAAGGCAGCCAGCTCGGCACCATCGGCAAGGGTATGTTCGATAGCCCGGCTTTCGAAACGGCCCTGTTCGCGCTGCAAAAGCCTGGTGATGTCAGTGAGCCGGTGCGCATGCCATCCGGGTTCCACGTTATCCGCCTTGATGGCGTCACCCCGGCGCAGGTCAAGTCCTTCGAGGACGTGCGTGACGCGGTAGCACATGAGTTGCGCCAGCAGCAGGCCGAGAATCGTTTCTACGAAATCACCCAGACCCTGGCCAATCTGAGCTATGAGCATCCCGACAGTCTGGAACCGGTGGCACAAGCGCTGGGCGTGCCGGTGCAGGAGAGTGATTGGTTCAGCCGTCAGGGTGGCGCGGGGATTACCGCACAGCCCAAGGTGATCGAGAGTGCGTTTGGCGAGGATGTGCTCAAGCGTGGCGTAAACAGCGAGCCGCTGGAATTGGAGCCAGGCCATGTGGTGGTGCTGCGGGTGCGTGAGCATCAGGATGCAACACCGCGTACCTTGGAGCAGTCGCGCGAGGAGATCACCCGGACGCTGCGCGAGCGGCAGGCCCGTGAGGCTCTGGCCCGGGATATCACCGCGCTTAAGACCCGCGCCGCGCAGGGGGTGCATTTGCAAACCCTGGCCACGGAAACCGGGGCTGAATTCAAGGATGCCGGGCTGATCGGTCGCGATGCCAACGGCGTTGACCGGGCTACCCTGGATGCGGCGTTTCGTTTGCCGCAGCCCGCCGAGGGCCAGATTGCGCTGGGTACGGTTGCCCTGGCCAATGGCGATCAGGCGCTGCTCGCGGTGAGCAAGGTCGTGCCGGGTGCTGTTGACGCCCTGCCCGCGGAGCGACGCGCGGCTCTGGCGCAGCAATTGACGCAGCAATTGGGTACCGGCCAGTTCACCGGGCTGGTGGACAGTGTGCGCCTGAATACCAAGATCGTGACCCATAACGACCGCCTGTAAGCAAGGCGGCCGTCGCCGCGCGCGCCCATTCGATCACCGGACGGGCGCGCGCCGGTGATCGCTCAGGCCATCGCGCCGGGGGCGACGGTATTGAAACCGCCATCGACGTAGACGATCTCACCGGTGATACCCGAGGCCAGATCGGAGCACAGGAAAGCCGCCGTATTGCCGACTTCCTCGATGGTCACGCACTGGCGCAACGGGGCGAGCTGTTCAAAGGTGTCGAGCATCTTGCGGAAGTTCTTGATGCCGGATGCCGCCAGGGTGCGGATGGGCCCGGCGGAGACCGCATTGACGCGAATGCCCTCGGGGCCGAGGGTCTGCGCCAGATAGCGGACATTGGCGTCCAGGCTGGCCTTGGCCAGGCCCATGACATTGTAGTTGGGCACCGCCCGCGCTCCGCCCAGATAGGTCATGGTGATCAGTGCGCCGCGCCGGCCCTGCATCAGCGGCCGTGCCGCCTTGGCCAGCGCTGCAAAGCTGTAGGAACTGATGTCGTGGGCGATGCGGAAGTTCTCGCGGCTGATCCCCTCCAGAAAGTCGCCTTCCAGTGCTTCGCGGGGTGCGTAGGCGACTGAATGCACCACGATATCCAGGCCATCCCAGTGCTGGCGCAGCTGTTCAAACACGGCGGCGATATCGGCATCGCTTTCCACATCGCAGGGCAGGGTGATGCTGCTGCCCAGCTCAGCGGCCATCTTCTCGACCCGGGGCTGCAGCTTGTCATTCTGATAGGTGAAGGCCAGTTCGGCACCTTCCCGGTGCATGGCTTGGGCGATGCCCCAGGCAATGGAGCGGTTGCTGGCGACCCCAACGATCAGGGCGCGTTTGCCGGCGAGAAAGCCCATAATGAACTCCTGTGGTGTTTTGCCATCGTCTAGAAAAAGTCTGAACGTGTTAAATCAGCGAACGGTAAAGGATACTGCATGCATCGCGAAAAGATGAATGGTGCGAAGTCCCATGGTGTGCTCCGGATCGCGGTCGCGCTGGGCCTGATGGCGCTGCTGACGCTAAGCGTGGCACGCGCCGCGCCGGTCCACGGTATCGCCCTGCATGGCCAGCCCAAGTACGGTGCCGATTTCAGTCATTTCGACTACGTAAACCCGGCCGCGCCCAAGGGCGGCGAGGCGCGTTTTGCTGCCATCGGCAGTTTCGATACCTTCAATCCGTTCAATATCAAGGGCGAAAAGGCCGCTGATATCGGCCAGTTGTTTGAAACCCTGATGACCGGTAGTGCCGACGAGCCGTTCAGCGCATATGGCCTGCTCGCCGAGAGTGTCGAGGTGCCGGAGGATCGCAGTTCGGTGACCTTTACGCTGCGCCCGCAGGCAAAATTTCACGATGGCAGCCCGATCACCGCCGATGATGTGCTGTTTTCCTTTGCAATTCTTAAAAGCAAGGGCACGCCATTCTACCGCATGTATTACGCCAGCATCGCCAAGGCCGAGAAGCTCGGCGAGCGGCAGGTCAGGTTCAGCTTTGTCCCCGGCGAGAATCGCGAGCTGCCGCTGATCATGGGGCAAATGCCGGTGCTGTCGAAAAAATACTGGGAGAACCGGGATTTTGCCGCGACTACCCTGGAGGTGCCGCTTGGCAGCGGCCCGTACCGGATTGAGCGCTTTGAAGCCGGCCGCTTTATCGTTTATCGGCGCGACGAGCAGTACTGGGGCAAGGATCTGCCGGTGAATCGTGGCCGCTATAACATCGATCGGCTGCGTTACGACTACTATCGCGATGGCACCGTGGCATTGGAGGCGTTCAAGGCCGGCGCCTATGACCTGCGGGTCGAGAATGTCGCCAAGAACTGGGCGACCGGCTATAACTTCCCGGCGTTGGAAAAGGGCCTGGTCAAAAAGGAAATCTTTGCCCACGGCATGCCCTCGGGGATGCAGGGCTTTGTCTTCAATCTGCGCCGGCCGCTGTTTCAGGACGCCAGGGTGCGTGAGGCGCTGGCCTATGCCTTTGACTTTGAATGGAGCAACCGCAACCTGTTCTTCGACCAGTACACGCGCACCCGCAGCTATTTCGATAATTCCGATCTGGCGGCGCGCGGCCTGCCGTCGGCGGAGGAACTGGTGCTGCTGGAACCGCTGCGCAAGGCGTTGCCGGAGCGGCTGTTTACCCATGAATATCAGCCGCCGGTGGCCCGTGACGAGGCCCAGTTGCGTGCCAACATGGCCAAAGCGCTGCACGTATTGCAGGACGCCGGCTGGATTTTCCGCGATCGCAAACTGGTCAATGCCCAGACCGGGGAAGCGTTCCGTTTTGAACTGCTGATCGATGAACCGACCTGGGAACGGATTGCCTTGCCCTTCGCGCGCAATCTGGAGCGGCTCGGCATCGAGATGCGTGTGCGTAGCGTCGATTCAGCGCAATACGAAAACCGGCTGCGTGAGTTCGACTTCGATATGGTGGTCAAAACCTGGGGGCAGTCGCTATCACCGGGCAATGAGCAGCGCGATTTCTGGAGCAGTGCCGCTGCTGAACAGCCAGGCAGCAGCAATCTGGCTGGCCTGAAGAACCCGGCGGTGGATCAGTTGATCGATCAACTGATTGCCGCACCGGACCGTGCTAGCCTGACCACGCGGGCGCGGGCGCTGGACCGGGCGCTGCAATGGCAGTTCCTGGTCATTCCGCACTGGCATATTGCCTATGCACGCATCGCCTTCTGGGACATCTTTGCCTATCCGGCCAGCGTGCCCCTGCAGGGCGTGCAACTGGATACCTGGTGGATTGATCCGGCCCGGCAGGCGGCCCTGGCCGCGCGCAAGGGCAGTGGTTCCTAGGCGCGCGCCATGCAGGCCTATCTGCTGCGCCGGCTGGCGCTGATTCCGCTGACCCTGCTGGGCATCATCGCGATCAACTTTGCCATTGTACAGATCGCGCCCGGCGGTCCAGTGGAGCAGGTGTTGGCACAGTTGAAGAATACCGCCGTGGCCGCCACCGCGCGGGTTGGGGGCAACAGCGGTGCGGAAACGGCCCAGGCAGTCCAGGGCGCGGGCGGCAGCGGTGCCTATCGTGGCGCGCAGGGCCTGGATCCGGCCTTCATCGCCGATCTGCAGCGCCAGTTTGGCTTTGATCAGCCGCTGCATGTGCGCTTTGGGCGCATGATTGGCGATTACCTGCGTTTCGATCTGGGCAAGAGCTATTTTCGCGACCGCGAGGTGCTGGATCTGGTGCTGGACAAGCTGCCGGTATCGATCTCGCTTGGGGTGTGGAGCACGCTGCTGATTTACCTGATTTCGATTCCGCTGGGCATTGCCAAGGCGGTGCGCGACGGCTCACGTTTCGATGTGCTGAGCAGTGCTGCGGTGATTGTCGGTTATGCGATTCCGGCCTTTCTGTTCGCCATTCTGCTGATCATCTTGTTTGCCGGCGGCCGCTATCTGGACTGGTTTCCCTTGCGCGGCCTGGTGTCGGATCAGTGGGCAGATCTGAGCTGGCCGGCGCGGATCGCGGATTATTTCTGGCATTTGACCCTGCCGGTGCTGTCGATGGTGATTGGCGGCTTTGCCTCGCTGACCATGCTGACCAAGAATGCCTTTCTCGATGAGATCAACAAGCAGTATGTGATGACCGCCCGCGCCAAGGGTTTATCGGAGCATCGGGTGCTGTATGGGCATGTGTTCCGCAACGCCATGTTGCTGGTGATTGCCGGTTTTCCCGCGACCCTGATCGGCATGCTGTTTGCCGGTTCGCTGCTGATCGAGGTGATTTTCTCGCTGGATGGGCTCGGGCTGCTGGGTTTCGAGGCGGTGATAAAACGCGACTATCCGGTGATGTTTGGCACCCTGTATATATTTAGCCTGATTGGCCTGTTGCTCAATCTGGTCAGCGATCTGAGCTATCACCTGGTTGATCCGCGCATCGACTTTGCTGCGCGCAAAACCTGAGCCTGGGCCGGGTCTTCAGTTGAAGCGATAGCCGGACAGTCTGGCGACTAGGAAGCTGCTGGCGCGATTGAGCAGGAAGCCTAGCAGCATCGGTATGGCGAACTGGTAGATGATCAGCGCATCTACCTGCGCCTGCAGGCTGCTGAACGCTGGGACATACGGGCGCAGCACCAGCAGATACAGCAGGGCCAGCCAGAAACCGGCGGCATCGAGCAGCAGCGCAAGCAGAATGCCCCATGGTGAGAAACCGGCGCTCACCCCCAGGACAGCCCATAGAATCAGCGTGCTCAGCGTCAGGCTGGACAGGGCGATGACCTTATGGCCGGTGTGCCAGTAATACCAGGGACTCTTGAATTTTCGCATCGGTTCGCAGTGTTGGGAAAAGCCAGGGTGGCTGGCCTTTCCCAGTTTAAGTCGATGAGCGTGGGTGGCATCAGTCCTTTGCGGGGCGCTGTTTTTTCTGCTTCCTGGGCTTCGAGTCGTTCTGCTGCCCGGCGTGATGCTGCGGAGACTGGCTTTGCTGCTGCCTAGTCTGCCCATCCTGATGGCGGCCCTGTTGGCCATGATCCTTCGAGTTCTTATGATCATCCTTCTTATGATCATCCTGATTGGCCAGCACCGCGCTGACGATTCCGCCTATCACCGCGCCTATCACCGCAGCGTTTTGCTCGCTATCAGCCGAGGAATTCTCGTCTGCGGCATGATCACTGCTGTTGTCCGCATTGGCCGGTTCAGCGGACTGGGCATTGGCCAGGCTGAGATGAGCAGGTATTTTGAACTGCTGGCCGATTTCAATCCTGTTTTTGTTCCTGAGTCCATTGTAGTCGGCAATCGCCTGGGCATTGTTCTTGCTGCCGGTGGTTTCCTGGGCGATCTTGCCTAGGGTGTCGCCCTTCTTGGCGGTGTACAGGGTATCGGTTGGCGGCGGAGCGGGTTTTTCCTGCGGCGGTGGTGTCGCGCAACCGCTCATGAATAGCACGAGAGTGGCGAACAGGCAGGATAGGATACGATTCCCCGAAATCTTGAACATGCGTGTGCCCTTGCGGCTGAGAATGTTATTGATTGTTGATGTGCAGGTGTAATTTAAAGAGACGGTTTCTAGCGTGCTGCTGTTGGAAAATCCAAAAACTACATGATCATTAAGTTAAAAGTCAATTTTGGTCGCAATATCAATACCGTTCTGGCGCGGAAATACTGTCAAGCTGCACCAATAGGCAGGGTCTGATGGCCGGGAAAAGCCACCTTGAAGAGACAGATAAATGCTCTGAGTCGCCGGTGCCGCGTGAAGGCGGGCAGGTGAATAACGGCCTGAATTCCGATGCATCGGGTCATGGCTACACTGAAAAACCAATCCTGACAATCCTTGATCGATGATGAACGTGATTGATCGCATGACGTTGTTTTGTATGCACCTGTCGCCGCTGACCCGGCGCCGGCTGGGCCAATTCCGGGCCAATCGGCGCGGCTGGTGGTCGCTGTGGCTGTTTCTGTTGCTGTTTGGCTGCAGTCTGAGCGCGGAATTTATCGCGAATGATCGGCCATTGCTGGTGTATTACCAGGGTGCGCTCTATGCGCCGGTGTTTAAGGATTATGCCGAGACTGATTTCGGTGGGGTGTTTCCAAGCGTGGCCAATTATCGCGATCCCTATCTGGCCGAACTGATCAATCGGCAGGGTTGGATGCTGTGGCCGCCCGTGCGCTTTCGCTATGACACGGTGAACTATGATCTGCCGGTGCCGGCGCCAGCGCCACCGTCCGCTGACAACTGGCTGGGTACCGATGACCAGGGGCGCGACGTGCTGGCCCGCTTGATCTATGGCTTGCGGATTTCGGTGCTGTTTGGATTGTTGCTGACTCTGATCTCTTCGCTGGTCGGTGTTGCGGCGGGCGCGGTGCAGGGCTATTTCGGCGGTCGGTTGGATTTGCTGTTCCAGCGCTTCCTGGAAGTCTGGGGTGGATTGCCGCAACTGTTCATTCTGATCATCGTCTCCAGCGTGGTGACGCCGGGTTTCTGGACCCTGCTGCTAATCCTGATGCTGTTCAGCTGGACTGCGCTGGTCGGTGTGGTGCGTGCCGAATTTCTGCGTGCGCGCAATTTCGACTATGTGCGTGCCGCTCGCGCGTTGGGGGTTGGCGATGGCCAGATCATGTTCCGCCACCTGTTGCCAAATGCCATGGTCGCGACGCTGACCTTCATGCCATTCATTCTCTCCGGTTCCATCGTCGCCCTGACCGCGCTTGATTTTCTCGGTCTGGGCCTGCCGCCGGGCTCGGCATCGCTGGGTGATCTGTTGCGCCAGGGTAAGGATAATCTGCAGGCGCCCTGGTTGGGCATTTCCGGTTTTGTCGTGCTGGCGCTGCTGCTCAGCCTGCTGGTGTTTGTCGGCGAGGCGGTGCGCGATGCCTTCGATCCGCGAAAAAATCGGCTGTGACATGGCAACCGTGGTGGATTCGCGCGTCTAATAGCAGCGCTTGGCCTTGCCCCTTTTGCCTTCGATTGATCCGTTAATCACTGTCCATGTCCGGTTCCCGCACCCTGCTTATCAGCCTTGCCCTGATCGCTGCCGGCGTGGCGGCCTATGCCTACTGGCCACATGAGGCTGCGCCGCTCGCGGAGCGCTACCGCACCCAGCGGGTTGATCGCGGTGATATCGTCCAGGTGATCACCGCCAACGGCACGCTCACCCCGGTGGTGCTGGTCAATGTCGGCACCCAGGTATCCGGTACGGTGCGGAAAATCCATGCTGATTTCAACGATCGGGTCAAGGAGGAGCAGGTTCTGGCCGAACTGGATCCGGCCCTGTTCCAGGCGCAGGTCAGGCAAAGCGAGGCCAATGTGCTGGCGGCCCAGGCCGCGCTGGATTTGGCGCGGATCAAGCTTGGGCGCATCAGCACCCTGCAACAGAAAAACCTGGTGGCCAGGGAAGAACTCGATATTGCCCGCCAGCAGGTCGATGCCGCGACTGCTCAGATCAAGCTGACCGAGGCGCAACTGGAGCGCGACCGCATCAACCTGCGCAACAGCGTGATCCGCTCGCCGATTGCCGGCGTCGTAGTAGCGCGCAGCGTCGATGTCGGCCAGACCGTCGCCGCCAATTTCCAGACGCCCACCCTGTTCCAGATCGCCCAGGATCTGCGCGCCATGCAGATCAACACCAGCATCGCCGAGGCCGATGTCGGCATGCTCCAGCCGGGCATGGCGGTCAGCTTCACCGTGGATGCCTATTCCGGGCAGCGCTTTCAGGGCCGCATCCGCCAGATTCGCCTCAATCCCACCACGCAGCAGAATGTGGTCACTTACAACGTGGTGGTCGATGTCGACAATGCCGAGGGTCGTCTGCTGCCGGGCATGACCGCCTATGTCAGCATCACCGCCGGCACGCGGCACGCGGTGCTGCGGGTGGCGAACGCAGCGCTCAGCTTCCAGCCACGCCGTGATGATGGTGAAGAGCGCGGCCCGCGCCCGCCAGCGAAGGAACGCAGAACCCAGGTGCATGTGCTGGACAGCGCCGGCCAGTTGCGTCCGGTGGCGGTGGAAACCGGCCTCACCGATAACGCCGTCACTGAAATTACCAGCGGCGATCTCAAGCCGGGTGATCGGGTGGTGATTCGCGAGGTCCGGGCTAAGGGCGATGCTGCCGCGGGTAGCAACTTTCGCTTGCGGATGATGTGAATATGGCGACGCTGATTCAGGTCAGCGGTCTGCGCAAGCAGTATCCGCTGGCCGGTGGTGGTGCGACCCCGGTGCTGCACGGCATTGACCTGACGATTGAGACCGGCGAGTTCGTGGCCATCATGGGACCGTCCGGTTCCGGCAAATCGACGTTTATGAACATCCTGGGCTGCCTCGATACGTCCAGCGCTGGCGATTACTGGCTGAACGGCCAGGCGGTAGCGCGGCTGAATCCGGATCGGCTGGCCATGCTGCGCAATCGCCAGATCGGCTTTGTCTTTCAGGGGTTCAACCTGTTGCCGCGCATCAGCATCGCCGATAACGTGGCTCTGCCACTGCTCTATGCGGGCGTCGGCAAGGCGGCGCGGCGGCAGCGGGCTGTAGAACTGCTGCACCAGGTCGGCCTAGGCACGCGCAGCGATGCCCGGCCCAATCAGCTCTCCGGCGGGCAGCAACAGCGGGTCGCCATCGCCCGCGCCCTGGCCAATCGGCCACCGCTGATTCTGGCCGATGAGCCAACCGGCAATCTCGATACCCACACCAGCGACGAGATCATGGCACTGTTTGGCCGGCTCAACAGCGAGCAGGGCATTACCCTGATTCTGGTCACCCATGAACCGGACATCGCCCGCTGCGCTCGGCGGCTGGTGCGCTTCAAGGATGGGCATATCGTCCATGATGGCGCCGTCAATGTCTGAAAACGCTGAAAACGGGATGGCCTTGCCGTGAGCTGGCACGCGGCGCCTGCTGAAGCCTGGCGCGCACTGGGCGCGAACCGGCTGCGCACGGCCCTGACCATGCTCGGCATGATCATCGGGGTTGGCGCGGTAGTGCTGATGCTGGCAGTGGGGCAGGGCGCGCAAAGCACGGTGCGCCAGGCTATCAGCGCCATGGGCAGTGCGCTGCTGGTGATTTCCCCCGGTTCCAGCAGCGCCGGTGGCCTGCGTGGCGGTGCCGGTACCGCGCCGCCATTGACCCTGAGCGATGCCCAGGCGATGGCGCAATTGCCGGCGCTGAGCGCGGTGGCGCCGGTGTTTCCCAACAGTGCGCAACTGGTTTACGGCGCGCGCAATTGGAACACCACGGTGTATGGGGTGACGCCGGATTATCTGACGGTGCGCGCCTGGAACCTGGATGATGGCCAGCCTTTTACCAGCGGCGATGTGCGGCGTGGCACGCGGGTAGCGCTGGTCGGGCAGCAGATCGTTGCCAATCTGTTTGGTGGCACCGATCCGGTCGGGCAAACCCTGCGCATCAAGAATCTGCCCTTCGTGGTGATTGGCGTGCTGGAGCGCAAGGGCCAGACCCTGGATGGACGCGATCAGGATGACGCGGTGCTGATTCCGATCACCGCTGCCCAGACCCGGCTGTTTGGCACCACCTTCCCGGGCACGGTGCGTTTCATCATCGTTCAGGCCCGTTCCGACGCGCACATGGAAGACGCCGAGGCGGAGTTAACGCAACTGCTGCGCGCCCGTCGCCGCCTGGCCGATGATGCCGATAACGACTTCACCATCCGTAACCTGAGTGCCATCGCCGAAACCGCCGCCCTGTCGGCGCGGGCGATGGCGGTGATGCTCGGCGCGATCGCCTCGGTTTCACTGCTGGTCGGCGGCATCGGCATCATGAATATCATGCTGGTGTCGGTGACCGAGCGCACCCGCGAGATCGGCATCCGCATGGCGATTGGCGCGCGCCGCTCCGATATCCTGCTGCAATTCCTGCTGGAGGCGCTCCTGCTGTGTGTGCTGGGTGGACTGGCGGGTGTGGTGCTGGGCATTGGCGGCGCGTGGCTGGTTGGCGAACTGGCGGGAATGGCCGTGGTGGTGACCGGTAGCGCCATCGCCCTGTCGTTTCTGTTCGCTGCTGGCGTGGGTGTGTTTTTCGGCTTCTATCCCGCCCGCCAGGCTGCTCTGCTCAAGCCGGTCGAGGCGCTGCGCCATGAATGAGAGGGTGCCGTGGCTGATCCGGATCAATAAATCTTTTTCGGATAGGCCTTTACTGATCACATGAGAATAATTATCATTTGGTAGAGATTTCTGTTTTCCGTACCGCGACTCTACCAGATTAATTATTCCCGGAGCCTGTCATGCCTTACCCTGCAACGTCCCGCGCCGTGCTCGTGGCCTGTGGTCTGCTGTCCAGTCTGTTCACCGCGCCCGTAGTTCTGGCTGGCAATGAAGTCAATCTCTATTCGGCGCGCAAGGAAGACTTGATCAAGCCGCTGCTGGACGATTTTTCCAGGCAGACCGGGATCACCGTCAATCTGGTCACCGGCAAGGAAGAAGCCCTGTTGCAGCGCCTGAACAGCGAAGGCACGAATACGCCCGCCGATCTGCTGCTGACCTCGGATGCCGGGCGACTCGTCGCGGCGCAAAAGGCCGGGGTGTTGCAAGCGGTAAAATCCACCGTGCTTGATCAGGCGATTCCGGTCTCTTATCGCGACCCGGCCGGTTACTGGTACGGGCTGTCGATGCGTGCCCGGCCGATTCTGTACGCCAAGGACCGGGTCAAGCCCGCTGAACTGTCCACTTACGAAGCCCTGGCTGCGCCGCAATGGAAAGGCAAGCTTTGTCTGCGCTCCTCGGACAGCGTGTATAACCAGTCGCTGGTGGCCGGGATGATTGCCCATCACGGCGAAACCCAGACTGAAGCATGGGCCAAGGGACTGATCGCCAACCTGGCACGGCCGCCCAAAGGCGGCGATCGTGATCAGATCAAGGCTGTTGCCGCCGGCGAATGCGATATTACCCTGGCCAATACCTATTACCTGGGTGGCATGCTGGCATCCAGCGATAGCGCCGAGCAGCAGGCAGCGACCCAGGTAGCGGTATTCTGGCCCGATGCCCAGAGTACGGGGGTGCATGTCAATGTCAGTGGTGCCGGCGTCACCGCTCATGCCCGCAATCGCGATCAGGCCGTCAAGCTGCTGGAATTTCTGGCCAGCGATACCGCGCAGCGCTGGTATGCCGAGGTGAATAGCGAATATCCGGTCAATCCGGCGATTCCGCCCAGCGCCACCCTGCAGGCCTGGGGCGCGTTCAAGGCGGACACGCTCAACGTTGCCAGGCTGGGCGAACTCAACGCTGCCGCCGTCAAGCTGATGGATCGGGCTGGGTGGAAATAGACCGTTCCAGCGCTCATGCCCGGTTCCTGGCCGACAAGGGGCGCGGCGTCTGGGCGTGGATGCAACGCCTCGATGGCTGGACCGTTGCGGTCATCGGCATTGCGCTGCTGCTGGCGCTGCCGGTGCTGACCGTGTTTCTGAGCGCCCTGCAGCCCGCTGGTGAGGTCTGGCGCCATCTCGCGGATACCGTGTTGAGCGACTACATGCTGAACTCGGTGCTGCTGATGCTTGGTGTCGGCGCCGGCACGCTGCTGATTGGCGTGCCCGCCGCGTGGTTGACCGCCACCTGTGAGTTTCCCGGTCGGCGCTGCTTTGAATGGGCGCTGTTGCTGCCGATGGCAATTCCCGCCTACATCATTGCCTACACCTATACCGGCCTGCTCGATTTCGCCGGGCCGGTGCAAAGTGTGCTGCGCGAACTGTTCGGCTGGACCCGCCAGGATTACGTCTTTCCCGAAGTCCGTTCACTGCCCGGCGCGGTGCTGATGCTGACCCTGGTGCTGTATCCCTACGTTTATCTGCTGGCGCGGGCGGCATTTCTCGATCAGTCAGCGGCGATGCTGGAGGTGAGCCGCAGCCTGGGTGCAGGACCGTGGCGGCGCTTCCTGAGCGTGAGCCTGCCCTTGGCGCGCCCGGCACTGATCGCCGGGGTATCGCTGGTGCAAATGGAAGCGCTGGCCGATTATGGCACGGTGCAGTATTTCGGCGTTGGTACGTTCACCACTGGCATTTTCCGGGTCTGGTTCGGCATGGACGACGCGGGTGCCGCCGCGCAACTGGCAGCCCTGCTCTTGCTCTTCGTTTTCACCTTGCTGACCTTTGAGCACTTGTCGCGGCGGCAGGCGCGCTTTCATTACACCAGCCAGCGGGTGCAGCGCCCGCCGCGCCTGCGGTTGACCGGTCGCTGGCGCGGACTGGCGGTGCTGGCCTGCCTGCTGCCGCTGCTGTGGGGTTTCCTGATTCCAGCCGCCCAGCTAAGTGTGTGGGCGTTGCGCAGTGCGCCGCGCATGCTTGATGAGCGCTTTCTGCGTCTGACTGGGAATAGTCTTGGTTTGGCGCTGGGCGCGGCGCTGCTGATTTTGCTGCTGGCGCTGCTGTTGGCTTATGGCCGACGCCTGCGGCCGCAGCCCATCGTGCGCCTGGCCGTGCACGGCGCTGCCCTGGGTTACGCAGTGCCGGGCACGGTCGTGGCGATTGGTGTGATGCTGCCATTCGCGGCGCTGGATCGTGGCCTGGATGCGTGGCTGCGGGCCTGGTTTGGCGTCTCGACCGGTTTGCTGCTCAGCGGCACGCTGGCCGCGCTGCTGTTTGCCTACTGCGCGCGCTTTCTGCCGGTGGCGCTGCACAGCGTCGAAGCCGGACTGAGCCGCATCCGGCCGAGCATGGACGATGTCGCCCGGGCCCTGGGATCGTCGCCGCGCGCGGTGCTGTGGCGGGTGCATGTGCCGATGCTGCGCGGCAGCCTGCTGAGTGCGCTGCTGCTGGTGTTCGTGGATGTGCTCAAGGAGCTGCCGGCGACCCTGATTCTGCGTCCGTTCAATTTCAACACCCTGGCGGTGCGCACCTACGAACTGGCCGCTGATGAGCGCCTGGCGGATTCGGCCTGTTTCGCACTGGCCATCGTGTTGGCCGGCATCGGGCCGG
Source organism: Candidatus Competibacteraceae bacterium (assembly GCA_036834665.1). Classification (GTDB taxonomy): domain Bacteria; phylum Pseudomonadota; class Gammaproteobacteria; order Competibacterales; family Competibacteraceae; genus RXIX01. The sequence goes on along the minus strand of DAITNL010000007.1, from coordinate 8,474 downwards.
TGATTCTGCTCAGCCGCGCTATCGGCCATGCGAGGCCCGGTCATGACCCCCTTTCTTGAACTGAACGCCGTCGATATCACCTATCCACCGAAGCGGGTGGTACAGGCGGTTTCGCTGCGCATGGAAAACATCGGTATCAGCTGTCTGCTGGGGCCGAGCGGTTGCGGCAAGACTACGCTATTGCGGGCGATCGCTGGTTTTGAGCCGCTGCAGCACGGGGTGATCAGTCTGGAAGGTGCTGAACTCAGCCGGCCTGGCTGGACCTTGCCCCCGGAGCAGCGGCGTATCGGTCTGATGTTTCAGGATCTGGCGCTGTTTCCGCACCTGAACGTGGCCGATAACCTGGCCTTTGGCCTGCGTGGCTGGAAGCGACGTGAGCGGCAGGCGCGGGTCAATGAGTTGTTGCGGCTGGTGGGTCTGGCGGATCTTGCCCAGCGTTATCCGCACCAGTTGTCCGGTGGCCAGCAGCAGCGGGTCGCGTTGGCGCGGGCGCTGGCTCCCCGCCCCCGATTGTTGTTGCTGGATGAGCCGTTTTCCAGTCTGGACGTGACCCTGCGCGAGGATCTGGCGCGGGAGGTGCGCAGTATTCTGCTGCGTGAGGGTATCGGAGGGTTGCTGGTCAGCCATGACCAGTTCGAGGCGTTTGCCTTTGCCGATGAGATTGGTGTGCTGCGCGAGGGCCGGCTGCTGCAATGGGACAGCGCCTATCACCTCTACCACCGGCCAGCGGATCGCTTCGTCGCCGACTTTATCGGTCAGGGCGTGCTGTTGCCGGGGCGGGTCGTGGCAAAGGGTCGGGTGTGGACTGAACTGGGTGAGATGGACCTGCCGCGGTTAACGGATGCGACGCTGGACGATGCGGTGGATATTCTGGTGCGGCCCGATGACGTGATCCATGACGATAGCAGCGCGCTGCAGGCGGAGATTATGGAACGGGCGTTCCGGGGCGCGGAGTTTCTCTATACCCTCAGGCTGCCGAGCGGGGCGCGGCTGCTCTGTCTGGCGCCCAGCCATCACAACCATGCCCTCGGGCAGCGCATGGGTATCCGTCTGGATATTGACCATGTGGTGCTGTTTCGGCGCGGCTGAAAACGCAGCCGTTGCGCAAAGCATGGTCTTTTATTCCATGACTCACTGCGTGCTTCATCGAGGCTGCCCAGGGATACGGCTTGGTTTTCGCCACTCAAATGCCCCACGGGTGGGGAACCTTACGCCGATGAGGCGACCGCATATTCCCCCAGGTCTCACGCCCTCTCGGCAAGCGTTATGTCCCGCCCAACGGGCGGTGGGTTCCTGAGAACGGCAGCGGTTTTTTTCAATGAAAGACCATGAAAGTCAACAAGGTTTTCAATGGCTGCCAACCCCGTCTAAGCCAACAGAAAAGCGCGCACAAGCGTGCCCGTGAGCAGCGCCGCAGTGGTGACCAGTGCCCAGTCATACCACTGGAAGCGATATTCGATCAGCGGTGTGCGCTGCTGTCCACCAAACCCGCGCGCCTCCAGCGCCTCGGCCAGATCATCGGCGAAGCGCATCACATCGATCAGCAGTGGCACCAGCAGCGCCGCGCCGTTGCGCAACAGATAAAACCCATCGAGGCGGATGCCGCGACTTTCCTGGGCTTCACGCACTTCGCGCAGCAGCGTTGCCATGGTTGGCGCAAAGCGCAGGCTGCCTTCAAGCAGGAACACCAGGCGCGGTGACAGACCCGCACTCAGCAGTGCCTCGCCCAGTTCTTCCGGCGGCAGGATGTTGAATAACAACACGCTGGCCGTGACCAGCGCCAGCAGGCGCAGCACCGCACCGCCCGCCGCTTCGCCGCCGCTGCCCAGACCAACGACCACCGCGAATAGCAGCACGGTGGGCAGCAGCAGGCGCATGATGGGCCACCATGCCGCCCAGCAGCGCGCCAGCGCCACGCCCAGCAGCGTCGCCATAAACAGCGGCAGCAGGTGCCCGGGTTGGGTCGCCAACAGGATCAGCAGCGCGGTCAGCAGATAAACCAGCAGCAGTGCGCGCGGGTCGAACCTGCCGCTGCGGGTCGGCAGCGGCGCCAGATGGACCGGATCAGGCATGGCCATCAGGCAGCCACCGGCAGGGGCGCGAGTCGGGCGCGCTGCAACAGCTCGCGTTGTGCCAGCACTGTAGCCGGATCGGTATCGGCAGCGATGCGCCCCTCGGCCAGCACCGCCCAGCGCTGGCACAGTGCATAGGCCCAACTCAAATCGTGGGTGGCAAGGGTGATGGCGATGCCCTCGGCGGCGCAATCGCTGAGCAGGGCGCGCAGCGTGCTCCGGGCCACCGCATCCTGACCGGCGGTCGGTTCATCCAGCAGCAGAGCGCGCGGCCGCGATGCCAGCACGGCGGCGATCGCCACCCGGCGCTGTTCGCCGGCACTCAGCGTCTGCGGTGGCCGCTGCAGCAGCGGCTCCAGACCAAAACGCGCGCTCAGAGTGGCGCGCCAGGCCGGATCGTCACGCTTCAGGGCGCGCGGCCCGGCAGCCAGTTCAGCAGCGACCGTGGGCGCGAACAGCATCCGCGCCGGTTGCTGCATCACCAGCCCGACCGTGCCAGCCAGCTCCGCGACCGGGCGTTGACCAACGCCCTGTCCGAGCACGCGCACCGTACCGGACTGCGCGCGCAGCAGACCGTTGCCATGCCGCAGCAGGGTGCTCTTGCCCGCGCCATTGGCGCCGAGCAGGGCGATGATCTCGCCGGCGGCACTGTGCAGGCTGGCGCCATTGAGCACCGGCCGACCGGCACGCGCGCAGTAAATGCCCTCCCATTCGAGCACCGGCGGGGTCGATGGTCGTGGTGGCCGGGGCTGTTGCGGCAGCGCGGCCAGTGGCGCCGGCGCTTCCAGTCCCCATGCAGCGACGGGCCCGGCCAGAATCGTTGCCGCTGGACCATCGGCGACCAGCCGCCCCTGATGCAGCACCAGCATCCGGCTGGCATCATGGGCGATCTCGGCCAGACGATGTTCGGCGACGATCAGGGTGATCCCCGCAGCCTGCAGTTGACGCAGCAGCGCGCGCAACTGTGCAGCGCCGGCGACATCGAGAAAGGCGAAGGGCTCATCCAGCACCAGCAGGCGCGGTTCCAGGGCCAGAATGGCGGCCAGTGCCACCCGCTGCTGTTCACCACCGGAAAGATGCTGCGGGCTGCGTTCCAGCAGGTGGCCGATCTCCAGGCGCGCGCTGACCGTGTGCACCCGCTGGGCGATGGTGGCACGGTCCAGACCCTGGCAGGCGGGACCAAAGGCCAGATCGCGCAGTACCGTGGTCCCCAGACACTGCGCATCAGGCCGCTGCAGCAGCAGGCCCACCGTGCGGCTTAGATCACGCGGCGGGATCTGGCGCGGATCGAGGCCGGCGAGGCGCAGTTCGCCGCTGATCTCGCCGCCGTGCAGGTGCGGAATCAGCCCGTTCAGCAGTCGGCACAGGGTGGATTTGCCCGAGCCGCTGGCCCCGGCCAGCACGATGAATTCACCAGGGTCGATACGGATATCCAGGTGATGCAGCGTCGGCGTGGTGGCGGCCGGGTAGCGATAGCTCAGGTTCTGGCACAGCAGCAGCGCATCGGCCATCTCAGCGCTGCAGATAGCCAAGCTGTTGCAGCACGCGCAGACCTATGACGCCCAGCACTGCACCGGTCAGCGAGGAGAGCAGAAACGGTAGGATCAGCGCGCTCAGGGCCAGGGTCTTACCCATCAGGTAGGGTGCAACCAGCAGCGCGCCAATCGTAGCGCCGATCAGGCCGGTGCCGATGACTTCGCCTAAAGCGGTCAGGTAGATATTGCGGCTGTAGCGGAATGCCAGCCCGGCCAGCACGACGCCGAATACGCTGCCGGGAAAGGCCAGCGGCGTACCCAGACCCAGGGCATTGCGCAGCAGCGAGGTGACCAGCGCCACCGCCAGTCCCCACCAGGGACCGACCAGCGCGCCGGAAATGACGTTGATGAAGTGCTGGGTGGGCGACACCTTGGCCAGACCGGTGGGAATGCTGATCGGCGACAGCGCCAGCGCCAGCGCTGCCAGCGCGACGCTGTAGGCGATCAGGCGAGTGGGGTGCAGCGCGGCGTTGTGGGCAGCCGTTGGAAAATCGTGGTTCATGTGGGCAGGTGGTAGGCAGGGATGGCCGAAAGGGCTATGAGAGCGGCTAGTTTACTGTATGACGGGTCTTGCAATAAGCCGCTCCAGGGTTCCGCTTAATTCCGCTTAATTCCCCCGGTCGGGTTCACCACAGTGACGCAGAATGGCCGCCCGCGCCGCGTCACGCAGGCGCACCGCTGCCGCCCAGTCTTCGCCATCCGGTTGCAGCGGTGCTGCCACGACCACGTCCAGCCGGCCCCAGCGCGGAAACCAGGACCCGGCCCGCAGCAGCGAGCGGGTACCACGCAGTGCCACCGGTACGACCGGCACGCCGGCCTGTGCTGCCGCCACGAATGCGCCCATGCGGAACGGCAACAGCCCGGGCATCCGGTCAAAAGTACCCTCGGGGAAGAATGCCAGCGCTTGCCCGGCCTGCACCGCCGCCGTCACCTTGCGTGCTTCTTCGCTGCTGCGCTGCAGGTCGAAACGCTCGACGAACAGCGTCCCCAGGCGTTGCAGTGGCCGCGCCAGCCAGCGGTTATCGAGCAGTTCACGCTTGGCGACATAGTGGAAATGGCGCGGAATCGCCGCCATCAGCAGATAGGCATCCAGATAGCTGCAATGGTTGGCGACCAGCACGCACGGTCCAGCCGGCAGATGCTCCAGGCCCTGCACCGTCAGCGGTGTAGCGGTCAACCGCGCCAGCAGCCGGGTTGCGGCACGGCCCAGCGTCCAGCGTCCATCCAGCCCCGGCCAGAGCATGATGCCCAGCCAGACAAACGGCGCCAGCAGCGCAAACAGGCTCCAGGCATAGGCCGCGTACAGGGAACGCGCCGCGTCGCGGCCCAGTTGCCGGATCCGGGTCCCGGCACTGGTCAGGGCGATGCGCGCCAGTTGCAGCCACAGCGCCCGGCCACCACGGCCGAGGGCATCGCGCTCGTACAGTTCGCGGATCGCCGCGCGGCGAATCTTGCCGCTGGAGGTCTTGAGCACGGTGCGCGGCGGTGCCAGCACCACCTGATCCGGTGGCACGCCGAGCAGATCGACGCCGACGCTTTGAATCTGCTGGCGCAGCCGCGCCTGGGCTTCCGGCTGGGTGGCGCGGGTCTCGGCGACCACGACCAGCCGCTCGCTGCCGGTGGCTGGGTCGGTGCTGGCGAAGGCAGCCACGCAGCCGCGCCGGATGCCGGGAATGTCGCCGACCGCCTGTTCCAGTTCGTAGGGATACAGATTGCGCCCGCCGCGGATGATCAGATCCTTGACCCGTCCGGTCAGATACACATCGCCATTGGCCATATAGGCGCGATCACCCGAATCCAGCCAGCCGTCGCCATGCGGAAACAGCCGCCGGGTCGCTTCGGGATTGCGGTAATAGCCTGCGGTGGCCGAAGGGCCCTGGAATTCCAGGCGGCCTTCCTGACGCTCCGGCAGTTCGCGGCCATGCTCATCAACGATGCGTACCTGATGACCGGGAATCGGCTGACCGCAGGCGGGAAAAACCAGTGGGTTGGCCTCATCGGCGATGGCTGCTTCGGCCCGGCCGGATTTCATGAAGGAATCGCGGCGCACCCGATCCAGCAGCGGCGCGCGTCCCGGTGGCTGCAGCGCCAGACCTACCGCGCATTCCGCCAGTCCATACACCGGCGCCATGGCATTATCGCGGAAGCCGTAGGGCGCGAAGCGTGCGGTGAAGCGGGCAATCGTGTCCGGGCTGACCGGCTCGGCACCGTTGAAGCTGCTGCGCCATGAACTCAGATCCAGCCCTTCGATCTCGTGGTCCTGAATGGCACGCGCACACAGCTCATAGGCGAAATTGGGCGCCGCCGACAGGGTGCCGCGATGGCGATGAATGGCGCGCAGCCAGCGTGCCGGCCGCGCCAGGAAGCTCAATGGCGACATCACCACCAGCGGAAAGCCGTGATACAGGCTGCCCAGACAAGCGCCGATCAGACCCATGTCGTGGTACAAGGGCAGCCAGCTGATGAACACATCATCGGGACCGGCGGCCACTTTCGAGCCCATGGCGCGCAGATTGGCCAGCAGGTTGGCATGGCTGAGCATCACACCCTTGGGGTCGCCGGTGCTGCCGGAGGTGTATTGCAGAAAGGCCAGATCCTGATCGCGCAGCGTTGGTGCCTGCCAGGTGGCCGGGTCCTGCTGCAGTTCGTCGGCAGTGACCACATGGCGCAGGGATTCAACCTGGGCCTGCAGCAGGCGCGCGACCAGGGTCGCTTCGGGGACGGTGATCAGCACCACGCTTTGCGCGTTGTCGAGCAGGCGGGCATGGCGGCGCAAATGCTCCTCGATCTGCGAGGGGCGCACCGGCGGATAGATCGGCACTGGCACGCCGCCGGCGAGCAGGATGCCGAAAAAGCTCAGAAAGTAGTCGCGACCGGTGGGCAGCATGATCGCGACGGTCTGACCGGGCAGCAGTCCGCGTGCCCGCAGACCGACCGCGACCGCCTGGGCACCCTGCCATAGCGTGGCATAGCTGAAGGTGGTGTCGATGCGCTCGTCGTTGCCATAAATCTGGATCGCTACCCGCTCCGGCTGACGCTGTACATGCCAGTCCAGCATCTCGATCAGCGTGTTGGCGCGATCGGGAAAGCCGCTCGCCGCTGCGGTCATGGTCGGAGCCAGGGTCCACTGGGCGGCGAGGGTTGTGGCGTCCGGTTCGCCTTGGGCGGTCAGGATCAGTTCCAGTAGATCGCGCGGCGTTTCCGCTAGCAGCACCCGTTCATCAAGCTGCACCTGAAAGCCGAGTTCGATCCGCCGCAGCAGTTCGGTACGGGTCAGGCTGTCGAGGGCGAGATCGCGATCGACGTGGCTATCCAGGTCCAGGGTGATGCCGGTATCCGTCGGGCGAATCTCCCGCAACAGGTCCCGTAGCAGGCTGAGCAGGCGCTCGGCGCAGTCCACGGAAGCGGCCTCGGCGGTAGTGGGCGTGGCGATAGGCAGTTCAGCGGAGTCGGGTTGCATGGCGGTAGTCCAGATGTGTGCATGGAAATTGACGTACAGCGCCGGAGCAGTATTCGCGCCGCGATTTGATTGATGGGCGGCCGGTATCGCTTAGCAAGGCTTCAAGCTGCCATTCTAGAATAGGGTAATTCAAGCGCGTCGGTTGTTGCGGGTCATGCGCCCGTGCACACCGCGCCATGATCCGATGAGAGGAATGCTGATGATGCGTAGAACCGGTTTTTGGGGGCTGGTGCCGCTGTTGCTGGGGCCGGTGTGTGCCCTGGCAATCGAGGTCGGTGAGATTCGGGTGAATTCCGCCCTGAACCAGTTGTTTGACGCAACAATCCCGCTGCCTAACCTGACTCCGGAGGAGCTGGATCGCTTTTCGGTCAAGGTGGCGTCACCGGCGATGTTCAGCGAGTTTGGTCTCGATCGCGCCCGGGCGGTCGATCAACTGGTGTTTTCACTCCAGTACGATGCTGAGGGACAGGTGTATGTGAAGATGGTGTCGATGCAGCCGATTCGTGAGCCATCGCTGGCGCTGCTGCTGGAGTTTGGCTGGCCGCGCGGTAAGACCTTTCGTGAATACACCGTGCTGCTGGATCCGGTGCAGCGGCTGGCCCGGCGCGGTAAGGAACGCAGCAAGACGGTTTTGGATGCGGGAAATGAGCCGGGCGCGGTGCCGGAGATGCCTAAGGGTGCGATCACGGTGAGTACCGCCATAGCCGAGGGCAAGCCGTCCAGTGAGCCTTTGACGGTCGCGGGGGCACCGGCTGCACCGGTTCCGGTCTATCGGCCCGGTGATCAGTATGGTCCCGTGTTGCCTGGTGAGGGATTGTGGGGGATTGCGCTCAAGCTGCGTCCTGATCCGGGCGTTACCCGCGAGCAGATGATGCAGGCGCTGTTCAAGGCCAATCCGCAAGCCTTCAGCAAGGCGGGTATTAGCGGGCTGAAGGGCGGCTCGATGCTGCGGATTCCGACGCTGCGGGAGATTGCCGAGTTGTCCGGTTCGGCAGTGGCGGCGCAGTTGGCCGGTATGAATGCGCCGGCAGAGGCGACGGCAGCGGCAGCGTCAACTGCACCGGCAGCGGCAGAGGCAAAACCGGCTGCGCCTGCAGATCCGCCTGCTCCGACTGCGCCATTGTTATCTGAAACGATGCCCGCTGCTCAATCAACTGGCAAGGGTCCAGATGTGTTTGTGCTGGCATCGCCGACACCGCTTGAGCCTGCGCTGGTTGCGGAAGCGGTGAAGGCGCCGCCTGTAGCGGAATCGCCGGTAGCGGAAGCGGTGAAAGCGCCGCCTGTAGTGGAATCGCCGGTAGCGGAAGCGGTGAAAGCGCCGCCGGTAGTGGAATCGCCGGTAGCGGAAGCGGTGAAGGCGGCACCGGTAGTGGAATCGCCGGTAGCGGAAGCGGTGAAGGCGCCGCC
>DAITNL010000006.1:14944-39580 GCA_036834665.1 Candidatus Competibacteraceae bacterium | reverse complement strand
GTCTGCGTTTCGCCATCCGCGAGGGCGGTCGTACCGTCGGCGCCGGCGTCGTCGCTAAGATCATTGAGTGAGTGTCATGACCAGCCAGCGTATCCGTATCCGCCTCAAGGCGTTTGATCACCGCTTGATCGACCAGTCGGCGCGAGAGATCGTCGAGACCGCCAAGCGCACGGGCGCCCAGGTTCGCGGCCCGATTCCGCTGCCGACCAAGATGGAGCGTTTTACCGTGCTGATCTCGCCGCATGTCAACAAGGATGCGCGTGACCAGTACGAACTGCGGACCCACAAGCGACTCATGGATATCGTCGATCCTACCGACAAGACGGTTGATGCGCTGATGCGCCTTGACCTGGCGGCCGGCGTGGATGTTCAGATCAAACTGAACTGAGCGCGCAAGCGATCCGGGCCATGAGGGGCGCCTTCCCCTCCTCTGGCCCGTAGTTGTCGATTAAGAGGTTTAAAAAATGGCACTAGGACTCATCGGCCGCAAGGCCGGTATGACTCGCGTTTTCACGGAGGATGGCGTTTCAATTCCCGTCACCCTCATCGAAGTCGAACCCAACCGCGTCACCCAGCTCAAGACTGAGGAAAGCGACGGTTATCGCGCGCTGCAGGTCACGATCGGCAGTCGCCGCGCCAACCGGGTGACCAAGCCCATGGCGGGTCACTTTGCCAAGGCCGGTCTGGAGCCGGGCCGTGGCCTGTGGGAGTTCCGTCTCGCCGAGGACGAAGGTGTCGATATTCAGGTCGGTGCCGAATTGAACGTTGACCTGTTCCAGGTCGGCCAGAAAGTCGACGTGACCGGTACCACTATCGGTAAGGGTTTCGCCGGCGCCATCAAGCGTCATCACTTCCGCAGCCAGCGCGCCACCCACGGTAACTCGCTGTCCCATCGCGCGCCCGGTTCCATCGGTCAGAACCAGAGTCCGGGCCGGGTGTTCAAGGGCAAGAAAATGGCCGGCCATCTGGGCGCGGCGCGGCGCTGCACACAGAACCTGGAAGTGGTGCGCGTCGATGCCGAGCGTAATCTGCTGGCGATCAAGGGGGCGGTGCCTGGGGCCAAGGGCAGCGATGTGATGATTCGGCCCGCCGTGAAGGCGCGCCGGTAAGGAGGCGATATGGAACTTCAGGTCAAAAACGCGAGTGGCGCGGCGACCGGCCAAATCTCGGTAGCCGATGAGACCTTTACCCGGCCGTTCAACGAGACGCTGGTGCATCAGGCTGTGGTGGCTTATCTGGCAGGTGGCCGTGCTGGCACCCGCGCGCAAAAAACCCGTGCCGAGGTCCGCGGTGGCGGACTGAAGCCCTGGCGGCAGAAGGGGACCGGGCGCGCCCGCGCCGGTACGACCCGGGGTCCGCTGTGGCGCGGCGGTGGTGTGACCTTTGCGGCACGCCCGCAGGATCACACGCAGAAACTCAACCGCAAGATGTATCGCGCCGCCATGCGCGCCATCTTCTCCGAGCTGCTGCGCCAGGAGCGCCTGCTGCTGGTTGATGCGCTGGACTTCCCGGAAATCAAGACCAAGCACATGATCGCCCAATTGGCGAATCTGGGGCTGGCTGAGCAGCGCCGGGTGTTGCTGGTGACCGAGAGCGTGGATCTTAATCTGTACCTGTCGGCGCGCAATCTACGCGGCGTTGCGGTCAGCGATGTGGTGGGCCTGGATCCAGTCACCCTGGTCGGGTCCGATACAGTGGTAATGACAGTGGGCGCACTGCAGCGTGTCGGGGAGTGGCTGGCATGAACCAGGAACGATTGCTCAAGATTCTGCTGGCCCCGCATGTCTCCGAAAAGAGCAACCGGGCTGCCGAACAGCACAATCAGGTGGTCTTCAAGGTGCTGCGCGATGCCACCAAGCCCGAAATCAAGGGCGCCGTCGAGACCTTGTTCAACGTCAAGGTCAAGGATGTCACGGTCGTCAACGTCAAGGGCAAACGCAAGCGCTTCGGGGCGGTGTATGGCCAGCGCTCGGACTGGAAGAAGGCCTATGTCTCCCTGGAAGCCGGTCATGAAATCGACTTCATGGTGGCCGAGTAAGTGGGCATTCCGGGCCCCGGTACTGCAGGATTAAGGTAAACACCCATGCCAATCGTCAAAACTAAACCGACTTCGCCCGGCCGGCGCTTTGTGATCAAGGTCGTCAACCCGGATCTGCACAAGGGCAAGCCGCACGAGCCGCTGCTGGAGAAGCAGACCCGCAAGGGCGGCCGTAACAATATGGGCCGCATCACCACCCGGCATCAGGGTGGCGGCCATAAGCAGCACTACCGGCTGATCGACTTTAAGCGCGATAAGGACAATATCCCGGCGCAGGTCGAGCGTCTTGAGTACGATCCGAATCGCAGCGCGCATATCGCCCTGCTGCTGTACGCGGATGGCGAGCGTCGCTACATCATCGCGCCGCGGGATGTACGCGCTGGCACGGCCCTGATGTCGGGGCCGGCGGCGCCGATCAAGCCCGGCAACGCCCTGCCGCTGCGCAACGTGCCGGTCGGTAGCCAGGTGCACTGCGTCGAACTGCGCCCTGGCAAGGGTGCACAGATCGCCCGCAGTGCCGGCGCCTCGGTGCAACTGATCGCCCGTGAGGGCAGCTACGCCACTCTGCGGATGCGCTCTGGCGAAATTCGCAAGGTGCACGCCGACTGCAAAGCCACCATTGGCGAGGTTGGCAACAGCGAGCATAGCCTGCGTTCGCTCGGCAAGGCCGGCGCCAAGCGCTGGCGCGGCGTGCGTCCGACCGTGCGCGGCGTGGCCATGAACCCGGTTGATCACCCGCACGGCGGCGGTGAAGGCCGCACCTCGGGCGGTCGCCATCCGGTATCGCCGTGGGGTACGCCGACCAAGGGCTACAAGACCCGCTCGAACAAGCGCACTGACAAGTTCATCGTGCGCCGGCGTAAAGCGAAATAATGCAAGGGCCGCTCGGCTGGGACCGGGCGGTCGTCCCCGCTGCCAGCCGGGGACGGTGCAACCGAGAGGATAAGTAACGTGCCACGCTCGATTAAAAAAGGACCGTTCGTCGATCTCCACCTGTTCAAAAAGGTGGAGCAGGCGGTCGCTACCAACACTAAGCGGCCGATCAAGACCTGGTCGCGCCGTTCGATGATCCTGCCGGAAATGGTCGGGCTGACGATTGCCGTGCATAACGGTCGCCAGCATGTGCCGATTCTGGTCACCGAGAACATGGTCGGTCACAAGCTCGGCGAGTTTGCCGCGACCCGTACCTACCGCGGCCACGCGGCCGACAAGAAATCCAGGTAAGAGGGGGCATGTCCATGCAAGCTGTCGCTGTTATGAAACAGGCCCGTATCTCGCCGCAGAAGGCGCGACTGGTCGCTGATCAGGTGCGCAACCTGCCGGTGGACCGGGCGCTGCAGCTGTTGACCTTCAGCAACAAGAAGGCCGCGCAGCTGATCAAGCAGGTTCTGGAGTCGGCCATTGCCAACGCCGAGCACAACGAAGGTGCCGATATCGATGAACTGAGGGTATCGGCCGTTTGCGTCGATGCCGGGCCGCTGCTCAAGCGCATGCATGCTCGGGCCAAGGGCCGTGGCAATCGCGTCGTCAAGCGCACCAGCCACATCACCGTGACCGTAGCCGAGTAACAGGAGCGAAAAACGACATGGGCCAGAAAGTCAGTCCGACGGGTATTCGGCTGGGGATCGCGACCGATTGGACGTCCAAGTGGTATGCCAGCAGCAAGAATTTTCCCGATCTGCTGGAAACCGACCTGCGCGTGCGCGAGTTCCTGAAGAAGAAGCTGTCCAATGCCTCAGTGAGCCGGGTGCAGATCGAGCGGCCGGCGCGCCTCGCCCGCATCACCATCCATACCGCCCGTCCTGGCGTGGTGATCGGCAAGAAGGGCGAGGATATCGAAGCCCTGCGCAAGGATGTCGCCAGGATGATGGCGCTGAAGGTTAACGACCTGCAGATCAACATCGAGGAAATCCGCAAACCGGAGCTCGATGCCCAGCTCGTTGCCGAGAGCGTGGCACAGCAGCTGGAGCGGCGCATCATGTTCCGGCGCGCCATGAAACGCGCGGTCGCCAACGCTATGCGTTTGGGTGCATTAGGCGTTAAGATACAAGTTTCCGGTCGCTTGAACGGTGCCGAGATTGCCCGCAGCGAGTGGACCCGCGAAGGGCGGGTGCCGCTGCATACCCTGCGCGCCAACATCGATTACGGTTTGGCGGAGGCCCGGACTACCTACGGAGTCATCGGCATCAAGGTCTGGATTTTCAAGGGTGAGGTGTTTGGCTTCGACCGTCAGGGTGAAGCCAAAGCCGAAAAAGCGGCCGCTGGCTGAAAACCCGGGATGATCGCGGAACTCCGTGCGCTGTCGCGGAGTTCCTTTGTTTATAGACGAGACTGAACATGTTACAGCCGAAAAGAACGAAATTCCGCAAGCAGCGCAAGGGGCGCAACCGGGGGCTGGCCACCAGCGGCAACCGGGTGAGTTTCGGCGAGTATGGGCTGAAGTGCACCACGCGCGGGATGTTAACTGCCCGCCAGATCGAAGCCGCGCGACGCGCGATCAATCGCTATATCAAGCGCGGCGGCAAAGTGTGGATTCGCATCTTCCCGGACAAGCCGATTACCAAGAAACCCCTCGAAGTCCGCATGGGCAGCGGCAAGGGTAGCGTCGAATACTGGGTCGCCAGAATCAAGCCCGGTTGCGTGTTGTATGAGGTCGAGGGCGTTTCCGAAGCGATTGCCCGCGAGGCGTTTCGCCTGGCGGCGGCTAAGCTCCCGGTACGGACGATCTTCGTGGCCCGGACGGTGATGTGATGAAAGCGAACGAGTTGCGGCAAAAAAATACGGACGAACTGAAGCAGGAACTGCTGGCGCTGCTGCGCGAGCAGTTCAACCTGCGGATGCAGCGGGCCACCGGTCAGGCGAGCAAGCCCCACCTGCTCCAGCAAGTGCGGCGGAATATTGCCCGGGTGCGGATGGTGATGAGCGAGAAGGCGGACAAGGCATGACGACGGAAAACCAGGTAGAGCGGACCCTGACCGGGCGCGTGGCCAGCAGCAAGATGGATAAAACCATCACGGTGGTGATCGAGCGGCTGGTCAAACACCCCATTTACGGCAAGTACATCCGTCGGTCGACCAAGCTGCACGCCCATGACGAGCATAACGAGTGCCGCGAAGGCGATACGGTCACCATCCGCCAATGCCGCCCGTTGTCCAAGACCAAGACCTGGACGCTGGTTCAGGTGGTTGAGCGCGCGCAATGATCGCTGCGTTCTGGCGGATGCGCCCGGCAAACCGGCGTTTTCCAGAATCCCTGAACGGAATGTAGAACCATGATTCAGATGCAAACGATGTTGGGCGTTGCCGATAACAGCGGCGCCCGCCGGTTGATGTGCATCAAGGTACTGGGTGGGTCGCACCGCCGGTACGCGCACATTGGCGACATCATTAAGGTCAGCGTCAAGGACGCGATCCCTCGCGGCAAGGTCAACAAGGGCGAGGTCTACAACGCGGTTGTGGTGCGGACCCGCAAGGGTGTGCGCCGGCCCGACGGCTCGCTGATCCGTTTCGACGGTAATGCAGCGGTGCTGCTCAATAACAAGCTGGAGCCGATTGGCACCCGCATTTTCGGACCAGTGACCCGTGAACTGCGCGGCGAGCGCTTCATGAAGATCATATCCCTGGCCCCGGAAGTGCTGTGAGGCGGGAGGAAAGCGGTAATGCGCAGAATTCGAAAGGACGATGAAGTCATCGTCATCGCGGGCAAGGACAAAGGGCGGCGCGGCAAGGTCGTTCGCGTGTTGGATAGCGAACACCTGCTCGTGGCGGGCGTCAACGTGATCAAGCGTCACACCAAGGCCAATCCGGCTCGCGGTGTGGCCGGTGGTATTGTCGAGCGCGAAGCCTCGATTCATGCCTCCAACGTGATGCTGTTCAATCCGCTGACCAAGCGGGGCGACCGGGTCGGTTTCCGCATCCTGGAAGATGGGCGCAAGGTGCGCTACTTCAAGTCTAACAACGAAGTCGTGGATGTCTGAGGAGACGGTCATGGCCCGACTGCAACAGTATTATCGCGAGGCGGTAGTGCCGAAGCTGCGTGAGCAGTTCAACTACCGCAATGTCATGGAAGTGCCGCGCATCACCAAGATCACCCTGAACATGGGGGTTGGCGAGGCGGTTGCCGACAAGAAGATCATGGAGCATGCGGTCAGCAATATGACCCAGATCGCCGGTCAGAAGCCGATCGTGACCTTGTCGCGCAAATCCATTGCCGGCTTCAAGATTCGCGCCGACTGGCCGATCGGTTGCAAGGTGACGCTGCGCCGCGAGCGCATGTATGAGTTCCTGGATCGGCTGGTCAATATTGCCATCCCACGCATTCGCGACTTTCGCGGCTTCAGTGCCCGGGCCTTTGATGGTCGTGGCAACTACAGCCTGGGTGTGCGCGAGCAGATCATCTTTCCGGAAATCGATTACGACAAGATCGACGCCATTCGCGGTCTCGATATCACCATCACCACCACGGCGCGCACCGATGAGGAAGGCCGCGCCCTGTTGGCGGCGTTCGATTTCCCGTTCCGCAGTTGAGGATTAGAGTGTGGCAAAACTGAGCATGATCAACCGCGAAGTGCGGCGGGTACGCACTGTCGAACAGTACGCTGCCCGGCGCACCGAGTTGAAGGAGATTATCCGCAATCCGGCCAGCACACCCGAACAGCGGCGGGACGCCCAGAAGCGTCTGCAGACGCAGCCGCGTGATGCCAGTCCGGTGCGCGGCCAGAATCGCTGCCGGCTGACCGGGCGTCCGCACGGCTTTTATCGCAAGTTTGGCTTGGGCCGCAACAAGCTGCGCGAAGCCGCCATGCGCGGCGATGTGCCGGGTTTACGCAAGGCCAGCTGGTAGACAGACCCTGCCGGTCACGGTGGGGCGATGACGCCTTAAGTTCAGGGGATGGTCCGCCCTGTGCGACAATCCCAAGACTGACCACGTGGAGTTATTTTTACAATGAGTATGACCGACCCCATCGCGGATATGCTGACGCGCATCCGCAATGCTCAGGCTGCGGCCAAGGCCCAGGTGAGCATGCCGGCTTCCAAGCTCAAGTCAGCGATCGCCCAGGTCCTGCGCGACGAGGGCTATGTAACCGATTTCTCGACGGTGCAGACCGCGCCTGGCAAGGCCGAGCTGACCGTAATCCTGAAGTATTTCGAAGGTCAGCCGGTGATCGAGCGCATCGAGCGCATCAGTCGCCCGGGCCGGCGGGTCTTCCGTGGCAAGGATGAGCTGCCCAAGGTCATGGGTGGTCTGGGTGTGGCGATCGTTTCCACCCCCAAGGGCCTGATGAGCGATCGCGCTGCGCGCGCTGCCGGCTATGGCGGCGAAGTGCTGTGCGTTGTGGCGTAAGGAGACGCATCCATGGCAACCGTAGTGAAGCAGGACAAGAAAATCCGCAGTTCGCGCGTCGGCCGCAAGCCCGTGGCGATTCCTGCCGGTGTCAGCGTGACGGTCGAAGGGCAGCAGGTCACGCTCCAGGGTAAGAACGGCACGGCCGCTCTGTCCGTACATCCGTTGGTACTCGTTGAACAGACAGGCGCCGAACTCAAGCTCCAGCCCTGCAAACTGTCCAACGAAGCGAAGTATCGGGCCATGACCGGTACCATGCGTGCGCTGCTCAACAATATGGTGATCGGAGTTTCACAGGGCTTCTCCCGCAAGCTGCAACTGGTGGGCGTCGGCTACCGCGCTCAGTCCCAGGGTAAGGTGCTGAACCTGACGCTCGGTTTCTCGCATCCGGTCGAATTCAAGGTGCCAGACGGCATCACCATCGAAACGCCCAGCCAGACCGAGATCATCATCCGGGGCGTGGACAAGCAGCAGGTTGGCGAAGTCGCCGCCAAGATCCGCGCCTATCGGCCGCCAGAACCCTACAAGGGCAAGGGCGTGCGCTATGCGGATGAGACCATCATCCTGAAAGAAGCCAAGAAGAAGTAAGGATTCGCCATGGACAAGAAAGCAGCCGATAAGAAGGGCATGCGCCTGCGGCGCGGGTTGCGGACCCGACTCAAGATCCGCGAGCTGGGCGTTTGTCGCTTGTGCATACATCGCACACCGCGCCATATTTACGCGCAACTCATCATGCCGGCGCCCGCCGGAGACCAGACGCTGGCGGCGGTTTCCACCCTGGAAACATCCATGCGCCAGTCGCTCAAGAGCACCGGCAATATCGAGGCCGCCCAGGCTGTGGGCAAGGCGATCGCCGAGAAAGCCAAGGCCATCGGCATCACCCAGGTCGCGTTCGATCGCTCCGGCTTCAAGTATCACGGCCGGGTCAAGGCGCTCGCCGATGCCGCCCGCGAGAACGGTTTGCAGTTTTAAGGAACAGAGAGCATGGCGACGAACGTAGAAAGCTCCCAGAGCACTGATGGCCTGCAGGAAAAGCTGATTGCAGTTAACCGGGTGGCCAAGGTGGTCAAGGGCGGCCGGCAGTTTGGCTTCACCGCGCTGACCGTGGTCGGTGACGGTAATGGTCGGGTTGGTCTGGGTTATGGCAAGGCCCGCGAAGTGCCAATGGCTATCCAGAAGGCGATGGACAAGGCGCGCAAGAACATGCGCAGCGTAGCCCTGAATGGTACCACCCTGCAGTACCCGATTACGGCCGAGCACGGCGCGGCGCGGGTCTTCATGCAGCCGGCCTCCGAAGGTACCGGCATCATCGCCGGTGGCGCCATGCGCGCGGTGTTCGAGGTGGTGGGCGTCAAGGATGTGCTGTCCAAGTGCGTAGGATCGCGCAACCCGATCAACGTGGTGCGGGCGACCATTCGCGGCCTGGGTGCCATGAAATCGCCTGATTATCAGGCTGCCAAGCGCGGCAAGAGCGTGGACGAGATTCGGAGCTGATGGATATGGCCGAGAAGTTGAAAGTCACTCTGGTCAAGAGCGTGCATGGTCGGTTGGCCGCACATAAGGCCTGCGTGCGCGGGTTGGGGTTGCGACGGCTGCACAGCAGTGCGCTGGTCATCGACACTCCAGAAAACCGCGGCATGATTCGCAAGGTTTCGTATTTGCTCAAGGTCGAGGAGGCCTGACCCATGCGTCTGAATACCATCAAGTCGGCTGCTGGCAGCCGGCCAGAACAGCGTCGGGTCGGGCGCGGCATCGGTTCCGGTCTCGGCAAGACTGCAGGCCGTGGTCACAAGGGCCAGCATGCCCGGGCCGGTGGTTACCACAAGGTCGGTTTCGAAGGCGGCCAGATGCCCCTGCAGCGGCGCCTGCCCAAGCGTGGGTTCCGTTCGATGACTGCCAAGGACACCGCCGAGGTGCGGCTTTATGCACTGGCCGGTATTGAGGCCGAGGTGATCGATCTGACCGTGCTCAAGTTGGTGAATCTGGTGCCGGTGTTCGCCAAGCAGGTCAAGATTATCCTGTCCGGCAAACTGGCACAGCCGGTGACCTTGCGCGGCTTGGTGCTGACCAAGGGCGCTCGCGCGGCAGTGCTGGCAGCTGGCGGGACCATCCTCGAGTAAGCGACCATGGCGACCGCTCTGCCGGATCTTGGCAAGATGACCGAACTGCGCCAACGCCTCCTGTTTTTGCTGGGGGCGCTGGTCGTGTTCCGCATCGGTACGCACATCCCGGTGCCGGGTATCGATCCGCACGCGATGGCGCAGTTGTTCGACCAGCAGCGCGGCACCATCCTTGACATGTTCAACATGTTTTCGGGCGGCGCGCTACAGCGGCTGAGTATTTTCGCGCTGGGCGTCATGCCCTATATCTCGGCTTCGATCATCCTGCAGCTGATGTCGATGGTCGTACCCTCCCTGGAGCAGTTGCGTAAGGAGGGCGGTGCCGCAGGCCGGCATACGCTGACGCGCTATACGCGCTACCTGACGGTGCTGCTAGCGGCCTTCCAGGCTATCGGCGTCAGCATGGCCCTGCAGGGCCAGATGGCTGGCGGAAGCACGGTGGTGATTGCACCGGGCATCGGTTTCATCATGGTCGCCACCATCAGTCTGGTCACAGGAACGCTGTTCCTGATGTGGCTGGGCGAACAGGTGACCGAGCGTGGCATCGGCAATGGCATCTCTATGCTGATCTTCGCTGGCATCGTCGCCGGCTTGCCGCAAGCGGTCGGTGGGACGCTGGAACTGGCGCGCACCGGTGAGTTGCATGTCATGCTGGTCCTGTTTCTGCTGGTGCTGGCGGTGGTGGTGACCGGCTGCGTAGTGTTCGTCGAGCGTGGCCAGCGGCGGATTACGGTCAACTATGCCAAGCGGCAGCAGGGGCGGCGCATGTATGCAGCGCAGACCACCCACCTGCCGCTGAAGCTCAACATGTCCGGGGTGATTCCACCGATCTTCGCCTCCAGCCTGATTCTGTTTCCGGCCACGCTGGGCAGCTGGTTCGGCAACGCCCCCCATATGGAATGGCTGCGCGACCTCAGCTCAACCCTGTCACCAGGTCAGCCGCTGTACGTGTTGCTCTATGCTGGCCTGATCGTGTTCTTCTGTTTCTTCTATACGGCGCTGGTGTTCAACTCCAAGGAAACCGCCGATAACTTGAAGAAGTCGGGCGCGTTCATTCCGGGTATTCGTCCCGGCACGCAGACCGCAACCTACATCGATAAGGTGCTGACGCGCCTGACGCTGATCGGCGCTCTGTACATCACCGCAGTCTGCCTGATGCCCGAGTTCCTGATTCTATACTGGCGAGTACCGTTCTATTTCGGCGGTACCTCCCTGCTGATCATCGTGGTGGTGGTCATGGACTTCATGGCCCAGGTGCAGGCCCACCTGATGTCGCACCAGTACGAGAGTCTGCTGAAGAAGAGCAGTTTCAAGGGGCAGAGTCTGCTGCGTTGAGTACAAACTGTTTGCTGGCGCGCCGCCCTGCGCGGCGCCTGTTGAATTTTGGAGAATGACAATGAAAGTGCGTGCCTCAGTCAAGAAGATCTGCCGTAACTGCAAGATTATCCGCCGCGAACGCGTGGTTCGGGTAATCTGCAAGGATGCCCGCCATAAGCAGCGGCAGGGATAGATCGCTACCAACTTTATCGATTGATTTACATCGCCGGGTGAGTTAAATTCTCGCTTCTTTGCGCGGTAAACGCCCGGGCGCGATGGGAGGGATTGTAAGGCATGGCCCGTATTGCAGGTATCAATATTCCGGTTAACAAGCATGCGGTGATCGCACTGCAAGCCATCTATGGCATCGGTAAAACGCGTGCTTGCCAGATTTGTGTGGCAGCCGACGTTGCTCCGGAAACCAAAGTTCGCGACCTGAACGAAGCGCAAGTCGATGCATTGCGTGCCGAGGTCGCCAAATACATCGTGGAAGGCGACCTGCGCCGCGAAGTGTCGATGAGCATCAAGCGGTTGATGGATCTCGGCTGCTACCGTGGCTTGCGGCATCGGCGCGGCTTGCCGGTGCGCGGCCAGCGCACCCGCACCAACGCCCGGACGCGCAAGGGTCCGCGACGCGCGATTCGCAAGTAAGCCCGCCTGAATTTTCTGGAACATCGCTGGCATAGGTCAGAGCATGGCAAAACCGGTTACCAAGACGCGCAAGCGCGTCAAAAAGAATGTCGTGGATGGTATCGCCCATATCCACGCCTCGTTTAACAATACCATCATCACCATCACCGATCGGCAGGGTAACACCCTGGCATGGGCGACGTCGGGTGGCTCGGGATTTCGCGGTTCGCGCAAGAGCACGCCGTTTGCCGCTCAGGTTGCGGCCGAGCGGGTGGGTAATGTGGTCAAGGACTACGGCGTCAAGAATCTGGAAGTCAACGTTAAGGGACCGGGTCCTGGTCGTGAATCAGCAGTGCGCGCTCTGAATGCCGCTGGTTTCAAGATCATGAGCATTATGGACGTGACGCCGATCCCGCATAACGGCTGCCGTCCCCCGAAGCGCCGTCGCGTCTAGTACAGGAGTCGAACCGTGGCGAGATATCTCGGTCCCAAGTGCAAGTTGAGCCGCCGGGAAGGCGTGGACCTGTTCCTGAAGTCCGCGGCCCGGCCGCTGGAGTCCAAGTGCAATCTGGAGCGGCTGCCCGGCCAGCATGGCGCGCGCCGTCCCCGCCTTTCCAACTATGGTCTGCAGTTGCGGGAAAAGCAGAAGCTGCGCCGCATCTATGGCGTGCTGGAGCGGCAGTTTCTCAATTATTACAAGGAAGCGGCGCGTCTGAAGGGCTCGACGGGTGAAAACCTGTTGCAGCTGTTGGAGTGCCGCCTGGATAACGTTGTGTATCGGATGGGTTTTGGTAGCACCCGCGCCGAAGCACGGCAGTTGGTTTCGCATCGCGCCATTACGGTCAATGGGCAGCGGGTCAATATTCCGTCCTACCAGATTAAACCCGGTGACGTGGTCGCGGTTCACGAGAAGAGTCGTGAGCAGATCCGTGTTCAGTCCGCGCTGCAGTTGGCGCAGGGCCAGGGTTTCGTGGACTGGGTTGAAGTCGACGCTGGCAAGAAGAGCGGCGTGCTCAAGCGGGTTCCGGATCGCGCCGATCTGCCGGCCGATATCAACGAATCCCTGGTTGTGGAGTTGTACTCCAAGTGACCGATTCCGGGGGGAACGGATGGCGAGCGTATTTGAGTTGCTGAAACCGAACCGCGTCGATGTCAAGATTCTCGACGATAAGCGGCGATCGGCGCAGGTGACCGTGGAGCCGCTGGAGCGTGGATTTGGCTACACCCTGGGCAATGCCCTGCGGCGGATTCTGCTCTCCTCCATACCCGGCGCCGCGATCGTGGAATGCGAGATCGAGGGTGTTCTGCACGAGTATTCCACGATCGAAGGGGTCCAGGAAGATGTCATTGATATCTTGCTGAATCTGAAGCGGGTCGCGGTTACGCTCCAGGACGGCTCGACTGAAGCGCGGCTGCGCTTAACCAAGAAGGGTCCGGGCCAGGTCGTAGCGGGTGATATAGAAGCCAGCCATGCTGTCGAAATCGTCAACCCGGAGCAGGTGATTGCCCATCTTACCAAGAGTGGCGAGATCACCATGTCTCTCAGGGTAGAGCGGGGCTGTGGCTACTGGCCGGTGACGCAGCGGGAAGGTGTGGATCACGAGGCTCGGCCTATCGGTCAGTTGCGCCTGGATGCCTCGTTCAGCCCGATTGAGCGCGTCAGCTACCGGGTTGAGAATGCGCGCGTTGAGCAGCGGACTAACCTGGATAAGCTGGTGCTGAATCTGGAAACCAACGGCACTATCGATCCCGAGGAAGCGATTCGTACTGCCGCGCGGATCCTGCAGGACCAGTTGGCGGCGTTTGTCGAGCTCAAGGGTGAAAAAAGCGAGCCAGTTTCACAGCCACCGCTGGATATCGATCCGGTACTGGTCCAGCCCGTCGATGATCTGGAATTGACCGTGCGTTCGGCTAACTGCCTGAAGGCGGAGAACATCTACTACATTGGCGATCTGGTGCAGCGTACCGAGGCAGAGTTGCTCAAGACGCCTAATCTGGGTAAGAAATCGCTGACCGAGATCAAGGATGTCCTGGCCAAGTACAAGCTGGGCTTGGGGATGAAGGTCGAGAACTGGCCGCCGCCGAATCTAGAGCAGGGTGACGAACGCGCTGCGGGGCGCCGCGCCGCTGCCCTGAATGATGCCGCCGATACCGACCGGTCGATGCGTCAGGGTTCACGCGCTGCGGATATCGATGATCAGGATGCCGAGGATTGACAGCGCTGTTGTTGCCTGTTCAGCCATGAACTGAGTATCTGAATTTTTGTAAGGAACCATTGTTATGCGCCATCGCAAAGCCGGTCGCAAGCTGAATCGCACCAGCAGCCACCGTAAGGCCATGTTCAGCAACATGGCGGCTTCCCTGTTCACGCATGAGCTGATTTGCACCACCCTGCCTAAGGCCAAGGAACTGCGCCGGGTTGCCGAGCCGCTGATCACCTTGTCCAAGGAAGATAGCGTTGCCCGCCGGCGTCTGGTGTTTGCGCGTTTGCGTGACCGTGATGTGGTCACCAAGCTGTTCAATGAACTGGGGCCACGCTATCAGGCTCGTCCAGGGGGTTACCTGCGCATCCTAAAGTGTGGATTCCGCGCCGGTGACAATGCGCCCATGGCTTATGTCGAGCTGGTGGACCGTCCGGAAGCCGCTGCCGAATAGGGATTGGCTGTTTGGGTGTGTGGAACGCTGAAAATAATCAAGCCGGGCCCTGTGCAGGGTCCGGCTTGATCGTTTCTGGGCAGGGCAAGAGTGGAGTGCCGCATGTGGCGTTTTATGGCGCAACCGCCTGGCGCAGACGGGAACTCAAGCCCTGAATGACGAGCAGGTTGTAGCGAGCTTCAACCGGATCCCGGTATGGCCCAAAGCGCTCACCGAAGGTCTTGAACCACCAGCCGCCATTTTCAAACCATACAAACGGGTGGTGAAGCTTGTGATAGCCACGCATGTTTTAAACCTCTTGATCCTGTAAATGACAAACTCGCGCAGGCCAAACGTGCCTGACGAAATTGAAACAGCGCTTTGTTATGACATCGACTGTTCCGGGTGAGGCCGGTATCCATGCCGGCATTCGGCAGCGTCACCCTTGATGTTAGTTGATGCCGAGCTGTTTTAAAGGCTGGCCCCAGCGTCTGGAAGCAGCTTTTATTTATCATAGCATCGTCACTGTGTTTTTGCTGCAAAGCGGAATCATCGGATTTCGCGCACAAAAACCATGACTAGCAGCGCTGATGACCAGTACCACCAGGCACAGAGACAGAAGGACGAGGGCTTAGCTGACCTGCAGCAGGATCTTGCCGATGTGGCGATTGGATTCCATCAGGGCATGGGCGGCGGCGGCCTCGTCGAGCGGAAAGACCTGATCGAGTATCGGTCGAATACGGCCCTGCTCCAGCAGCGGCCAGACGGTCTGGTGCAGCGCTGCGGCAATGCGGGCCTTATCGGCGACCGGTCGGGCACGCAGGGTCGAGCCGGTGATGGTCAGCCGCTTCAGGAGTACTGGCGCCAGATTCAGCTCCGCCTTGGCGCCGCGCAGGAAGGCGATGAACACCAGCCGACCCTCTACGGCCAGGGCGCTGAGATTGCGCTGCATATAATCGCCGCCCACCATATCCAGAATCACATCCACGCCGCGGTTGTCAGTGAAGGCCTTGGCCGCCTGCACGAAATCCTCATCGCGGTAGCACACCACGCGTTCCGCGCCTAGATCCAGGCAAGGCTGTACTTTCTCGGCACTGCCGACCGTGGTGATGACGCGCGCACCGAGTGCCCGGGCTAGCTGGATGGCGGTGGTGCCGATACCGCTTGTTCCACCATGGACCAGCAGCGTTTCGCCCGCCTGCAGCCGGGCCCGGTCAAAGACGTTGCTCCAGACCGTGAACAGGGTTTCCGGCAGGGCAGCGGCCTGTTGCAGGCTGAGTCCGGCGGGAATTGGCAGGCACTGCAGCGCCGGTGCGGTGCAGTATTCGGCATAACCGCCGCCGGTCAGCAGGGCACAGACCGGGTCACCCATGCGCCAGGATGCGACGCCACTGCCGAGCGCAACGATCGTGCCGGCTACTTCCAGTCCAGGCAAATCTGAGGCACCCGGCGGCGGCGCATAGTTGCCCTGGCGCTGCAGGCAGTCGGGGCGGTTCACGCCGGCAGCCGTGACCTGAATCAGGACTTCGCCGGGACCCGGTTCCGGCAATGGACGGCGGGTCGTGACCAGTTGCTCGGGGCCACCGGGCGCGGCAATGGCAACGGCGAGCATGCTAGCGGGCAGGGATGTCGTCATCGAAAAAGCTCTCCGGTTATGGACGGATACGCGGGGCAGCTAGGAACACTTGGAATCGCCGCAGTTCAGGCAGGTCAGACAGCCATCCATGACAATGACGGCCTTGGTCTGGCATTTGCCGCACAGCGTGGCTTCCGGCGGAAAGCTGCTGGCGCCGGTATCCTCGACCGCCTTCATACTGGCTTCATACTTGTTACGATGCTCCTCGATCAGTTGCCGCTGGTGCTCATCCAGTTCATCGGCCTTGAGCAGGCCAATGAAGCGCATGTGCGATTCAATCACGTCGCCGATTTCCGCGACCAGCGATGGCATGTACTTGCCACCTTTCTTGAAATAGCCGCCCTTGGGATCGAAAACCGAGCGCATTTCCTCCACCAGGAATGTACTGTCGCCGCCCTTGCGAAATACCGCCGAGATAATCCGGGTCAGAGCGACAATCCACTGAAAATGCTCCATGGCCTTCGAGTTGATGAAGATCTCGAACGGTCGGCGCATTTCATGCTCGGTGCCGGAATTGAGAATGATGTCATTGATAGTGATATAGAGCGCATGATCGGACAGGGGTGTCTTAACCTTATAGGTGCGTCCCATCAGCACTTCCGGGCGTTCGACCTTCTCGTGCATTTGCACAACGCCCGGTTGTGTCGGCACTGGCGTACCGCTTTCCGGACGCGCCGCGCCTTCAGGTTTGACAACGCTATAAGCAATGATTTTTTTATCGATTGTAATGGCCATGGTCAGGTCTCCAGGTCCGGATGGCGGTATCTGCGCTTACCATTTGCCATAATAGCCTTCCTTCAGAGCGTCATATAAATTGGCTGCGGTATGTCGCTCGCCATCGTACTCAATTTCTTCGTTGCCTGTCACGTCGATTTCGCTGCCGTCTTCAAGTACGAATCGGTAGCGGGTGTTGGCGAGATCCTGCTCCTTGACCAGCACACCTTGAAACGCCTCTGGATTAAAGCGGAAGGTGGTGCAACCCTTGAGCCCACGCTCATAGGCATAGAAATAAATATCCTTGAATGACTCATAAGGAAAATCAGTGGGTACATTGGCGGTTTTGGAGATGCTCGAATCGATCCAGTATTGTGCTGCAGCTTGCACGTCGACATGCTGTATGGGTGTCACATCATCGGCGCAGATAAAATACTCAGGCAGATGGTCACTTGTGGCCTGTGGATCTATCAGGTGTCGATAGGCGAGCAGTTCAAAGGAGAATACATCAACCTTTTCCTTGGACTTCTTGCCCGGACGGATGATGTTGCGCGAATAGTGATGGGCAAAGCTGGGTTCGATGCCGTTGCTGGCGTTATTGGCCAGCGATAGGGCGATGGTGCCGGTAGGAGCGATAGAGGTGTGATGTGTAAAGCGCGCGCCGGTTTCCGCCAATTGCTCGACCAGTTGCGGATCGATCTGGGCGATGCGTTGCATGTAGCGGCTATAGCGGGCGTGGAGAACCTTGCCCTTGATCCGGTCGCCAATATGAATGCCATCGCGTTCCATTTCCGGGCGCAAACGCAGCAGTGCCGCCGTGATGACGAAATCCTGTTCGAGAATGGGCGCGGGGCCTTTTTCCTGGGCCAGACTCAAGGCGGTGCGCCACCCGGTCAGGGCCATTTCCTGCGTTACGGCTTTGGTGAAGCTCAGGGACTCCGGGGAACCGTAGCGTATGCCAAGCAGGGTCAGCGTGGAACCCAGACCCAGATAGCCCATGCCATGCCGGCGCTTGCTGGTGATTTCCCGGCGCTGCTGTTCCAGGGGCAGGCCATTGATCTCGACCACGTTATCGAGCATGCGTGTGAAGATCGCGACCACGTCACGATAGGTATCCCAATCAAAACTGGCATCCTGGGTAAAGGGATTGCGGACGAACTGGGTCAGATTGATAGAGCCGAGCAGACAGGAGCCGTAGGGGGGCAGCATCTGCTCGCCGCATGGATTGCTGGCCTGCACCGTTTCGCAGAACCAGTTATTGTTCATTTCATTGACTTCGTCAATCAGGATGAACCCGGGTTCAGCGTAGTCATAAGTGGACGACATGATCACGTCCCACAGCCGTTTAGCGCGAATCTTCCGATAAATGCGGCAGGCGACTTGGCCTTTATCATTAACGATCAGGCCTTGTGTCGTCGGCCAGTCACGCCACAGCACCAAATCGGAGTCCTGCAGATCCAGTTGATCCTGAGTGGTTTCCTGGGCACGCAGCGGAAATGACAGCGGCCATTCCGCATCCTGCTTGACCGCTTCCATAAACTCGCGGGTGATCAATAGCGATAGGTTAAATTGCCGCAGGCGTCCAGCTTCACGCTTGGCCCGAATAAATTCCAGTACATCGGGATGACCTACATCAAACGTCCCCATTTGCGCGCCGCGGCGTCCGCCAGCCGAAGAGACGGTAAAGCACATCTTGTCGTAAATATCCATGAACGACAAAGGACCCGATGTATAGGCACCGGCTCCAGAGACATAGGCACCGCGCGGGCGCAGGGTGGAAAATGAATAGCCAATGCCGCAGCCGGCCTTGAGTGTCAATCCTGCTTCATGCACCTTTTGCAGAATGTCATCCATCGAATCCTCGATGGTGCCTGAGACGGTACAATTAATTGTCGACGTGGCGGGTTTGTATTTCCAGGAACCGGCATTGGAGATGATTCGGCCGGCGGGGATGGCGCCACAGCGCAGTGCCCAGAGGAATTTTTCGTACCAGTGTTCGCGCTGCTCAGGTGTGGTTTCGACATCGGCTAGGGCGCGGGCAACGCGCTGCAGGGTGCTGTCAATGGTCTCGTCGATGGCGCGACCGTCCTTGGTTTGCAGGCGATATTTCTGTTCCCAGATTTCCAGGGAAGCCGGTTGCATCGGTACATCGGAGGCCGCGGTCGGCTGAACAATCGTTTGTATATGCGCAGTTTGCATCATGACGGAAATCCTTGTTGAACGGGCGATCCACGGGCAGGATATCGGGGCAGTGGTCGTGGGGTGTGCGCAGCGGGGAGGGTAAAGCGCCACGCCTATCGTGCGCCGCCAAGGCTTGCGGATTCTAGTGATCTGCACCCGTAAATACCAGCGTATTTTCTATATATAGATTTTTTATGAACAAAAACACTACATAATGTGTTTGATGGGGCCATCTGTGCTGAAACATCAGGTTCTTGCTCATGCTGGTGATCAGCAGGATGCGGCATGGAACCGGGCAGCAAAGGCTGGTGCGCGCCAGCAGATCCTGATCGTAGCCGGCATGCTTTTAACGGCAACCGTTCGGTCGTATCATGTTTTACAAGCGGTGCCCTTGCGTCAGCACCGGGTGGACGCCACCTTCACCCCGTCGCAACCTAACAAGATCAAAAAGTGCGATGGCACTGGCAACATAACCGGCTACACTTCGGTGGATAACGCCGATAGCGGATACTAAGTGTCCGAGGGAGAAACGATGAAAATCCTGTACGCCCCTCTTTTGCTCCTGTGCTTTGGGCTCGGGGCTTGCGTGTCTCAGGTCCCCGTTGCCACGACCTACCCGGTGACATTTCAACAGAAAATGCAGGCCGCCGGACACTGGGATATTCTGGCCGCTGACGTAGCCGGCCGTTTGCGTGCGTCGCTGCTTGGCTCGGGTGAGCAGACGGGCCGGCAGATGGCGCTGTATGTGCAGGCGCCGCGCCATAACAGCGATTTCGGCGAGGCCTTCCATAGCCTGCTGATGACCCATTTAATGGAGCAGGGCTTCTCGATCAGTGAGAATCCCTCGGCGGGCTTGCCGCTGAGCTACCAGATCCAGGTCGTGGCGCATAATGATCGTGGCTTCATCCGCCCGGTGCCGGGGCTGTTCACGGCGCTGACCAGCAGTGTGCTGGTACTGCATAATGTTGCAGATGCAGGTAATCCGGCCTCGGCGGCGATGCTTGGCGCGGTGGGCCTGGATATCGCCACCGGCTACATCACGGATACGCCGAACAGTGAAATCATCGTCACGACCTCGGTGATGAATGGTGATCGCTATGTAGCGCGCATGCGCGATATCTACTACATCAGCGATAACAACGTCGATCAATACATTGCCAAGGGGCCGGCACCGGTGACGACCCGGATGGTAGAGGTGGTTGGGCCATGAGAGGGAACCTGATCATGCGTGGAACAGCAGTCCTGCTGACCGCACTCAGCCTGGGCGTTATCGGTGGCTGTGCCTCGTCTGCCGACGAGGTGCCGGTGCGCCCGATTATCCGTGACACCAACCTGGTGGATGCCAGCTATCAGGCTGCCGACGCGCTGCTGATGCGGGCGCCCTGGCTGAAGGAGCGTCGTGAGCCCCTGCTGGCGGCAACCTTCGTTGATATCAACAATCTCGAAACATCGTCCGCCCTGGGACGGGTGATCGGTGAGCAGATCGGCTCGCGATTCGCGCAGCAGGGTTTTACGGTGGTTGAGATCAAGATGCGTAATAACATCTTCGTCGCTGAGGGCACGGGTGAACTGACCCTGTCGCGCTCGGTGCGGGAGATCAGTCAGTCGCATAACGCGGCGGCGGTCATTGCCGGTACCTACGCGGTCGCGCGCCAGTCGGTCTACGTCACCGCGCGCCTGATCCGTGCCACTGATAATCTGGTGCTGGCCTCCTATGACTATGCACTGCCGCTCGGACCGGATGCCCGGGCGCTGGTTGCGGCTCAGTAGCAATCCGTTTCACCATCGGACAGGCTGAAAAAAGCCCGGTTCCCACAACAGGAACCGGGCTTTGTGTCCTCTGCTGCCGGCAGAACTAGCGCGCCGGAATCAGGCCCAGCCGTTCGGCAATCGCCAGCGTCAGCGTCGCTTGGTTCATGCTGTAAAAGTGCAAGCCAGGCGCACCGCCGGCCAGCAGCCGCTCGCATAGCGCACTGACCACGTCAAGCCCGAACGCGCGGATCGCCTCGCGATCATCCCCAAAGCTCTCCAGGCTCTTGCGCACCCAGCGTGGGATTTCCGCGCCGCATGCGTCGGAAAAGCGCGCCAGTTGCGTGAAATTGGTGATCGGCATGATGCCGGGGACGATGGGAATGGTAATGCCACGCTGTGCGCAGGTATCGCGGAAGCGGAAATAGGCATCGGCGTTATAGAAGTACTGGGTGATGGCGCTATTGGCGCCGGCGTCGACCTTGCGCTGGAAGTTGTCCAGGTCCTTTTCGGGACTGGGTGCCTGTGGATGGTATTCGGGGTAGGCGGCAACTTCGATGTGGAAATGATCGCCAAACTCGGTGCGGATGAACTGCACCAGTTCATTGGCATGGCGAAACTCGCCCGGATCGCGCATCCCTGACGGCATGTCGCCGCGCAAGGCTACAACCCGGCCAATGCCCTGCGCCCGGTAGTACAGCAGCAGTTCGCGGGTGCTGTCACGGGTAGCGGCAATGCAGGTCAGGTGCGGCGCAGCTGGCACTGGACCGCTGTGCTGGATGTCCAGCACGGCTTCCACGGTGCGTTCGCGGGTGGAGCCGCCGGCTCCGTAGGTGACCGAAAAATAGGCCGGCTGCAGGGCTAGCAACTGGGTGCGGGCGGCCTGCAGCTTGATCAGGCCTTCGGCGGTGATCGGTGGGAAGAATTCGCAACTGAGGACGGCAGAGCCGTCGGATGGCGCGGGCATGGTCGCCCCTCCAGGGAAAATAGATGGGTCGGGTGCGACCGCCGCCGGTTACGTTCCTACAGTGTGCCGGCGGCGGCATGACGCGCAGTGGCTTAGTAGCGGTAGTGCTCGGTCTTGTACGGGCCTTCAATCGGCACGCCAATGTAGGCGGCCTGATCCGGACGCAGCGTGGTCAGCTGAGCATTCAGCTTCTTCAACTGCAGGCGGGCCACTTTTTCGTCCAGATGCTTGGGCAGCGTGTACACACCCACCGGGTATTCAGCGGTGCGCGTGAACAGCTCGATCTGGGCGATGGTCTGATTGGCGAAGCTGGAACTCATCACGTAGGACGGATGGCCGGTGCCGCAGCCGAGGTTCACCAGGCGGCCCTTGGCGAGCAGGATGATGCGCTTGCCGTCCGGGAAGATCACGTGATCGACCTGCGGCTTGATCTCTTCCCACTGGTACTGTTCCAGCGAGGCAACGTCGATTTCGTTATCGAAATGGCCGATGTTGCAGACGATGGCCTGATCCTTCATCGCCGCCATGTGGTCGTGGGTGATGACGTGGAAATTGCCAGTGGTGGTGACGAAGATGTCGGCCTTGTCGGCAGCATATTCCATGGTGACGACGCGGTAGCCTTCCATCGCCGCCTGCAGGGCGCAGATCGGATCGATCTCGGTGACCCAGACCTGGGCAGACAGGGCGCGCAGAGCCTGCGCCGAGCCCTTGCCCACGTCGCCGTAGCCGCAGACCACGGCCACCTTGCCGGCGATCATCACGTCGGTGGCGCGCTTGATGCCGTCGACCAGCGATTCGCGGCAGCCGTAGAGGTTGTCGAACTTGGACTTAGTGACCGAGTCGTTGACGTTGATCGCCGGGAACTTGAGGTCGCCGCGCTGGTGCATCTGGTACAGGCGATGCACGCCGGTGGTGGTTTCCTCAGTGACGCCCTTGATCTGGGCGAGACGTGTGGAATACCAGGTCGGGTCGGTGGCGAGCTTAGCCTTGATCGCGGCGAAGAGAATGGTTTCCTCTTCGGATGTCGGTTTGGCGATGACCGATAGATCCTGTTCGGCCTTGGCGCCCAGGTGCAGCAGCAGCGTGGCATCGCCGCCGTCGTCGAGGATCATGTTCGAGTAGCCGCCGTCGACCCACTCGAAAATGCGGTGGGTGTAGTCCCAGTAGTCAGCCAGGGTTTCGCCCTTGACCGCAAAGACCGGGATGCCGTCGGCAGCGATCGCGGCAGCGGCATGGTCCTGGGTGCTGAAGATGTTACACGAGGCCCAGCGCACTTCGGCGCCGAGCGCGGTCAGCGTCTCGATCAGCACGGCGGTCTGGATGGTCATGTGCAGCGAGCCGGTGATGCGGGCGCCCTTGAGGGGCTGGCTCTTTGCGAATTCCTCGCGGATGGCCATCAGGCCCGGCATTTCGGTTTCGGCGATCCTGATTTCCTTGCGACCCCAGTCGGCCAGACTGATATCAGCAATCCGGTAATCGGCCTGGTAATCGGTGATGCTCTTTTCACGCACGGCAGCGTTC
Organism: Candidatus Competibacteraceae bacterium; assembly: GCA_036834665.1. Taxonomy (GTDB): domain Bacteria; phylum Pseudomonadota; class Gammaproteobacteria; order Competibacterales; family Competibacteraceae; genus RXIX01. The sequence continues at coordinate 16,730 of DAITNL010000006.1, read as the reverse complement.
ATAACGTATTCCTCATACGGTTGAACGGGCGCCGTTGCAAGGGGACGGAGGGTCCCGCACCGAGCCTGACGGTGTCTAGCACCGCTGCAGCGCCCCTCGGTACGGGGACGAAACGACTCTGAAAATCGGGTTTACAGACCGGCGGCGTTGCGCAGTGCTTCGGCGCGATCAGTGCGTTCCCAGGAGAATTCCGGCTCCTCGCGGCCAAAGTGTCCATAGGCGGCGGTCTTGAGATAGATCGGCCGGATCAGGTCGAGCATCTTCACAAGTCCATAGGGGCGCAGGTCGAAGTGACCGCGCACGATGTCCACCAGGCGCTCCTCGTCAAGCTTGCCAGTGCCGAAGGTGTTGATGCTGATCGAAGTCGGTTCGGCAACACCGATCGCGTAGGAGACCTGGATTTCGCACTTGTCGGCCAGGCCGGCGGCGACGATGTTCTTGGCGACATAGCGGCCAGCATAGGCAGCGGAACGGTCAACCTTGGACGGATCCTTGCCGGAGAAGGCGCCGCCACCGTGGTGCGCCGCGCCGCCATAGGTATCAACGATGATCTTGCGCCCGGTCAGGCCGCAATCACCTACCGGACCGCCGATGACAAAGCTGCCGGTCGGGTTGATGTGATACTTGGTGTGCTTGTCCAGCCACTCCGCCGGCAGCACCGGCAGAATGATGTTCTCCATCACCGCCTCGCACAGCAGGGCGTGGCTGATTTCGGGATCATGCTGGGTGGACAGCACCACCGCCTCGACTCCGATCACCCGGTTGTCTTCATAACGAAAGGTGACCTGGCTCTTGGCATCGGGACGCAGCCAGGGGAGTACACCGCTTTTACGCATTTCCGCCTGCCGCTGGACCAGCCGGTGGGCATAGGTGATCGGCGCCGGCATCAGGACATCGGTTTCGTTGGTGGCATAGCCGAACATCAGACCCTGGTCGCCGGCACCCTGTTCCTCGGGCTTGGCGCGGTCTACACCCTGAGCGATGTCGGAGGACTGCTTGCCGACGCAGGACAGCACGGCGCAGGTGGCGCCGTCAAAGCCAACCCGTGAACTGTCGTAGCCAATGCCGACTACGGTGTCGCGCACGATCTGGTCGAAGTCCACCCAGGCATTGGTGGTGATCTCGCCAGCCAGCACCACCATGCCGGTCTTGATCAGGGTCTCGCAGGCCACGCGGGCGCGCGGATCGGCGGCGAGGATCGCGTCGAGCACGGCATCAGAGATTTGATCGGCGATCTTATCCGGATGCCCTTCGGAGACGGATTCGGAAGTGAACATGTAGGTGCGGCTCATGGGACGGCGTATCCTCAGACGACAGTAGTGACAGATGATGCGCAGCGCGCTTAGCAGTGATAGTGCTGATGAAGAACGCGAGTCTACTCGGAAAACACTGCATTTGCATCCGTATTTTTTATAACATTTTGTTATGAGTTGTTGGTGATCGACAGGCATCATGTCCATGCCGCCATGGACCGCTGCAGGGTGATTTGGTTGCACCACATGGGTTTTGGCCGGCCTGAATGCCCTGCGGAGAGATCATGCCAGCCTGGGTTGGAGGTGCTGGCTGAGAGCCAGGCTGATGGCGGGGTTGGCTCTGCAGGGCTTCCGCCTCGACGCATCCGGTCTCGATCACACGCCGTGAGTAGGTGTTGCAGCTCTGGTCTTTCTCAGCGTGCAGTGGGAAGGTGTCGCCGTGATCTTCAGTCATATCCCCAGAATTTTTAAACAGAAGGAACAGTGAAGCATGCGGATTCGTCATGCCTGTTACGCGGACTTGCCGGCGATCG